>ONHJ01000119.1 GCA_900317595.1 uncultured Eubacteriales bacterium | reverse complement strand
CCTTTCCGATAGCAGAAGCTTTCCGCAGAAAACAACGTCCGCGACCCTTCAGTCGCCTGCGGCGCCAGCTCCCCTTACGCAGGGGAGCCTTGGTGCTGACAAAAGCGTTCTGCGCTTAGGTTGACGGCATGTCTTCGGCGATGAATAATGCGTTGCTCCAAAGTGAAGTCCCCCTTTCCCAAGGGGGAAAGCGCGTCAGCGCAGGGGGTTTCTGCGCCGTGCTGTCCTATCAAACCGCGCCTTGTCAGAAAACCCGGCGCAGGAACCCCCCGACGCCTTCGGCGTCGACCCCCTTGGGAAAGAGGGGCTTGATGACACGATCCTCAGCTTTCGGCTTCAAAAAAGCAGTCCGGGTCTGCTTTGCTCCAATCGCCTGTTTTCGCGTAGGCTTGGCACCTTGCGCCGCCTCGGCAGGACTCTTTGTATTCGCAGGCGCCGCAGGCTTTCGGGATATCGGCGGCTCTCAGCTCACGCAGGAGCGGGCTGTCGCGGTAGATTTCGGCAAGGCTGCTTTCGCTGAGGCTGCCTGCCTTTATCGGCAGCCGCCTGCAGGGCATCACGGTGCCGTCGGCAAGCAGCGCCAAAAGGCTGATCCCGGCTGTGCAGCGGTAGATTCGCTTGGTCTCGCACGGCAGGAACTGCAGCGCACGCGCGCACGAAACCTGTTTGCTTTTGTTCAGCCCGGCGGCGGTTTTGCAAAGCCTTTGAAACTCCTCCTTCGAAAGGCGCAGGCTTTGCCCGTCCTCTCCTTCGGGAATGACAACGCGGTCGAACCAGAGCTTGCCGACGCCCAGCCTGCCGCAGTACCGCGCAAGCTTTTTCAGCTCACGGCAGTTTTGCCGCTGGGCGGTGAAGGACACGGTGGTGAATATCCCTTGCTCACGCAGGGCGCAGATGCCGCGAACGGCGTCGGAAAAGCTGTTTTTTCCTCTTATCGCGTCGTGCGTTTTTTCGGTGCCGTCAAGGCTGACCTGAACATAGTCCACGCCCAGCCTTTTCAGCGTTTTCGCTTCTTTTTCGCCGATAAGCGTGCCGTTGGTCAGCACTGCGGTCACCATGCCGAGCCTTTGCGCCTGTTCCAGCAGCGGAAAAAGCTCCGGGTGCAGCAGCGGCTCGCCGCCGGTGATGTTCAGAAAGCCCCTGAAGCCGTTTGCCCGCAGCAGCTCCTCATACTGCCGCAGCACGTCCTCAACAGCTTCGCGGCTCGTAAAGGCGCTGTAGTCGTCCTGATAGCAGTGCGAGCAGCGCAGATTGCAGCGGTGAGTGATGTGCCACTGCAGCGTGAACGGCTTCAATTCCTTCTGCTCCATGGGTCAGAACGACGAGCTTCCGCCGCCGCCGCAGCCACCGCCGCCGCCGCCGCAGCCGTCGCCGCCGCATCCGCCGCCGCCTGAGGACGAGCTTGACTCGCGGTGTACCGTGGTGGAGCCGGTCTTGACAAAATTGACCCCTTTCGGCGCTATCCGCTTGTTGACGCGCATGCGCGCCGGCTCGGGATTCGTTTGGAGCATGGGGTTGAACAGGCGCGAAAAGGCGAGGATTATCGCTATCAGCGCGCCTAGCAGCAGCGAGAACACCGCGTAGCTGAAATATTTCATCGGCTCGGGGATCTGACCGCCCTCAAGCAGGGTCTTCATCTCCGAAAACGCTTCCTCGGCGCATTTATAATACTTTTTGTTTGCGGCGTGTTTGCTGACGTTTTGGGTGATGGAGCGGCTGCGCGAATCGGTGATGACCTCATACATCTTGCCGTAGGACTGGATCGTCAGCTTGCGGACGGACGGGTTCATGTTGATGACAAAGACGCTCGCGCTCTTAAATTCATAAAGCGCCTTGCGCTTGACGCGCGCCTGCTCTATCTCATTCGAGGTGTCTTCCTGAGTCGACCAGAACGCCGTGTTGCCGTATTCGGTCAGCGGCTTCATGTCCTCGAGCAGCTTGGCTTCCTCGCTTTCACTCAGCAGGTCGATATCGTCAAGGACACGCGCCTCAAATCCTGTGTCGGGATTTTGGTAAACGCTCTCGACCGAAAGCGGCTCTCCGCGAAGCGCCCTGTCGGTATAGACGACCGCGTTGTGCGCGAAATCGCCGTAGCTGTTCGACGGCGTGCTGTTCAGCTTTTCAAAAACGGGATCCATCAGCTCGCCGGTAAGCTTGTCGTGGAGCGGGCGTGAGGCGTAGATGTAGTAGGTGAAGGTCTCGTTCTCGTCCTCGGCGTCTTCGGGCTTTGAGGCTTCCTCCAACGGCTCGATCAGGATGACAAAGAATATCGTGTCGCTGCTGTCGAACGGCGCGCGCTTGCTCTCGGAGTGGATCTCGAACTCCTCCTTCGATTCGTCGGAGGTGTAGAAGAAGACGTCGCCGTATTCGATGAGGGACTGCATATCCTTTTTCAGCGCAGAGGTCTCTTCCTCGGTGAACAGCCCGGCGTTGTCGAGCACGGTCACCTTGTGCGTCACGGCTTCCTCGGCGCCGGCGCAAAGCGGCGCTGACGAGAGCAGAAGCAGCAGCGTCAGCAGCAGCGCAACGACACCGGCGGGCGCTTTAGTTTTCATCATACAGCGCCCCCTTCTTTTTGAACTGCGGCAGCTCGCGCTCGCCGAGCTTCGCCTGAAAAGCGATCTCCACCGCCGAATAGGCGAAAAGCCCGGCGGAGATGACGACGCAGTAGATGTAGTAGACCGAAAGCTTGGGAAGGTCGAGCAGGAAAAGCCCGACGCCCAGCGCGATAAGTATGAACAGCGCAAGCTTTATGAAGGTGTTGATCTTCAAAAACCGCTTGCTGTCGCTGACGATCGCCTGCCGCAGCTTGGATTCGCTTTTGATCTGCATCACCTTAAGCCTGCCGAGGTATGAGGATTGGTTCAGCGACTTCCAGACGAGGAAAACCGCGCCGATTATAGCCGCTATCCCGCCAACGGTGCCCCAAAAATGCTCATAGCTTGAGTCGGAGGTGTAGGCGATCACGCCGACGATCGTCAAAGCGAAGGCGCCGATCGCCGTAAGCGACAGGTTGCCGATATTGAAATCGGGATTTCGCAAGGATTTCGGCCAGAATATTTTTTCGTTGCGGACGGCGTTGCCGACGGACTGCAGCAGCGAGTGCTGCAGCACATATACCCCGAAAAGCGACACGGCGATGCTGATGCCCAGCATGGTTTTGCCCTTTATGCTCGGCAGAAGCTGCATAAACAGCAATATAAGACCAAACAGCGCAGCGCCGATGCCCAGCGCCGCAAGCAGTATCCTCAGCGGGCTGAGAGGCAGGTCTGCCGCGACCTTGCCGGTCTGACCGTTGACGGCGGCGTAGGTGATCTTTTTGCCGCGCCGGTAGCTCATAAACCAAACGGGATACATGCCGCGCTCACAGACCTTGACCTTTCGCGGAAGGGTCGATTCTTCCATATCGAGCGTCATGCGCGAGTTTTCCGTCTGCTTTTCCAGCTCCAGCGCCAGCTCGTCCTCAAGATAATCCGAGAGCGTGCTGTCCGCGAGCTCGGTGTAGTTTCGCGCGTCGGAATCGCCCGACTCGGCGTAAAAGCCGTCGAGATAAGCGGGGTGGAAGGGCTGCTTTCCGCTGTGGTCATAGGGCGCGAGCTTTTCGCTGAGGTGGTCGTCAAAGGAAACCGAGGCGTCGTGAGAAAAGCCCGAGATAACGGCGTCCGCGTCAAATCGCGCTTCATAGTGATCGGTCACATAGTCGTTATGGCCGACATATTTTTCCTCGCCGTCAGCCTTGACCGCACATTCGCCCTTAACGTGCTCCTCGTAATCCCAGTAGGGCATATAGATGCCGCGAAAGCCCTCGATCAGCTTGGGATTGCGGAACTTGCGCGAAACGAACGGGTGGCGCCTTACCTCGCGGACATAAGCCTTTTTGCAGTCCTCCTTGGTGATCTTGAAGGGGATAATGCTCTCGGGCAGCCATTCCTTACGCATTTTGTCATAGATCATCGACGCGCCGCCGCAGTAGGGGCAAAAGCCGACGGCGTCGTTTTTGTCGGTGGTCATCAGCTCGGCGCCGCAGTTAGGGCAGGAGTAGACGAAGGTCTCGAAGCAGTTTTCGGTCTTGGCGTCCTCGCTTATATTGTCGTTGAGCTGCTGCGGGTCGAAGCTGTTCATGCAATGTCCGCAAACGCAGCGCTGCGTCGGTATGTCAAAGCGCATCGGAGCGGCGCAGGTTGGACAATGAACCATATAATCACCTGATTTCTATGAATTTTTTGTTGATTATATAGTAACACAGATCGGAACAAAATGCAAGAGAGTATGTTATTTGCAGTTGTTAGTTGTTAGTAGTCAGTTGTCAGTTGTTAGTAGTCGGTTGTCAGTTGTTAGTAGTCAGTAGTCAGTTGTTAGTAGTCAGTTAAGGGTCGCTTCGC
>ONHJ01000133.1 GCA_900317595.1 uncultured Eubacteriales bacterium | reverse complement strand
GCAGACAAAGGTTTTGTATCGTTTTCAATCTGCTCGACCATTGCTCTTTATCAAGCCTTTTCCCCGCTTGAAAGTTGAGATTATCATTGATTCAGAACAAAGGAGTTTTTTATGGAAAAAGAGTATTTTTACGACGCTTTTATATCCTACCGCCATTTGCCGGACGACATGAAGATCGCGGAAAGGCTGCAGCGGCTGCTTGAGCGGCTGAAAAAGCGCGGCGCGGTGAACGGAAAATCGCGGCCGCTGCGCGTTTTTCGGGATCAAAGCGAACTTCCTGTTTCCGAAAACCTGTCAAAGGATATCGAATATGCCCTGCAAAACTCCGATTATCTTATCATAATATGTTCGCCGCAGCTCAAGGACTCAAAATGGTGCATGAAAGAGCTGAGGATCTTCCGCGAGCTGCACGGGAACACCAACACTCATATAATCCCGCTGCTTACCGACGGCGAGCCGGAGGAATCGTTTCCGGAAGCGCTCCGCTTCAAAACCGAAAAAACGGTTTTGCCGGACGGGAGCGTGACGGAAACGCCTGAGGAGATCGAGCCGCTCGCGGCGGATGTCCGCGCCGGCGACATCTCAAAAAAGCTGAAAAAACTGCGCAAAACGGAGTATTTGCGGATCGCCGCGCCGATTCTCGGGATGCGCTTTGACGACCTTTATCAGCGAAGGAAGCGCGAACGCAACAAAAAGCTGCTGATCGGGTGCTCCTGCGCCGCGGTTTTGCTGGCGGGCTTTTTGACGTATTTTGTTTACTCTCAGCAAAGGCTGAGCACGTCGAATATTCAGGTGCGCAAAACAAACCTCAAAGCGCTACAAACCGAGGCGGAACGTGTTTCAGCGCTTGCCAAGGCGGAAAACGGCGATCCCGCGCTTGCCTATCTGCTCGCTGAGCACGCATACAATATGTTTGAGGACGAAAAAGATGTGCCCGAAAAGGTAAGGCAGAACTTTGAGAGCGCCGCCCAGTCCTATCTTACGGGTCTTAAAAACAATCTGCTCCAGCTCAGATTCTCCGACTCTCTAACCTCTGTCGTTGAGGACAACCTGCGCGTTTGCGGCGGCAGCTTTCTCGCGCTTTCGGACGGATCAAAAACATTTCTTTATGATATTTCCACCGGCGAAAGGATATTCAGCTGCGAGGGCAGCGAGGTGTATTTTTCTCCCGACGCGTCGATCGCCGCGTCCTCCATGGTGAAAAACAGCAAAAACGTCGTCGTTTTCTACCGCACCAAGACCGGAGAAGAGCTTGGAACGGTTGAAAACAGCCGTCGGCGTGCAGCTTCCGCAAATATGAACGTCTGCTGGGAAAACGGCGTTTGCTACGCTGTTGACTTCGACAACTACGAGCGTATTTTTGAAGTCAGCTTCCCGGAAAACGGAAAAGCCGAAATCAATGAGGAGCTTCCGCAGGAAACACGCGACCGCCTGCTTTATATCTGCGGATCCCACGACGATTCCAACTACTATCTTAAGGTCTTTGTCGAAGGCTCCGTAGCCGCCGGCATGAAAGCGATCGACAGCTATTCCTCACAGCTTTCAGTAGCGCAAAAGGCAGCCTGCGACGAAGCCGCAAAAAACGGCTATGCCGTGGCGGGCATCCAGCCGGGACAAAAATTCGGCTTGCTGAAATGCACGCTCGACAACGCTCCCAAAACGCTTATTTTCTCGGAAGAGTCCGGAGATATCCTTCACTCCGCCGACGGAAGGCTGTATTATGACAGCGAAACCGGCTGCTGCTTCGGATTGAACGGTGAGAGCATATCGGTCTACACCCTTAATGAAGACTACGGCGCCATTTGCAAAAACCGTTTTTATTCGCGTATCAGCCCGAACGGCAGATTCTTTTTCACCCTGTCGGGCGACAGCATGGAAAGGTATTACGGCGGAAAAGAGCCTGTGCAAATGCTCATCTGCGACATGACACAGCCCGAAAGCAGCGCCGTCGCGCTCAGCGCCCCGCTCTATACCTCAAGCAAGAGCCAATCCTTCCTTTGCTATTGCGACACCGCTATGACCCGCGTTTTCTATGTAAAGCCGGACGGTACCCTCGCGCTGTATGACTTAAGCGCGCGAAAGGAAGTGCTGAAATGGCAGTCGGACGCTCCCGAAAACATATTCGCCGTTTCGATGGACGAGGACTGCGGCACGCTTGCCGTGGCGGTCGGACCGGATAGAGGCGAATATGAGGTCTGTCTATACTCCGCAGAAACCGGCGAGCTGCTGCAAAAAATCGATTTCACCGGCAAGCTTGGCAAACCGAGATCGGCGTATCTTTCACATGTCGAGCTTTATAACGACCTGATGCTGGTTTCGACCGGCTCGGACAGCATTCTGCTGAAAAAAGAAAACGGCGTTTTCAACGCGGAAACGGCGCTGTATTTCAGCAGATGCGGCAACAGCAGCGTTCCGTGGCGAAGCAGCATCAGCGACGACGGTCTGCTGTTCTTCGCCGAGCAGGAAGACGGCATTCAAATGACCCATCCCCGTCACCTCAGCGGCGTCTTCGCGGCGTCCGACGGCAAACAGATCACAGGTATCCCATACTCAAAGGCGTTTATTTATGAGCCCGAAAAAAAGCTGCTCATCGCCGAGAAATTTGTTTCGGGAAATATCGTTGACGGCTCCGCGATATCTCACGCGGGTACGATCAGCCTCTACAAATATGCGGACGGCGCGATGGAAAAGACAGGCGAGCTTGCGTCAGACAGCGCGGATATGCACCTTTCCGGCATGTGCTCGGTCGACGGAAAATACGTGCTGCTCGAAAACAGCGACAGCTCCGAGATATATGACGTCACCACAATGAAAAAAATCTGCGAAATCTCGGCGACCGGCTTGCTGCTCTCTGAAGGGCGCGTCGTAAACCCGTCACTGGAAATCCCCTGCAAAGAAAATTCCTATACTTATTCGGGCGGAAAAAAGCTGCAGTCGGTCGTAAGGGACGCTATGACGCGGCAGCTCGGACAGCCACGAACACTGACCGACGCCGAAAAAGAAAAATACGGGATCAGAAACCCATAAAGCAGAGCATAATACGGAAACGAACCAAAAGCAGGGATTGTTATTAATTTGAGGGATTGGCTCAAAACCCATCGTAATGAGTATGAGCCAACCCCTTTTGTTGTAATTAATTGCACTGTAGGGTCAGGTCTTGTTTCTGCCCCCTAATAGGGGGACTGAGGGGGTCAATCGAACCCCTGACCTCTTGAATGCGAACCAAGCGCTCTACCATCTGAGCTATACCCCCACGTAGGTATGAAATTTACCGTAGACTATTCTATACCATCATGCGGGATTTATGGTTCTTTTTCGGAATTATAAAAAATATTTTTTCTTTTTGCTTACAGGCGGTTGCCTCTGATGACCAGCTCAGCCCATTCCGCCGGGCCTACCGCGCCGTTCTGCTCGAAGCCGAGCGAACGCTGGAACGCGATGACAGCCGCCTTGGTGCGCGGTCCGAAAATGCCGTCGACCGCGATCTGCGGAATGCTCGAATTGCCCTGCGCCACGACGTTTAGATAGCGCTGGATGATCCGCACGCTCTCTCCGCGGTCGCCCTCGATGATGAAGCGCCCCGGATAAGGCTCGCCGATGGCGGTCTGATAGCTCGGCGGCAGGTCGCTCACGGCTTCCTGATAGGCGCGCTCGATCGCGTAAAAAACATTTGCGTCCACAACGCCCGTCACGGGATAGCCGTAGTTGTTTTGAAAGGTGAATACGGCGTCGCGGGTCAGCTCGCCGAAATAGCCGGTGATCGGGATCGGCGGCAGCTCGGGATAAAAATATCCGAGGAACGCCAGATAGTATTGCAGCGCCTCAACATCCACGCCCCGGTCGCCGATCTGCATCCTGCGGGTGTAGCGCTTTTCGACCTCGGACAGCGCCAGACCCTCGCCCGTGATCTCGGACAGCCGCTTTACGCCCGCGTAGATCTGCTTGATCTTGTACCACGTCGCCTTGCCCACCACGCCGTCGGGGTCGAGGTTGAAAACCTGCTGGAAAACCCTTACCGCGTTTTCGGTCTCAAGATCGTAAACGCCCGAATACTCGTTGACCGTGGGTATGGCGGGATAGTTTTTGGCTATGCGGTTCAGCTCGCGCTTGATGGTCAGCACGTCGTCGCCGAAGGAGCCTCGCCGCAGGGCTGTGCCGCTGTAGGACTCGGTGTTGCCGCCGACATCGGCGTTATAGACTATGCTGATATCGTCGCCGTAGTAGTAGCGCAGGATCTGCAGCGGAGTGTAGCCGCGGTTCGCGAGCGTCACCGTTCCCCACTGCGACAAGCCGTTGCAATAGGTCGTGTAGCCGTCGCAGAACTGCGCGTAAAGCGGCTCTACCCTGCCGGTTCGGACGATGTAGTTGTTGAAGGTCTCGTCGACGATGCGGCTGATGTTGTCATAGACCTCGCCGCCATATACGTAATTCTGGTCGATCGAGGTGTTGTTGGTGATGTCGAAATCATAGCCCCGGCTGCGGTAGAACTCCGTATATACGCGGTTGAGCGCGAAGGTGACCTGCGCAAGGATATTGGCGCGCAGCGCTGCCTCAGGCCAGCCGGGATAGATCTCGTTTGACGCGACGTTTTTGATATAATCCGTGAACGGCACCGTTACGTTCGGCGCGGGCGTGTTAGGCCGCCCGAGATGCACGGTGATATACTGAGGGACAACGGGTGTAACAGCCGCCATGGTCACGCCTCCGATCCTTTCATCAGCGGCTCGAGCGCCACGGGCAGGATCGTCTCATAGCGGTCGCGCACGGTCACCGGAAAATCCACCACCTCGCGGAAGGAAGGGTGGAACAGCGACACAAGATAGGTCAGCTCGTTTTTGCCGGCGGTCTCGGGGCTGTTGTTCTCCTCGCCCGCGCAGCACGGCAGAACGATCTTGTTGACGATGCCCGAGCTGTCGGTGACGTCGTGATACAGGCTGAAGCGCTTGCCGTCAGCAAGCAGCGCTATGTCCACAAACACGTCCTTGATCGGAAAGCTCTGATTCGCAGCGCTGACCTGCACCTTGAGCGACCCTCTGCCGGGGTGCTGCGCTATGGTGCTGTCGAGCTCGGGCTTAAATGGCGAATCACCCGAAATGCGTTCTTCATATGTTATCATAAAAAAACCCCTTTCATCAGCACATTCTATGCGGTGAAAGGGGTTTTGTTATTGTGTTGTCAGCGATATGTCAGACGATCTCGAATACATAGGCTGTCCACGCCGCCTTAAGCTTGACGGAAAGCGCGTCGGCGTTGTTTTGGATATCGCTTTCGTTCTGCAGCGATTTCAGCCCCGTTCCGACAGAGGCGTCGTAATTCGCGACGGTACCCGTCAGCTTAAGATTTGAGTAGGAAAAGCCGTCTCTTACATAATTATCGCGGTCGAACTTGTCCTGACTCACCTGATTTGAAACTATTTCGAAAAACGACTGCATTGTAGAGACGGCAGGACAGCCGGTCGCGGCAAAACCGATATAGCTGTCGCTTTTGAGGACAGCCTCAAGCTTTTGCACCGCAGGCTCCGAAACGCCGATCGCGTTGTTCAGGTCGGACACCGTGAAGCTCGCGCCCTCCTTGCGCTGCTTGAAATCCCACACGCATTTTTGAGCGGCGGCAAGGTCATCGGTATCGACGGCGCAGCTCTGCATGGCATCACGGCGCGCTTGGTAGAGGTCGTATTTTGCCCTGAGCTTTTCCGGCAGCGGAAGGTCGGAGGGCAGCTTAGAAAAGCTGTCGATCAGGTCGGCGGCGCTGTCCGAGGTGTTGACCGAGGTTACAAATTCATCGGCGTGGTAGACGCTTTGGTATTTGTCGACCGCCTGTTTCAGGCTGACGAATTTGCGCATAGCGTCCGCCTGCTCGGTGCGGATGTCCTCGATCCTGCTCAGCGCCTCGTCGTAATTGCCGTCGAGGATCTCGTCCTCTGCCCTTTCGATGCGGTATTCCTCGCTGTTCTCGTCTTTGGCGCTGCCATTTTGGGCTTTGCCGAAATAACGGACGCCGAAAACCACGCCCAGCGCGATAATAAGCGCCGTGGCTATGCAGATCAGCGTGATGATTATCGCCTTGCTGTGATCCTTTTTCTCGGGCGCTGCGCGATACGCCGTCGGAATCCGCGCGTCGTCCTGATAATTATCCTGCGGCTGGGTGTAGTAATTAGGCACCGCAGGCTTGACATATTCATTGCGCGGCGGCTGAGGGTCGGGGATATCCGCGACCTCGTATCCGGCAAAACCGTTTGAGCCGCTGTCAGAAGCCGTCCGCGTCCTGTCCGTTTTTACCGGCT
Organism: uncultured Eubacteriales bacterium; assembly: GCA_900317595.1. Lineage (GTDB taxonomy): Bacteria > Bacillota > Clostridia > Oscillospirales > Acutalibacteraceae > Ruminococcoides. The sequence goes on along the minus strand of ONHJ01000133.1, from coordinate 5,156 downwards.
GCCAGCCGCAGCGGGGACAGGGTATTTCGGCGTTTTTCATTTTAAAGCCGCATTTTCCGCAAAACATACCTTTCACGCTCCTTGTTTTATTATAACCGTATTATAGCATTTTGCGTGGGATTTGTAAAGAAGCTGAGGGTTTATTGCCGAGGGGAATGTTGTCAACTTAAGGATTGTATAAGCCTTATCCCCGCAATGAATTGCGGGCGTCGCTCCCTACAGTGATTAACCAAACTTTTCTTTTCGATTGTAGGGAGCGACGCCCTCGTCGCTCCTGCAAATCGCCGTGCGATTTGCTTAAGTTTACAACATTGTCCTATAAGTAGGCAGAAACGCCCACCCACTTTACCGCTTTAAAGCATAGGCGCTTTAAAGCGTAGCAATTTAAACCAAAAAAGCGTCCTGCGATTGTATAAATCTCACAAAAATAATAATAGAACTATGGTTATACTTGACAAAAGGCTTCTTTTGTGAGATATTAAGAAAGCACTGATCAAATTGGTTTTTCCCCGAAAATATGGTTCGGGGTCAATTTTTCGACATGACAATTGTTAAAAAAGGAGAAGAATCATGCCAATTACCGAACTGCTCACCAGAAACGCCACCTATTTCAAGGACGACGTCGCTCTGGTAGAGATCAACCCCGAGGTCAAAAACGTACCCCATGTGACTTGGCGCGAGTATTCGCTGATCGAGTCAAACCGCGGCGGCGCATTCCGCAAGCAGCTCACCTGGGGCGAATTTGACGTAAAGGCGAACCGTTTCGCCAATCTGCTGCTGACACGCGGCATCAAAAAGGGCGACAAGGTCGCTATCCTCTTGATGAACTGCCTTGACTGGCTGCCCATTTACTTCGGCGTTTTAAAGGCGGGCGCGATCGCCGTTCCGCTGAATTTCCGCTATACCGCCGAGGAGATCGCCTATTGCGTCAACAAGGCGGACTCCGACGCGCTGGTTTTCGGCCCCGAACTCATCGGCAGATTGGAAGAAGTGCTGCCTCAGATGACGAAGGTGAAAAACTGCTTCTATGTGGGCAACGACTGCCCCAGCTTTGCGGACAGCTATGAGGAGCTGATCGGCTACTGCTCCTCGCACGCCCCGAGCGTGTATATCACCGACGACGACAACGGCGCCATCTATTTTTCGTCAGGAACCACGGGCTTTCCAAAGGCGATCCTGCACGCTCACCGCGCGCTGATGCACTCGGCAAGGGTGGAGCAGGCGCATCACGGTCAGACCCGCGACGATGTTTTTCTCTGTATTCCGCCGCTTTATCACACCGGAGCCAAAATGCACTGGTTCGGCAGCCTGTATTCGGGCAGCAAGGCGGTGCTGCTGCGCGGCGTAAGCCCCGAGTGGATCATACGCACGGTCAGCGAGGAGCGCTGCTCAATAGTCTGGCTGCTGGTTCCGTGGGCGCAGGATATACTTGACGCGATCGACAGCGGTCAGATCGACCTCAACAAATACGACCTCAGCCGCTGGAGGCTGATGCACATAGGCGCGCAGCCCGTTCCTCCCACGCTTATCAAGCGCTGGAAGGCGATCTTCCCGAATCATCAGTACGACACCAACTACGGGCTGAGCGAATCCATCGGTCCCGGCTGCGTTCACCTCGGCGTTGAGAACATCAACAAGGTCGGCGCAATCGGTATTCCGGGCTACGGCTGGGAGGTAAAGATCGTCGACGAAAACCGCGTTGAGGTCCCCGACGGCGTAGGTGAGCTTGCCGTCAGAGGTCCCGGCGTTATGAAGTGCTATTACCGCGACGCCAAGGCGACCGAAGAGGTCATGGACAACGAAGGCTGGCTCTATACGGGCGACATGGCTGAGCGCGACAGCGAAGGCTTCATTTATCTGGTCGACCGCAAAAAGGATGTCATCATCTCGGGCGGCGAGAACATTTATCCCGTTCAGATCGAGGATTTTCTGCGCTCGAACAACGCGATAAAGGACGTTGCGGTCATCGGTCTGCCCGACAAGCGCCTCGGCGAGATCACCGCGGCGGTTATCGAGGTAAAGCCCGACTGCTCGCTCAGCGAGGACGAGGTCAATCAGTTCTGTCTTGCGCTTCCGCGCTACAAGCGCCCTCGCAAGGTGATTTTCGCCGACGTTCCGCGCAACCCCACCGGCAAGATCGAAAAGCCGGTGCTGCGCAAAAAATACTGCGGCGAAAGCGTAGTGGCTCAGCAGAACGAGATAAAGCTGAAAGATTTATCTTCGCAGTAAGTTTTATACTAAACTCAAATAAAAAATAGACAATCTTTGCGGTCTGTTTTTTCCGCAATACTTCGTTGTCGTCCTTGCAAGGCGCCAGCCTTGCGGCGTCCTTCGCCTCGTCTTGCGAAAAATATCCTCGCAAATCTTTGTCCACTTTTTATCTGAGATTAGTATTAGTTGTGAGTTTGCATTTTTCGCAGGGCAAGACCTGACCCTGCAGCTTGTTTTACTCACAGCTTCCGCTTTAATCTTTCAACTCTAATAAAAAACCGGAGGTTTTTCAAATGGATCTGGCAATCAAAATCATCATGCTGGTGCTGTTTTTCGGCGTGATGGTCGGCGTCGGCATTTACTGCCGGAAAAACGCCACCGACGTCAACGGCTTTGTGCTGGGCGGAAGATCTGTCGGCCCGTGGCTGACGGCGTTCGCCTACGGCACCTCCTACTTTTCGGCGGTCATCTTTATCGGCTACGCCGGACAGTTCGGCTGGAAGTTCGGCATCGCGTCGACTTGGATCGGCATCGGCAACGCGCTGATAGGCTCGCTGCTTGCGTGGGTAATCCTCGGACGGCGCACGCGGATCATGACCCAGCACCTAAATTCGGCGACCATGCCCGAATTTTTCGGCAAGCGCTTTGACAGCAAGGGTCTGAAGATCGGCGCTTCAATAATCACGTTCATCTTCCTTATCCCCTACACCGCGTCGCTGTACAACGGACTTTCGCGCCTGTTCAGCATGGCGTTCCATGTGGATTATGTTTGGTGCATCATCGCCATGAGCGTGCTCACCGGCATCTATGTTATCGCAGGCGGATATATGGCGACGGCGATCAACGACTTTATCCAGGGCTTGATTATGGTGGTTGGCATCGTGGCGGTCATCGCGGCTGTGCTGATGAACCAGGGCGGCTTTATGGAGGCGCTCAACAAGCTCTCGGAGGTCAACGACCCCGCGGTTTCAAACGCTCCCGGAGCCTTCAACTCCTTCTTCGGCCCCGACCCGCTGGGTCTGCTGTTCGTCGTTATCCTGACCTCGCTCGGCACCTGGGGTCTGCCCCAGATGGTGCAGAAGTTCTACGCTATCAAGCATGAGAACGACATCAAAAAAGGCACCATCATCTCGACCGCTTTCGCCATCATCGTTGCCGGCGGCTGCTACTTCCTCGGCGGCTTCGGCAGACTGTTCGGCGACGTTGTTGAATATGACAAGAACGGAAAGCTGATTTTCGACTCGATCATTCCGCATATGCTCTCCGACCTGCATCCGCTGCTTATCGCGATCGTGGTCATTCTGGTGCTCTCGGCGTCGATGTCAACTCTCTCCGCGCTGGTTATCGCGTCCTCCTCCACGCTGACGATCGACCTGCTCAAGGGCAACGTCATCAAGAAGATGGACGACAAAAAGCAGGTGCGCATCATCAGGATCTTCGTTGTGGTCTTCATCGTCATTTCGGCGCTGATCGCGATCTATCAGGTACAGAGCAAAAACGAGAGCGTTAAGTTCATCGCGCAGCTTATGGGTGTTTCGTGGGGTGCGCTGGCAGGCGCGTTTTTGGCACCCTTCCTGTTCGGTCTGTACTGGAAAAAGACCACCAAGCTCGCCTGCTGGGTCAGCTTCATCTTCGGCGTCGGTCTGATGCTCGTTAATCTGCTGATGGGCATTTTCTGCAAGGGCGTGCTCCCCGCGTTCCTGCAGTCGCCGATCAACTGCGGCGCTATCGCGATGCTCGCAGGACTGGTGATAGTTCCCGTAGTCAGCCTGATCTCACCCAAGCCCGACAAAAAGCTGGTCGACGAGGCGTTTGCCTGCTACGAAAAGCAGGTTCCCGCAAAGCAAAAGAATTCACTCGACTGATATATTATAAACCGACAGTTCGGTTCGATTTCGAGCAGAACTGTCGGTTTAATTTACAATTAACAATTAACAATTAACAATTAATAATTAACAGTGAAGGGCGGGCTCCGCCCGCACCCGATTTATATTGGTACGGTGCGGATATCAGGCTCGGTTTCCTTGACCGTGCAGTGGCAGCCCGGCGTGTCCGCCCGGGAGTAATGGCAGATGTTCATTTGTCAGACCGGCGTTTTTTGAGAAAACAATGCGGGGCTGACACACGGGTCCGCCCCTACACCTAAACACACAACTGCCTGCTGACTGCTGACACTATTGATTATGAATAATTAACCAAAGAAAAAAAGCCCCTGACAGGCAGGGGCTCGAAGCAACGTATTTGATTAGTTTTTCTTCGCTGTCTTAACCAGAGCAACCGAAGCAGCGCCGCAGCCGATCACAGAGAGGGCAATCAACGTATACGCAAGAATATCGTTGGAGCCGGTCTTAGGAGATTTATTGCCGTCATCGGGAGTGGGCACATTTGTTGTCGCTTGAGTCTCAGGCTCTGTAGTTGCAACAGGGCTGTCATAAGAAAGCGCAAAAGCCGACACTGTCGAGAAAGCCATAATCATAACTGCGATCACGATGGTAAAAAGTTTCTTCATAATAATCCTCCTGATTGACTTTTTATTCACACAAATGTGTAATATTTCATTTCGTGATTTGATTATATCACAATTATCTTGAAAAGTAAAGCCTTTTTTGAAAAAGTTTTCAGAAAAATACTTAAAATTTTCATGCAATTTCTGTCGAACTGTAAAAAAGGCAAAATAATTGCTCGAATCACTTGCATATTTGTCGGCAGGAATGTATAATATAATATGAAAAAGTATGGAAAGGATGCTTAAGATGAACGTAGCGCAGCTTCAACAGGAAATAATCAAACTCAAAAGGGAAAAGGACATTTGCGTGCTGGCGCACAGCTATCAGGCGCGCGAAATCTGCGAGATCGCCGACTTCACCGGCGACAGCTACAAGCTCAGCGTTGACGCGTCGCACGTGAAGAACAAAAACATCCTGATGTGCGGCGTGCGCTTCATG
>ONHJ01000081.1 GCA_900317595.1 uncultured Eubacteriales bacterium | reverse complement strand
CGTCGGGGGGTTCCTGCGCCGAGTTTTCTGACAAGGCGCGGCTAAATAGGAAAACCCGGCGCAGAACCCCCCTGCGCTGATGCGCTTTCCCCCTTGGAAAATGGGGACTTCACTTTGGAGCGACGCTTTCTTCTAAGCACGCACTATTACAAATCCGGAGCGAAGCGACCTAAAAACTGACTACTGACAACCGACTACTGACAACTAAAAAGAGAGCGTGCCGAAAGGCACGCCCCTATTACGCGTTATTCCGCTGTTTCTTCGGTCACTGCAGGCTCTACATAGGTGCCGTTCATGATCTTTTCAAAGTCCTCGCCGCCCATTTTTTCGTACTTCATCAGGTACGCGGCGATCTCATGCAGCTTGTCGACGTTCGCGCTGAGGATCTGCTCCGCCTTTTCATACGCGGAATTCACGATCTTGAGCACCAGCTCGTCGATCTTCGCGGCGGTCGCCTCGGAGTAATCCTGCGTCCTGCCGTAGTCACGTCCGAGGAACACGCTGCCGTCCTCGCTGCCGTAGTTGATGCAGCCAAGCTCTTTGGTCATGCCGTATTTGGTCACCATGGCGCGAGCGGTCTTGGTCGCCTTTTCGATGTCGTTTGAAGCGCCGGTGGAGATATCGTCAAGGATAAGCGCCTCGGCGACTCTGCCGCCCAGCGAGACAACGATGCTCTCGAGCATTTCGTTGCGTGAGCTGTAGGACTTATCCTCGGTGGGCAGCGGCATGGTGTAGCCGCCTGCCATTCCGCGAGGGATGATCGAGATCTCGTGAACGGGATCCTGAGTTTCAAGCTGATCGAAAAGTATGGCGTGACCCGCCTCGTGATAGGCGGTCAGCTTCTTTTCCTTGTCGCTCATCGCCTTGGATTTCTTCTCGGTGCCGACCACGACCTTGATGGTCGCCTCCTCGATCTCCTTCATGGTGATGGCTTTTTTATCCGCTCTGGCAGCAAGCAGCGCCGCCTCGTTCAGCAGGTTTTCCAGATCCGCGCCCGTGAAGCCCGCGGTGGTTTTCGCGATGGTTTTGAGCTTGACGTCAGGAGCAAGCGGTTTTTTGCGCGCGTGTACCTTAAGGATCGCCTCTCTGCCGTTGATGTCGGGATAGCTGACGACCACCTGACGGTCGAATCTGCCGGGTCTGAGCAGCGCCGGGTCGAGAACGTCCGGGCGGTTGGTGGCGGCGATCAGGATGACGCCCTCGTTTACGCCGAAGCCGTCCATCTCGACCAGCAACTGGTTGAGCGTCTGCTCACGCTCGTCATTTCCGCCGCCGAGACCCGCGCCGCGCTGTCTGCCAACGGCGTCGATCTCGTCGATAAAGATGATGCACGGAGAGTTTTTCTTAGCCTGATCGAACAGGTCGCGCACACGCGAAGCGCCGACGCCGACGAACATCTCTACAAAGTCGGAGCCTGAGATCGAGAAGAACGGCACGCCCGCCTCACCCGCGACCGCGCGCGCCAGCAGGGTTTTACCGGTGCCGGGAGGTCCCACGAGCAGCACGCCCTTGGGTATGCGCGCGCCGAGCTTGTTGAACTTGTCGGGGTTCTTGAGGAACTCGACGACCTCCTGAAGCTCTTCCTTTTCCTCGTCCGCGCCCGCCACGTCGTCGAAGGTGGTTTTGCGCTTTTCGTCGTTGGTATTCTTGATCTTAGCCTTGCCGAAGCTCATTTCACGTCCGCCGAGGCCGCCGCCGCCCATGCGGCGCATGAAGAAGATCCACGCGACGATGAAGATCAGCACCACGATGATGGTGGGAATGAGGTCAAACAGCAGCGAATTGTCTGTTGCGCGGATCAGGTTGTAGGTGATCGGCGATTTTTTCTCATCCGCCTTTTTCAGGTCGTCCCGGATATCGTCGAGAAAGCGCTGGATATCAGCGAGCTGACCCTTGACGGTGGTTTTGCCGTCCTTGGTGCTGCTTGCCGCCTCGATCGCCTTTTTGTCGGATTCTACGCTGTCATAGACCGCCTTTTCATCCTTTTTCAGGGTGATCTTCACTTCGCCGGAGCCGTAGTTGACGGTAAAGCTGTCGACCTTTTCGTCCGCGAAATACTGCACGAGAGTGGAGGTTTTCGGAGGGTCGGTGCGGCGCGAGTTGAGAAAGATCGCCGAAATGATGATCAGCAGGATCGGTATGCCCAAAATGAGCGCCAGATTGCGTATTTTTTTCTTGTTGTCCATTGGGATCACTCCTTTTTCGGTTGTCAGTTGAAAGTTGTCAGTTATCAGTTGCCGGATAAATGATGTTTTAGATAATCAATACTGACCCCTGAAAACTGACTGCTGACAACTATCTATTCATATACCGAACGCTTTAAAATGCCTATGTAAGGCAGATTGCGGTATTTTTCGTCGTAATCGAGACCGAAGCCGACGATGAACTCATCGGGGATCTCGGCGCCGCAGTAATCCGGCACGAGCGGCACCTTGCGGCGGCCGGGCTTGTCGCAGAGCGTGCAGACCTTGACGTCATTGGCGCCGTTTGAGATGAGGTGGTTCATCACAAAGTTGAGGGTGTTGCCGGAGTCGACGATGTCCTCCACGATAAGGATGTCCTTGCCCTTGGGGTCGATCTCAAGATCCTTGAGGACCCGCACCTTGCCGGAGCTTTCGGTGCCGCCGCCGTAGCTTGACGCCACCATGAAGTCGATCTCAAAATCAAGGTCGATTTTCGTCATCAGCTCCGCCATGAACACGATGCTGCCCTTGAGCAGACCGACCATGATAAATTCTCTGCCCTGATAATCGGCCTCGATCTGCCTTGCGAGCTTTCTGACGATGTTTTCCAGTTTTTCCTCGGAAATCAGGATACTTTCCACGTCCTTGTGCATGATTCTACACCTCTTTGATTTCAATGTCAATTTTCAAATTCTGTAAATCCCGCAAGATTTTGCCTTGCTTCGAAAAACCCAGCGCCTCACACCACAGCACGGTGCTGCCTTCGCACAGCAGCAGCAGGCTGTCGCGCTGCTCGGCAGGGATTTTTTGCTCGTTTAGCGCTTTTCGCAGGGGCTTTGTGACGCCGCGCCTGTCAAAGGTGAAGGTGTCGCCGCCGCGCCGCGTGCGAAAAAGCAGATCGTCTGACGCCGCAAAAGTATTTTTTGCAGCCGTTATGATTCTATCCCCGTAGGGAAAGGAAATATTTTCTTTAAAAGAAATTTCAAGCTCGGTTCGCCGCGTATCCTTCGCGAAAAAGCGCAGGACGCCCTGAGTGCAGATCGCAGAGGTATCTCCGAGATCGACCGCGCCGCCGTTTTTCAGCACGGCGCGCAGCAAGCCGAGATGGCGGTTTTCGGGCGTGAAGCCCGCGTTCTCGGCGCATAGAAGCACCAGCGCCTCGTTGAGCACGGCGTCGTCAGCGCCGAGCAGCACGCCGCTTTGCCAGCCGTAGCAGGTGCCTGCGGCTTGAAGCAGCAGCCGCGCCTGCGACAGCATGTAGTCGCGCACAAGCGCCGCGCTTTCGCAGAACCGCAGCACAGCCGACTCAAAGCGAGGGTTGATCTCGCGAAGCTCGGGAATGACCCGGTGGCGGATCCGGTTGCGTGTGTAGCCGTCGCCGAGGTTGGTGCTGTCGGTGACGAAATCGAGCCGGTTTTGCGCGCAGTAAGCCTCGATCTCAGCGCGTGTGCAGCAGATCAGCGGGCGGATGAACACGCCTCGCTTGGGAGGGACGCGCCGCGCGCAAGGTTGAAGAGCAGGGTCTCGGCGTTGTCGCTCGCGGTGTGAGCGGTGGCTATCTTCGCGGAATGTCGTTCGGACAGCTCCCCGAAAAACGCGTAGCGCTCCTGCCTGCCGCAGAGCTCCTCGCTGATTTTCAGGCGTTTTGACATAGCGCCTATGTCCGCGCGCCTGACGTAAAACGGTATATTATTATTCTCACACAGAATTTTGCAGAAGCGTTCGTCGCGCTCCGCCTCCTCTCCCCTCAGCAGGTGATTGAGATGGGCGGCGGCGACGGTGAGATGGTATTTTTCTTTGATAGAAATAAGAACGTGCAGCAGAGCGACGGAATCGGCGCCGCCCGAGAGCGCGACGATAACGCTGTCGCCGTCATCAAGCATGCGGTGCCGCTCAACGGCGCGCAGAACGGCATCAACCATAGCGCGTCTCCACATCGGTAAAGCGCATGAACTCGCCCTGCCAGTGCAGCTTGACGGTGCTCATTTCGCCGTGACGGTTTTTTGCGACGATGCACTCGCCCGAATTGACGTCGACTGTCGGCGCGGCTGCGTCATCGTCGTTGTTTTTATCGTAGTAGCCCTCGCGGTACAAAAACAGCACTATGTCGGCGTCCTGCTCGATCGAGCCGGAATCTCTCAGGTCGGAGAGCTGCGGACGGTGGTCGGGGCGCTGCTCGGAGGCACGCGAAAGCTGCGAGAGCGTGATGACGGGAACATTGAGCTCCTTCGCCATGATCTTAAGGCTTCGGGTGATCTCGGAGATCTCGTTGACGCGGCTCTCTATTCGGCGGGTGCTGGACATCAATTGCAGATAGTCCACCACAACGAGGTCGATCTCACGCAGCCTTCTCAGGCGGGATTTCATCTCGGTGATGGTGATGCCCGGGGTATCGTCGATATAAAGCTTGGCGTTTTTGAGGATATCGCTTGCAGGCACGATGCGCTGCCATTCCTCGTCGGTCAGCTTGCCCGTGCGCAGCTTGGTGCCGCCGACAAGCGCCTCGGAGGACAGCAGGCGGCTGGCGAGCTGCTCCTTTGACATTTCAAGCGAGAAAAACGCCACGGTCTTTTTGCTTTGGCAGGCGACGTTGCGGGCGATGTTCAGCGCAAAGCTGGTTTTGCCCATGCCGGGGCGCGCCGCAAGGATTATAAGGTCGCTGCGGTTGAGTCCGGTGATGACGCGGTCGAGGTCGCCGATGCCCGTCGAGACCGGGCGCACGCTTTCGTCGGCGTCGCGGTTGAGCGAGTCGAGCCTTTCAAAGGTCTGCAAAAGCACCTCGCTTAAGCGCTCCAGCCCGCCCTTTTCGCTGCCGCTGCGGATGTCGAAGATCCGCTGTTCGGCGGAATCGAGCAGCACTCCGGGATCGTCCTCGGCTGCGGTGGCGTCGTCAATGATCTCACGCGAGGCGGTTATCAGCCGGCGCAGCTTATACTTGTCGGCGACGATCTTCGCGTAAGCCTCGGCGCTTGAAGCCGCGGGGCAATTGTCGATAAGGCTGACCAGATAGGGCTTGCCCATCGAAGCGTCAAAGCCGCTGTTCTGTTGTAGTTTATCGAGAAGCGTTACAAAATCGATCGCCCTGCCGAAGTTCATCATCTCCTGCATAGCCGAAAAAATCAGCTTGTGCAGTGAAACATAGAAATAATCGGCGGATTTGACGTGGTCGAGCACCGTGTCGAACATCGCGTTGTCGATGATGACGGCGCCTAATACCGCCTGCTCCGCCTCGGCGCTGAAGGGCAGATTTGTGGGATTGTAATCGCCGAAAGAAGTTGTTTCTGGCATTTTATCAGTTGTCAGTAGTCAGTAGTCGGTTGTCGGTTGTCGGTTTAGTATTAATCGTAGGGTCAGGTCTTGACCTGACCGCAGGTTGAGCGTCTGACCTTTGATTCTCTATCCACGGCACGGTCAAGACCGTGCTCTACGAATACGTAAAAAACTCAAAACCAAACTCTCAACTCTCCGCTCTCAACTCTCAACTGTCATCAGGCTTCGCTTACCTGAACGTCGATGTTGGCGGAGATGCCGGTGTAGAGCTTGATCTCGGCTTTGTAGGTGCCGAACTCCTTGATGTCGCGCTCGAGCACTACCTTGCGCTTGTCAACGGGAATGTTGTACTGATTCTTGATCTCGTCGGCGATCTGCTTCGCGGTGATGCTGCCGAAAAGCTTGCCGCCCTGACCGGCTCTGGCGGTCATGCGGAACACCTTGCCCTCGAGCTGCTTTTTATAGGCTTCTGCCTGCGCCTTTTCGGTGGCTATCTTGTAATTCTTGGAATTTTCGGCGTTTTTGTATTCGTTCATCGCCTGAGCGTTGGCTTCCTTTGCCATTTTTTTAGGCAAGAGGTAGTTGCGGGCATAGCCGTCCGATGCCTCGACCAGCTCTCCTCTTTTTCCGAGGGATTTGATATCCTGTAATAAAATTACCTTCATAATTATGTCCTTTCTGCGTTATTACGCTTCGGCGTCGCTGAGCGAATCGTCGATCGCCTCAATCAGCCTCTGCGCCGCTTCCTGCATTGTCGTATCGCTGAGCTGCGTCGCCGCCATTGTCTGATGACCGCCGCCGCCCATTTTTTCCATGATGACCTGCACGTTGACCCTGCCGTAGCTGCGCGCCGAGATGTTCACGCGCTCTTTGTCGGGGAATATCACGAACGACGCCGCAACTCCCGAAAGAGTCAGCATCTCGTCAGCCGCCCGAGCCGCCGCGAGCCTCACGTCGCCGTCGGTTTTTTCGGTCATGGAGACTGCGCAGCCCTTATAGACCTTGCTGCGGCAGACTATGTCGACCTTTTCTCGGTAGGTCTCGATGCTGCCGGAGAACATCTCCTTGACAGTCAGCGTATTGGCGCCCTTTTTGCGCAGATACGCCGCCGCCTCAAAGGTGCGCACGCCGGTTTTCAGCACGAAGTTCTTGGTGTCGAGCATGATGCCCGAGAGCAGCGCGTCAGCCTGGATATAGCCCAGCGCCTTGTCGTCGAGATAGCTGATGATCTCACTGCACATTTCGCAGGCGGAGGACGCCGAGGGCTCGTGGCAGAACACCAGCGCGTTGTTTATATAGTTGACAGCGCGGCGGTGGTGATCGATCACGACCACCTTTTTGCACTTTTCATAAAGCTCGGCGTTTTCAAGCGAGTTTTTGAGGTGGGTGTCAACGATGATGAGCAGCGTCTTGGGCGTGAGGCCGCGCAGCGCCTCATCGGGAGAGATGTAAATGCTGTTTTCAAGCCGCTCCTCGGTGTATTCGATAAGCTGCTTTGCCATGGTGGACTCGCGGTTGATGACCACCTTGCAAAAGCGCTTGAAGGATTTTTCCATTACGCACTGCATTCCGACCGCCGCGCCCACGCAGTCGAGGTCGGAAAAGCGGTGACCCATGATATATATCTTATCGGAATCCGCCACGGCGCGGCTGATGGCGTTTGCGATTACGCGCATGCGCACCTTGCTTACCTTTTCGGTCGCCGCCGCTGTGCCGCCGAAGAACTCATAGCTGCCGTCGCGGATGATGGCGACCTGATCGCCGCCTCTGCCCAGCGCCATCTCGAGCGCCTTGCGGGCGTTGAGCTCACTGTCCTTTATCAGCTTTGCTCCGCGGCACAAGCCGACAGATATGGTCGCAATATGGCGGTTCGAGGTGATCGAGCGCACGTTTTTGAGCACGGGGAATTTGAGGGCGATCATCTTCTCGATGTCCGCGTCACGGAACACGATCATATAGCGGTTGTTGCCCAGCCGCTTATAGAGCGCGTTGTAGTCGAGCGCCCAGCCCTGAAGATTCGCCTCGACGGAGATCGCGACATTTGAGTAGCTCTCGTCGGAATCCGTGAAGAAATCCTCGGCGTTGTCAAAGCTGATAAGCGCCACGGCCGGCATATTCTCGCGGTATTCGCGCATGGTCTGCTTGTAATCGGTGTTGTCGATAAAATGGCAGATAGCGCCGCCGTCGGACGAAACGGCGTAAACCGTGAACTCTCTGCCGTCGATGGCGATATCCACGCCGTCACCGTCGATTATGTCCTTGATGTAAAAGCCGGGCAGGTAGGCGTTTATATTGTCGCCCTCGGGGCTTCTGCCGCCGCAGATATTCTTGCGGAAACGGGCGTTGCACCACACGATGTCGCCCTTTTCGCCCGAAACCACGATGGGATATTTGTATTTTTCAAGAAACTGCGCGTCGAGACCCACGATATGGTCGGCGGTACTTCGCACCACCGAGCGTATATAGGCGCGGAACTGCAGCGATATCGCCACGACCGCTCCGAACGCCAGCACTGATACGCCCAGCTCGATATAGAACAGCGTCGTATCGTAGTTGACCATAAAGGTCGCCATCAGCAGCATTACCAGACCGAACACCGCGAACCACGGCGTCAGTGTCCAACATTTTCTTTTCATAACAAAAAATAATAAAAATTAATGATGTATAGTGAATTAGTTGTCAGTTGTCAGTTGAAAGTTGAAAGTGAAGTTACAAATTGCAAATTGCAAATTAAAAATTGCAAATTGCAAGTTGAATTGAAAATTGAAAGTATGTTTTTCGCAGGGCACGGTTTTGACCGTGCCGTGGATAGAGAATCAAAGGTTAGGCGCTCAACCTGCGGTCAGGTCAAGACCTGACCCTACGATTCGGTTATCCACAACCGGCTGCTGACTACCATTCAAAAATCAGACTTCCTGCAAAATCGGGAGGATCATCGGCGTGCGGCGCGTCCTCTGCGAGATCAGCTTGGCGATCTCCTCACGCAGGCGGTTTTTGATGACGCCCCACTCGTGGACATTCTTTTCGGCGCAGTCCTCGAGGATACCGAGCGCAAGCTTTCTGACCTCGTCGAGCAGGCTCTCGCTTTCGCGCACATACACAAAGCCGCGCGAAACGATGTCGGGGCCGCTGATAACATGGCCGTCATAAACGTCGAGCGAGGCGACGATGATGATAAGACCGTCCTGACCGAGGTGCTTTCTGTCGCGCAGAACGATGCTGCCGACGTCGCCGACGCCCAGACCGTCAACAAAGACCTTGCCCGCAGGCACGCTGCCGACGACCTTCATGTGGTCGTCACAGATCTCGACGGTCTTGCCGTTATCGGCTATGCAGATGTTTTTCTTGTCCATGCCGAGAAACTCAGCAAGCTCGGCGTGCTTGCGCAGATGCTTTTGCTCGCCGTGTACGGGAATGAAGTATTTCGGGCGCACAAGGCGGTGCATCAGCTTAAGCTCCTCCTGACAGGCGTGACCCGAGACGTGAACGTCGTACATCGACTCATAGATGACCTTGCAGCCGCGCTTAAGCAGCTCGTCGACGACATTGCCGACGGTTTTTTCATTGCCGGGGATCGGATTTGCCGAGATGATGATGAAATCGCCCTCGCCCACCATGACCTTGCGGTGGTCGGAATAAGCCATGCGCGACAGCGCGCTCATCGGCTCGCCCTGACTGCCCGTGGTGACCAGAACCACCTGCTCGGGCAGGTATTTTTTGAGGGAATCGATGTCGATAAGGATGTTCGCGGGCATTTTAAGGTAGCCGAGCTTAACGGCGACCTCCATGTAGTTGACCATGCTTCTGCCCGAAAAGGCGACCTTTCTGCCGTATTTTTCCGCGCAGTTGATGATCTGCTGAACGCGGTTGACGTTAGAGGCGAAGGTTGCGATGATTATGCGGTATTTTTCCGCTTTTTTGAAGAGATTGTCAAGGCTTTCGCTGACCATCTGCTCGGTGCGGGTATAGCCCGCGCGCTGCGCGTTTGTGCTCTCGGCGAGCAGCGCCAGAACGCCGTCGTCGCCGACCCTCGCAAAGCTCGAAAGGTCGATGGTGTCGCCGCTGATGGGCGTGCAGTCGATCTTGAAGTCGCCGGTATGCACCAGCGTTCCGCCGGGCGTCTTGATCGCGAACGCCACGGAATCGGGGATGGAATGGTTGACATGTATGAACTTGATCTCCATGCAGCCGAGCGTGATGGTGCCGCCGGAATTGACGACGTTGAGGTTAGCCTGATTTATGAGGCTGTGCTCACGCAGCTTGTTTTCGACCAAGCCGAGCGTCAGCGGCGTGCCGTAGATCGGCACATTGATCTTAGCCAGCAAAAACGGCAGTCCGCCGATATGATCCTCGTGACCGTGGGTCAGCACGATGCCGCGCACTCTGTCCACGTTCTGCTCGATATAGGTGAAGTCCGGGATTACAAGATCGACGCCCAGCATATCGCCGTCGGGAAACGCCATGCCGCAATCGACGATTATCATGTCGTTCTCACACTCGATCACGGTGATGTTTTTTCCGATCTCATTCAGACCGCCCAAAAAAGATACTCGCACCGGCGGCTTCTTCACAAGCTGCATCGCCTGTGGCTTCTTTCCCGGTTTTGATTGAGAGGAACGGCTTCCTTCCTGATGCTTTTTATTCTTGGAGTACCGACTTTGCTTGAGCTTTAAGTTTTTCGTCCGGTTGTTTGTACTCACTCAAAAATACCTCCGTTTTCAATTATTTTTTCCGTTCGGTGTAAAATGGTATACCTTGACCTGTGGTATACATATTCAGTTTATTTTACCGCAAAACAGCACTCTCTGTCAAGATGGTAAGCAAAGTTTTTTTGTTGGGGGTGTTGTTGCTTCGCAACAATTATTAATTTCGCGCAGCGAACTCCCCCTTGCTATTTCTATGAAAATAATGTATGATATAATTCTGTATGAAAGGATGATTGGATGAAAACAGTAGAAATATTCACCGACGGCGCTTGCAGCGGCAACCCGGGACCCGGCGGCTGGGGCGCTGTTCTGCGCTACAACGGCGTCGAAAAGGAGCTTTCCGGCGGCGAAGCCAACACCACCAACAACCGCATGGAGCTTTCGGCGGTGATTTTCGCGCTCGAAGCCCTGAAGGAGCCCTGCCATGTGGTGCTTTACAGCGATTCACAGTATGTCTGCAACGCGCTTAAGCTGGGCTGGGCAAAAAAATGGCGCGCGAACGGCTGGATGCGCAACAAAAAAGAGCCGGCGCTCAACCCCGAGCTCTGGGAACGCCTGCTTACGCTCTGCGAAAAGCACGAGCTGGAGATCAACTGGGTCAAGGGTAGTAGGGTACGGTCTTGACCGTGCCGCAGATAAAGGCAGAAACACCGGGCGTAAAACCCACGGTCAGGGTACGGCTGTGCCCAGACCCCCTCAGTCCCCATATTAGGGGGCAGAAACAAGACCTGACCCTACAGTACAATGTGATAAAAAAAGGGGCTTGGCTCTTACTCATTACAATGAGTTTTGAGCCAGCCCCTTGTTCTTTATGGCATATTTATTTTTTCTCTGTCAGCAGCTTGTTCAGCTCGTCAAGGAAGGTGTTTATATCCTTGAACTGGCGGTAAACCGATGCGAAGCGCACATAAGATACCTCGTCCACCTTTTTGATCTCTTCCATCGCCAGCTCGCCGATCTGCGCTGTGGTTATCTCACGCTCAAGGGCGCTCTGGATCTTGGTTTCGATGGTGTTGACCATGGTTTCGATCTGCTGTATCGACACAGGCCGCTTTTCACACGCGCGCAGAATACCCGCGGTCAGCTTGTTGCGGTCAAAGACCTCGCGGGATTTGTCGCGCTTGACCACGATGATCGGCACGGTTTCAATGATCTCGTGCGTGGTGAAGCGCTTGCCGCATTTAAGACACTCTCTTCGGCGGCGTATCCTTTCACCGTCGTCGGCGGAACGTGAGTCGATGACCTTGCTTTCCTCATAGCTGCAATAGGGGCATTTCATAAACAATCACCTCTGATTTTTCTCTATAATAATTATATCATAGAATTAAAAGGAAAACAAGCTACAATTTATTTACAATTTGGTAATCGGTCGGGAGCGCTTATTTTTGGAGCGTTCCCTGGCTCGCGCATTTCAGATAGGCGTTGATGAAGCCGTCGAGGTCGCCGTCCATGACCGCCTGCACATTGCCGGTCTCAAAGCCGGTGCGGTGATCCTTGACCATGGTATAGGGCATGAAAACATAGCTGCGGATCTGAGAGCCCCAGGTGATCTCCTTCTGCACGCCCTTGATGTCCTCGATGCGCTCCAGATGCTCGCGCTCCTTGATCTCCATCAGCTTTGAGATCAGCATCTTCATCGCGACGTCGCGGTTCTGGTACTGGCTGCGCTCAACCTGCGAGGCTACGACGATACCGGTCGGGATATGAGTAAGTCGAACCGCCGAGGAGGTCTTGTTGACCTTCTGACCGCCGGCGCCGCTCGCGCGGTAAACGTCCATTTTTATCTCCTCGGGAGGGATATTGACCTCGATATTGTCGTCGATCTCGGGCATTACCTCCAGGGACGAGAAGCTGGTGTGGCGTCTGCCCTGCGAATCGAAGGGAGAAACGCGCACCAAGCGGTGAACGCCCGCTTCGCTTTTGAGATAGCCGTAAGCGTTTTCGCCCTCGATAAGGAGCACCGCGCTCTTAAGTCCGGCCTCGTCGCCGTCGAGATAGTCGACCTCCTTGACCTTGAAGCCGTGCGCCTCAGCCCAGCGGTTATACATTCTATAGAGCATCTCTGCCCAATCCTGAGCCTCGGTGCCGCCGGAGCCGGCATGGAAGGTTAAAATCGCGTTGTTTTTATCGTATTCGCCCGTCAAAAGGGTCTGCAGGCGCTGCTTTTCAAGGCTTTCGCGCACGCCGTTGACCTCGCGCTGCGCTTCGTCCAAAAGCGACAGGTCCTCTTCCTCATTGGCAAGCTCGATCAGCGCCTGCGCGTCGTCGTATTTTGACACCAGCGCCTCATAAGCCTCGACCTTGCCCTTCAGCGCGCCGGTCTTCTGCAATATCTGCTGCGACTTTTCCACATTATCCCAAAAGCCGGGCTCGGTGGCGCGCAGCTCAAGCTGCTGGATCTCGGACAGCATCGCCTTCATGCCCAGCGCGTCCGAAAGATCGTCGATCTCAGGCTTCAACGCCTGAAGCGACAACAAAAGTTCTTCAAACTGAATCATAATGCTACCTCTCTCTCTGCTTTTAACATCTTATTATATCAAATACAAAGGGAAAAGTAAATGGATTTTGAAATTTTTTTAGTTATCGGCGGTCAGCAGTCTGTATATTAAATTGAAAACGTAAAACTGAAAACGGAAAATTGATTTTATGCTGTCATTCCGAGCGGTGCCGAAGGCAAAATGCGAAGCGTTTAGTCGAGGAATCCCCTTCGGCGATGCGCCAAGCGTTGCTGTCAGCACTAAGGCTCCCCTGCGTAAGGGGAGCTGGCGCCGCAGGCGACTGAGGGGTCGCGGACGTTGTTTCCTGCGAAAGGC
>ONHJ01000116.1 GCA_900317595.1 uncultured Eubacteriales bacterium | reverse complement strand
TTTACGATTCGTGACCGCGCAAAGCTCGGGGCCGGCTGCTGCTCATAACAATGAGCGACAGCCGACCCCTTATCATTATTTCGGTTTTCAGCCCGAAAGCTGTCCGCAGTTGCCGAAGCCGTCCGAATATTCCGCAATATAGAGCTGTATGCAGGTGGCGTCGTTAACGGTAACGCTGCCGTCGCCGTCCGCATCCGCCGCCAAAGCGCCGTTGCCCTCGAGCGTTTCATATTCGGCGCAATGCCGCTGAACAGCAGTGACGTCCTTGATGTTAATCACGCCGTCGCAGTTCACGTCGCCGATGAGATATACAGCGGGAGCTTCCTGCTTTTCAGTCATGATGGTGACTGTAACCGCGCCGGTGATCTTTGTGACGCGGTAGGTGTTCTCGACCCCGGTGTCCTTGAGATTCTTATACGCGCCCGAGGCGGTGACCGAAGCAAGGGTGTAGCCGTCCTTGAGAACGACGGTGAAATTCACCTGACCGTCGCCGGTGGAGTCAGGCTCTCCGGTCGAGCTGCTGCGTGAAACTGTCGTTCCGGCAGCCGAAACGGATTCGCTCTCGCCCTCATAATCCTGAGTTTTGTACACGGTGACGGAGCTGACGCCGCTGTCGCCCGCGAAAGTCACTTCAAAGCCCTCATCGGGGGCTGTCTCCTGTTCCACGGAATGGTCGCACGCACCGACGGAAACGGTCACGGGTATGGTCTGCTTTTCGGTCGCGCCGCATTTCGTGCAGGTGTAGGTCACAACACCCGCCGATGTGTCTGTCGCCGCTGTCGTGACAGTCCCGGTATCCCAGGTATGGCTCCAAGAGCCGCCCTTGCACGCGGTGACACTTGTCGCAGCCGCAAAAGAGGGCGCGCTGCCTGATACCGACGAAGGGTATGAAGCCATGATGTAGTTGACATTTCTCGGGAGCGTATAGCTGAAAATGACGCTGCCGCTGCTGCCTGTCTTGGTGGTGATGATCTTGCCGGAGGAATAGCTTGCAGAGCTTGTCGCGTACTTTTGATCGCTGCCGAACCAGCTTGACTGAGCGGAGCCGTCCATGCCGGCAGTGCCTGCCGTAAAGACAGTCGCGCCTTGTATCGACACGGTGCCGTCGGCGTCAAGAGCTGAGTTGTCGCCGCCTGACTGCATGCTGAACACCGCCTGAGTGCCGCCGTAGAGATAAAGACCGCCGTTTGAGTCGATGCCGTCGCCGGAGCAGTTCACATACAGGTCGCCGCCGTAGATATAAATGTTATAATCGCCTGCGGAGGACGAAGGATCGCCGCCGGGATTGAAGCCGCCTCCGGGTCCGCCGGGACCTCCGGGTCTGCCGCCCGGGTTAAAGCTGTTGCCGCCGCCCGCGCCGGGATCGGAGCCGCTGCCGCTGCCGCCCGCCGCGTTGACGCCGTCGTCGCTCGCGATGACATAAGCGCGCCCGGAATAGATGTAGACCGTGCCTCCTTCAAGCCCCTCGTAGGAGCTGTTGATGGTGATATCGGGGTCGCGCTCAAAGCCGTTTTCCGTTCCGATGGTAAGCGAGGTGTCAGCGTGCATGCCGTCGTCGCCTGTTGAAATGGTGAACGTGCCGCCGGTCACGGTCGCGTTCGCGTCGGAATGGACAGCGTCGTCGCCCGTGTTCAGCGTAAAGGTGCCGCCCGTAATATTCAGCGCCGGCTCTATGCCTGCCTCAGCGGCGCGGTCGCCGGAGGCTTTCAGACCCTTGCAGCTGTATGAAGCGGCAAGCGTGTCGTTCCATACGCTGCTGCCCTTCCACGTTTTTATGTCGAAGGCGCCGCCGTTGATGTTAAGAGCGGTGTCAGCCTGGATGCCGTCGCCGTCAGCGTCGATATCGAAGCTGCCGCCGTTGATGGTGACCGTTCCGGCGGAATCGGTGTCAATAACGGTTCCTGCGGCTTCGTCCGTCGCGTCGGGAGCGCTCTTGATGCCGTCGTTCGCCGCCTTGATGATATAGGTTCCCTGATTTATTACGATGCTGCCGTCGCAGGCGATGCCGTTGTTGACCGCCGCGCCGGTTGTGGTCGCGCCGTAGTATTTGGCGCTGCCGCCGATATCGACAGTGCCGCTCTGGTTGAATATCAGCGAAGCGGCGGAGCCGCCCTTGATGCCGTTTTTCGCGTTCGCGGCGATAATAAGATCGCCGTCGCCGCAGAAGGTCACGCAGGCGCCGCTTTTCACCTTGATCGCCGCGCCCTCAAAGGCGTCCGCAATGTCGGCGTCGGATGAGGTCTCGTCAGCGGGATCCTCGTTGTCGGTTAGTGTTGAAGTGCCTTCAAGGTGGATGCTGACCGTCGCCGCCTTTTTGACGACGATCGGAGCCGTCGCTGAGGACGCGAGCGTCAGATCATCCAAAATGAGAGTCACGCCGCTCAGCCCCTTGCCGACGACGATCGAGCCCTCGGAGCAGGAGCCGCCGATGCGGTAGGTGCCGGGCGCGGTGATCGTCAGCGCGGTTCCGTCGATGGTGTAGCCGCTGCCGGCGGAGGTTTCGGTGACCGAGCCCTCGGAGAAGGTCAGCACAGCGCTTTGCTCGGCAGTGCCGCCGACGGCGGAAGCCGCTTCTGTCGACGCCGCAGAGGCGGTAACAGTAAAGGTGAATACCAGCGCAAGCGCCAGTATCGCGGACAGGATTTTTTTCGCCATAATTAAAGCCCCTTTCATTCTTTGACCCTACCGGAAACAAAACGGACACGGTAGAATCATTTTCGCTGTCATTATAGGTCGTCCGCCTTAAAAAATCATTAAAATCCGAAAAAATTCAAAATTTTTTCAAAAATAAAGCCGCCGGGCATAGTTATCCCGAATATTTAAGGTTTTTTTAATCTTGGCATAGTATTATCGGAGCATGACAGGCGATCACACCGCGCACTCAAAAACCGAAGGGAGAATCAGCTATGAGGAAAAAACCGTCACTGCCCGTCAGGGCATTATGCTTATTATCCGCCTTAGCTCTCTGTCTGCCGCTCGCGGCGTGCAAGGACACGGGCAGCTCGAAGGCTTCGGAAAGCTCCGCCGCAGGCACGCCCGATGAGGCAAAGCTTTCCGAAACGGGCTACGCCGACAAGCTTTTTGACACCTCGAGCGTACACACGATCGATATCACCATCGCGGACTCGGATTGGAGCGACCTTAAGGCGGATCCTACCGCAAAAACCAAATACAAAGCCGACATCACCATCGACGGCGAGACGGTAAAGGACGTGTCCTTCGCGACAAAGGGCAACACCAGCCTAACCGCAGTGGCGGCTGACAAAAACAGCGACCGCTACAGCTTCAAGGTGAACTTCGGCAAGTATGTCGACGGGCAGACCTATTACGGGCTTAACAAGCTTAACCTGAACAACATCTACGCCGACGCAACCTATATGAAGGATTATCTCAGCTATGAGATCTTCCGTCAGGCAGGCGTTGAGTCGCCGCTGGTCAGCTATGTGTGGCTGACGGTCAACGGCGAGGATCACGGGCTGTATATCGCGATCGAGGACGTGAGCGAGAGCTATCTCGAGCGCACGCAGGACGGCGAGGGTGAGCTGTACAAGCCGGAGACAGAGCAGTTTGAGAACATGGCTAAAGGCGGCGGACCCGACGCCGGCGGAGACAGACCCGAACCTCCGAGCGGCATGGATTCCTCTCAAAACGGCGGCGGCAGACCCGAGCCTCCGAGCGGCATGACTCCGCCGAACGGCTTTGACCCGAACGGCTCCGGCGGCGAAATGCCCTCGATGCCCAACGGCGAAATGCCCTCGATGCCAAACGGCGAAATGCCCTCGATGCCAAACGGCGGACAAATGCCGGATATGCAGCACGGCGGCTTCGGCTCCGACGCGAAGGGCGCTGATCTGAAATACACCGACGACGATACCGACAGCTACTCCGATATATTTGACAACGACGAGACCGACGCCGACGACGAAAGCAAGCAGCGCGTCATCGCCGCTCTGAAAGCCCTTTCGCAGGGTGAGGATATCGAGAAATATATCGACACCGACGAGGTGATCCGTTACTTTGCCGCTCACAACTTCGTGCTGAATTATGACAGCTACACGGGCAATATGCTGCACAACTATTATCTGTATGAGAAGGACGGCAGGCTGAGCATGCTGCCGTGGGACTACAACCTGGCGTTCGGCGCCTTCGGCGGAATGTCGGGCAGCTCCTCAGACGCGACCTCACTGGTGAACACCGGTATCGACACGCCCTTGAGCGGCTCTCAGGAGAGCGACCGCCCGATGTGGAACCTGATCGCGTCAAACGAAAAGTATTTGGAGCAGTATCACAGCGTTTACAGCGAGCTTCTCGATTACTTTGAGTCGGGAGCTTTCGACGCCGAGATCGACCGTGTTTATGAAATGATACTCCCCTACGTCGAGAAGGATCCTTCAGCGTTCTACAGCTCGGAGCAGTTCAAGACAGCCTATGAGACCCTTAAGGAGCTTTGCGGGCTGCGCGCCGAGAGCATCCGCAATCAGCTTGACGGAAAGCTGTCGACGAAAACCACCGAGCAAAAGGACGCCGACAAGACAGACGCTTCTTCGATCACGATCAGCGATATGGGAACCCACGAACAGGAAAAAAATCAGCAGCGCGACGCGGCGGTCAAAAAATGATCGCGGGATAATGTTGTAATCCTAAAAGCAAAGAGAGATTTTGGCGAAATAGAGGCTCCCCTTACGCAGCAATGTCGTCAACTTAAGCAAATCGCACGGCGA
>ONHJ01000118.1 GCA_900317595.1 uncultured Eubacteriales bacterium | reverse complement strand
CGCGTCCATCGACGTCTTTTCGATATGGCGGTGAGCGTCCGCTTCGCTCAGCCCTTCGTGCTCGATCAGCATGCACTTTGCCTTGTTTACGACGCGGATCTCGTCGAGCTTGCTTTCAGCCTTGCCGACCTTTTCCTCCAGTGTCCTCAACCGTTCGCGTGCGCAGATCATCATGGAGATTGCCTGCAGCACCATGATCTTTGAGGAGGGCTTTCGGAGCACGAACACACCGTGGACGGATACCTTGGCGTTGATTTCCTCAAAGGCGTCGCTGGCGG
Organism: uncultured Eubacteriales bacterium; assembly: GCA_900317595.1. GTDB lineage: Bacteria > Bacillota > Clostridia > Oscillospirales > Acutalibacteraceae > Ruminococcoides. The sequence continues at coordinate 4,231 of ONHJ01000118.1, read as the reverse complement.
CGAACACCGCAGAGATGGTGCCGTTGCAGCGTACCGCGTCAAGGCACAGCTTTTCGCCCGGCTCGTCGATCAAAGGGGAGTTTACGATAACAAGGTCAAATGATTTGCGGCGCAGCTTTTCACGTGCGTCCGCAGCACTGCGCGAAGCGTCGTATTCATAGCGCTCGTCCTGAAGCAGAGAGCTGACTTCTTTGATGAATTTTTCGTCGGTCGAAACCAACAGCATTTTGTAATGACGTTCCGTGTTACTCAAAGTCCGCTCTCCCTTCCGCTGATAACGCCGGCTTTTCACGCGGAAGCAGGCAAAACCCGAACCGCCTGTAAAAGCAAAAAAGGTGCCACTCAGGACAATGCAATCCTAAATGAACACCTTTGTTCAAAATCGTTCTCAGCCTTGGGCAGCACTCAAAAGCCATTATCAAATTGAATTTTCGCGAAGCCGATTATTCATTAATCAAATCCGCGCCCCGGCTGATGATCCAAGCCGGAGGCGTTTTTTGCGCCTCTTTTTTGCTAACAAAAAAAGGCGACATTCAAGACCGCGTCTTTTGCAGACGGTCAAAAATGAACACCTTCGCTCTGGATATACTTTACCATAAAATCAGGTATCTGTCAATCCCTTTTTTTCGATTTTTCAAAAAATTCACAGAAAGCCTGCATGTTGGGGCAAAATCACTCTCAAACGGGGCGTTTTGCAGGATTGGAAGCCGTTTCCTGCAAAATCACGCAAAATATTTTGGATTTTTTTCATTATTCTCTTGACAAACCGCTTTTTTAGGCGTATAATTCGTGCTGTTAAGGCAAGGGAGTCTTAGACGATTGCGTCTGAGACCCCCTTGTCTTTTTTTGCGTTTTTTCGGATATTTCCCGGGCGCGGCACATCGCCGCAGCAAATCAGAAAGATTTTGGAGGAAAATGGTTATGTCTTATGTTGATGAAGTGTTGGCAAAGGTAAAAGAGAAAAACGCCAACGAGCCTGAGTTTTTGCAGGCGGTCGAAGAGGTGCTTAATTCGCTTCGCCCCGTCGTCGCGGCAAACGAGGAAAAGTACAAAAAGCTGGCGCTGCTTGAGCGGCTCTGTGAGCCCGAGCGCCAAATCAAGTTCCGCGTTCCGTGGGTGGACGATAACGGACAGGTGCAGGTAAACACCGGCTACCGTGTCCAGTTCAATTCCGCGATAGGCCCCTACAAGGGCGGCATCCGTCTGCATCCGTCCGTCAACATCGGCATCATCAAGTTTCTCGGCTTCGAGCAGATCTTCAAGAACTCCCTGACCGGTCTGCCCATCGGCGGCGGCAAGGGCGGCTCCGATTTTGACCCCAAGGGCAAGAGCGACAACGAGATCATGCGCTTCTGCCAGAGCTTTATGACCGAGCTGTTCCGCCACATCGGCGCCAACACCGACGTTCCCGCGGGCGACATCGGCACCGGCGGCCGCGAGATCGGCTATATGTACGGTCAGTACAAAAGACTCAAGGACGTTTACGAGGGCGTTCTCACCGGCAAGGGTCTCAGCTTCGGCGGCTCACAGACCCGCACCGAGGCGACCGGCTACGGTCTTCTCTATCTGACCAACGAAATGCTTAAGACAAACGGCATCCAGATCAGCGGCAAGACCGTCTGCGTTTCCGGCGCGGGCAACGTAGCGATCTACGCTATCCAAAAGGCGCAGCAGATGGGCGCAAAGGTCGTCACCTGCTCCGATTCCACCGGCTGGATCTATGACGCGGAAGGCATCGACGTAGAGCTGCTCAAGGAGATCAAGGAGGTCAAGCGCGCCCGTCTTGACGCATACGCGGCAGCCCGTCCTTCGGCTGAGTACCACGACAAAAAGGCGGAAGGCACCAATGTATGGGATATCCCCTGCGGAATCGCGCTGCCCTGCGCCACACAGAACGAGCTTGGCATCGACGACGCGAAAAAGCTGGTGGCGAACGGTGTTTTGGCGGTAGCCGAAGGCGCGAATATGCCCACCACCCTTGAAGCCACCGAGTTCTTTATGGAGAACGGCGTGCTGTTCGTTCCCGGCAAGGCAGCCAACGCCGGCGGCGTAGCCTGCTCCGCGCTGGAAATGTCTCAGAATTCCGAGAGACTGTCTTGGAGCTTTGAAAAGGTCGATAAAAATCTTGAAGAAATTATGGTAAACATCTTCCATAATCTTGACGCCGCTGCAAAGAAGTACGGTTTTGAGGGCAACTACGTTGTCGGCGCGAACATCGCCGGCTTTGAGAAGGTTGCCGACGCAATGCTCGCTCAGGGTATCGTCTGATATCCGCCGCGAAGGCAATATGCGCACTCTCCCTTTTTTGAAGCGAGAGTGCGTTTTTTTATAAGTGATATGAAATAGTATTGGAGGAATCGATATGGAAAAAACGGTTGATCTGTCCCTGCTGAACGGCGTTTTGGAGGAATATGCCGCTGTCAAGGGCAGCTTGATAACCATTTTGCAGCACACACAGGATATTTACGGTTATCTTCCCAAGGAAGCGATTAAGCTGATTTCCGAGAAAACGGGGATCGCAGAGTCGGAGATCCTGGGCGTGGCGACGTTCTACACTCAGTTCCGCTTTGAGCCCGTGGGAAAATATCTGATTATGCTCTGTCAGGGCACCGCCTGTCACGTCAACTCGTCCGAGCTGATTTTGCAGACGATCAAGGACGAGCTCGGAATCGAGGACGGTCAGACGACTGAGGACGGCCTGTTCTCGCTCAAATGCGTGGCGTGTCTGGGCTGCTGCTCGCTTTCTCCCGTTATGATGATAAACGAGGACACCTACGGCAGCTTAACGCCCGACAAGACGAAGAAAATTCTTAAAGAGTTAAGGGAGGCGGCACAGTGAGAATAGTAATCGGACAGGGCTCCTGCGGAATCGCAGCGGGCGCGGAAAAGGTAAGAAAGGCGCTTTTGGATTCAGGCGTTAACGCAGATATTTCAATCACAGGCTGTATCGGTATGTGCTACCTCGAGCCTATCGTCGACATCTACGGCGACGATAACAAGCTCACCAGACTCGTAAGAGTCGGCGAAAACGACGCTCAGGCGATCGCTTCATATGTAAACAGCGGTGACGAAAGCGCGATCGAAAGCCTCAAAGTATCTGACGAGGACAGCGAGTTCCTCTCAAAGCAGACGAGAATCGCGCTGCGCAACTGCGGCGAAATCAACCCCGAGAGCATTGACGCGTACACAAATGCTGACGGCTACACAGCACTTAAAAAGGCGCTGACTGAAATGACTCCCGAGGGCGTAATTGAAGTAATCAAGACCTCCGGACTCGCAGGCAGAGGCGGCGCGGGCTTCCCGACATGGTTCAAGTGGAATGCCGCTAGAGCGAGCGCCGGCGAAGAAAAATACCTCATCTGCAACGCCGACGAGGGCGACCCGGGCGCGTTTATGGACAGGGCGGTAATCGAATCCGACCCGCATAATCTCATCGAGGGAATGCTTATCGGCGCCTACGCAATCGGCGCAAAGCACGCGGTCGTATACGTAAGAGCCGAGTATCCTCTCGCGATCAAGCGACTGAAGAACGCTATCGCTCAGGCGACGGAAAAAGGAATTATCGGCGGGAATATCTTCGGCACAGACTTCTCCTGCGATTTCACGATAAAGGCAGGCGCAGGCGCGTTTGTCTGCGGCGAGGAAACCGCGCTTATCGAGAGCCTTGAAGGTCACCGCGGAATGCCGCGCCTTAAGCCTCCGTTTCCCGCTCAGTCGGGCTTCTGGAGAAAGCCGTCGAACATCAACAACGTCGAGACCTTCGCAAATGTCGCGTGGATCATCAACAACGGCGGCGAGGCGTTCGCGGCTATGGGTACCGAAGGTTCAAAGGGCACCAAGGTGTTCGCGGTAACGGGCAAGGTAAAGCGCTCGGGACTCGTTGAAATCCCGATGGGCAAAACCCTCCGCGACGTAATTTTCGACATCGGCGGCGGTATGAAAACCGACAAGCCCTTCAAGGCTGTTCAGATGGGAGGCCCTTCGGGCGGATGTATTCCCGCGAGCCTTATCGACACGGTGATCGACTACAAGGCGCTCGGCGCGACTGGCGCGATCATGGGCTCGGGCGGTATGGTCGTTATGGACGAGAGCACCTGTATGGTCGGTATGGCTAAGTTCTTCCTCGACTTCACCGCGAAGGAGAGCTGCGGAAAGTGCATACACTGCCGCATAGGTACCAAGAGAATGCTCGAAATGCTCGAGAGGATCACGAGCGGCGAGGGCAAGGAAG
>ONHJ01000200.1 GCA_900317595.1 uncultured Eubacteriales bacterium | reverse complement strand
CGCAACGGTGATATCCGCGATCTCTCTTGCGATCGCCGCGCCGTTAGAAATAGCGATCCCGACATCGGCTGACGACAGCGCGGGAGAATCGTTCACACCATCGCCGATCATCACGACCGTATTGCCCTTTGCTTTTTCTTCCTGAATAAACCGCGCCTTTTCCTCGGGGAGCACCTCTGCGTAAAAACGGTCAACGCCGACCTTATCCGCGATCGACTTCGCCGTGTGTTTGCTGTCGCCGGTCATCATCACAATATTATCAAAATCAAGCTCTTTGAGCTGCGCAATGACATCCGGGGCTTCCGCTCTGAGCGGATCTTCAATACAAATCACCGCCGCAAGCCAGCCGTCGTATGGCAAGCAGCTTCTGCTCAGTGCCGAGCGGAACCGCCGCGCCCATATCTTCAAAGATAAAATGGTAGCTGCCTATCAGAACTTCCGCGCCGTCAATCGTGGACTTCACGCCGTGAGCCACAACGTACTCCACCTTTGTGTGCATCTCGTCGTGAATCAGGTTTTTCTCCTTTGCCGCACGGACAACCGCGTTTGCGATGGAATGAGGGAAGTGTTCCTCTAAGCACGCAGCGATACGCAGCATTTCATCGGGGCTTTTATCACAAAACGAAACAACACTGTGAACGGTCGGGTTCGCTTTCGTAAGGGTACCCGTTTTGTCAAATACGATCGTATTGGCGGCAGCGATTTTTTCCAAAAATTTGCCGCCCTTGACCGTGATCCCGTAGGCGTTTGCCTCTCTGATCGCGGACAAAACCGTTACAGGCATCGCGAGCTTGAGCGCGCAGGAAAAATCAACCATCAAAACGGACAGCGCTTTGGTGATGTTTCGCGTCAGCAACCACACCAACGCTGTCCCGAAAAAGGTAACCGGCACCAGCTTATCGGCAAGGTGCTCCGCCTTGCTCTCAACATTTGATTTCAGCTTTTCGGTTTCCTCGATCATCGTGACGATTTTATCATACCGTGAAGCACCTGCGTTTTGCGTTACGCGAATCGTCAGCTCGCCTTCCTCGATCACAGTACCGGCATATACCGTAGCACCTGCGCTTCTGCGGACAGGTACACCCTCGCCTGTCAGGGTAGCCTGATTCACCAGTGCTTCGCCGTCACTGACAATTCCGTCAAAGGGGATCATACTTCCCGTACCGACGATGAGGGATCATACTTCCCGTACCGACGATGATCTCGTCATTCGGGCGTATCTCGGACGACTTCACTAAAACGGGCTGTCCTTCTGTTTTCAGCCATACCTTGCCGACGTTCAGCGACATACTGCCTGCCAAATCACTGATAGATTTTTTGTGCGTCCAATCCTCCAATATTTCGCCGATTTCAAGCAGGAACATAACAGAACCGGCGGTTTTGAAATCACGTCTGATCAGTGATACCGTGATTGCGGTCGCGTCCAATACAGAGACCTCTAACTTGCCTTTTATTTCAGAGCCTTCCAAATGTACCGCGCGGCTTTTACCGCAAGGATCGCAATACGGATATATTTAGGGATAAACCAACGTCTGAAATACCTTGCGGCGACTTTCCCGACCAAGCGACTGATATATTGACGTTTCAGCTCCCTTGCCGCCGCAACCGAAGTCAGGGCGTGCTCAGGGACGGTCACGGTATTCGGATTCGTCTGGCAGAGCAGCGCAAGCGCTTCTTTTCTGCCGCACATATACTCGATCATCAAATCGTTTGTGGCAGGATAGACCTTGCAGCGTTTGATAACTCGATTGGCGTTCAGCGCGCAATACAAGCGATCAAAATCGTCCTGACTGTATTGTGTCAGAATATGTATCCGCAGCCGTCCGCGTATTTCGTGAAGAATTTTAAACTTCATTATCATTTGCGGTTTCAACCGGCTCGTCTGGTTCTAATTCAAGCTCGACGGGCTTTTCGTTTTCCTCACGGTCAAGGTTGATTTGCTTTGCTTCGGCATAGATATCCTCGGCGTTTTCCTGTACCTTTGTCACGGTTTTCATCACGCTGTCTTTCGCCCGAAGCGCTGCCGCGGTACAGTGTGTGTAAGCCTTTTTCGCGTCCTTGCTTGAAAGCACCTTGATTCCCGCTGTGCCGAACAGAACGCCTCCCAAAAATAATAATGCGCCTTTTCCTATTGTTGTCATCGTTATGTCC
>ONHJ01000112.1 GCA_900317595.1 uncultured Eubacteriales bacterium | reverse complement strand
GATCAACAACAACTGCTTGCACAAGGGTACTCTCTCCCGCCTTTTATAACGTGAGTGATGACGGAAACAAAGCGCAATGGCGGTGTCATGCTTTGAAGATAAACAAAAACTGCTTGCATAAGGGTGCACTCGTAGCACAACCGGCAGAAAGAAGGAAACAGGACAATGGAACAATACAATGTGGCGGGCATGAGCTGCGCTGCCTGCTCCGCGCGGGTCGAGAAAGCCGTGTCAAAGGTGCCGGGCGTCACCGCCTGCTCGGTCAGCCTGCTGACCAACTCCATGGGCGTAGAGGGAACGGCGCGCGCCGAGGATATCGTCAAAGCCGTGGAAGCGGCGGGCTACGGCGCTTCTCCCAAGCAGAGCGCCCGTCAGCAATCGCCCTCATGGGCGGACGCCGACGCATTGAAGGATCGTGAAACGCCGAAGCTGAGAAAGCGGCTGCTGTTCTCCGTTCCGATCCTGCTTTTGCTGATGTATTTCTCCATGGGGCATATGATGTGGGGCTTTCCCGCGCCGCCGGCGTTCGACAATCTGGTTTTTCTGGGGCTGTTCGAGCTGCTGCTGGCGGTTGCCGTCATGGTCATCAACGGAAAATTCTTCACCTCGGGCTTTTCCTCGCTGCTGCACGGCGCGCCGAATATGGATACGCTTGTGGCGTTAGGCTCGGGCGCGTCCTTTGCCTATTCGCTTGCAGAGCTGTTTTTGATGATACTGGCGCAGGGCGAGGGCGACCGCGACACCGTGATGAGACTCGGCATGAATCTGTATTTTGAGTCCGCCGCGATGATCCCGACCCTGATAACCGTAGGCAAAATGCTTGAGGCGATGTCAAAGGGCCGCACGACTGACGCGCTTAAGGGCTTGATGCGCCTTGCTCCGAAAACCGCCGTGCTGTTAAAGGACGGCGTCGAAGCCGAGGTCGGCGTCGAAGAAGTGAGCGCCGGGGATATTTTTGTCGTTCGCCCGGGAGAACAGATACCGGTCGACGGCGTTATTGTAAAAGGAATGACCTCCGTAAATGAATCAGCGCTTACCGGCGAAAGTATTCCGGTCGACAAGGCGGAGGGCGACGCGGTTTCCGCCGCGTCGATGAATCAGCAGGGCTATATCGAGTGCAGGGCGACGCGCGTCGGTGAGGATACGACTCTGGCGCAGATAATCCGCACCGTTTCGGACGCCGCCGCAACAAAGGCTCCGCTGGCGCGTATCGCCGACAAGGTCTCGGCGGTCTTTGTTCCCGCCGTTATCGGCATCGCGGTGCTTACGCTTATCGGCTGGCTGATTGCAGGCCGCCCGTTCTCGTTTGCCGTCGCGCGCGGCATTTCGGTGCTTGTCATAAGCTGTCCGTGCGCTCTCGGACTCGCGACGCCTGTCGCGGTAATGGTCGGCAGCGGCGTCGGCGCTAAAAACGGCATACTTTATAAAACAGCCGCGGCTCTTGAGGGCGCGGGCAGGACTCAGATAATCGCTCTCGACAAGACCGGTACGGTGACCGAGGGTCTGCCGAAAGTGACCGATGTGATCGCCTTCGGCACGGAAGAAGCCGAGCTGCTGCGCTGTGCCGCCTCGCTCGAGAAAAACAGCGAGCATCCGCTTGCAAAGGCGGTCGTCGCCAAGGCTGAGGGTCTGCGGCTTTATGAGGTCAGCAATTTCGAGGCGCTTCCGGGACATGGTCTGCGCGCCGATCTGGACGGAAAGGAAATAATAGGCGGCAGCCTGAGCTTCCTTTCATCAAAGGGCTTTGTCAGCGAAGCGGAAAAGGCGCAGGCGGACGCGCTCTCCGAGCAAGGAAAAACTCCGCTGCTGTTCGCTCTCGGCGGAAAGCTGACAGGCTTGATCGCGGTGGCTGACCCTATCAAGGCTGACTCTGCCCGGGCGATCGGCGAGCTGAGAAGCATGGGCATAAGGTCGGTCATGCTGACGGGAGATAACGCGCGCACCGCAAAAGCTATCAGCGCGCAGGCAGGCACCGACCATGTTATCGCGGGTGTTTTGCCCGATGAAAAGGCGGAGGTCATCCGAAGCTTAAAGGCTCTCGGCACCGTGTCTATGACGGGCGACGGAATCAACGACGCTCCCGCTCTGACGGTCGCAGACAACGGCGTAGCGATCGGAGCCGGCACAGATATAGCTATCGACGCCGCCGACATAGTCGTGATGAAAAGCCGCCTGACGGACGTGACCGCCGCGATCAGGCTCAGCCGCGCGACCATCCGCAACATCCATCAAAACCTGTTCTGGGCGTTCTTTTATAACGCGGTCTGCATACCGCTCGCAATGGGGCTGTACGGCATTGAAATGAAGCCGATGTACGGAGCGGCGGCAATGGCGCTGTCAAGCTTCTTTGTGTGCATGAACGCGCTGCGCCTGAATCTGGTGAAGCCGCACAGCGCCGCGCGCGACAAAAAAGGTAAAGCCATCGACGCGGAAGCGCTTGAAAAAATCGTTTCCGCTGAAACAAAAAAGGAGGAAAAACCGATGACAAAAACTATCAAGGTAGAAGGAATGATGTGCCCTCACTGCGAGGCGCGGGTAAAGAAGGCGCTTGAGGCGGTCGACGGCGTGACTAACGCGGTCGCAGACCATAACGCAGGCACCGCAGTGGTAACGCTGAGCGCTCCGGTCGCGGACGATGTTCTCCGCTTTGCGGTAGAAGCGCAGGATTACAAGGTGAACGGAATCGAATAACGCGAGTTTTGTTCTATCGTCACGAAAAAGCAGCGGCTCCTAAGTGAGCTGCTGCTTTTTTCGGATAGCTGTAATCTTTTTCGGCAAAGGGTCTGTCAAACTGCGGCAAAGCCCTTTTCCAAGTCGGCGATTATGTCGTCGATGTGCTCGGTGCCGATTGAGAGACGGATGGTGTTGGGATGTATGCCCGCCGCCTCAAGCTCCTCGGCGGTGAGCTGTGAGTGCGTGGTGGTCGCGGGATGAATGACCAGAGATTTTACGTCCGCGACGTTTGCGAGCAGAGAGAATATCTTCAAGCCGTCTATGAAGCGGAAGGCTTCTTCCTGACCGCCCTTGATGTCGAAGGTGAAGATAGAACCGCCGCCGTTCGGGAAGTATTTTTTATAGAGCTTGTGGTCGGGATGATGCTTTAACGAAGGGTGATAGACCTTCTCGACAAGCGGATGGTTTTTCAGATAATCAATGACCTTTTTGGTGTTTTCGGCGTGGCGCTCCAATCTGAGCGAGAGGGTCTCGGTGCCCTGAAGGAGCAAAAACGCGGCGAAGGGTGAGATGCAGGAGCCTGTGTCGCGGAGCAGGATGGCGCGGATATAGGTCGCAAAAGCGGCTTTTCCCGCTGCCTCGGTGAATTTTACGCCGTGATAGCTGGGGTTCGGCTCGGATATCCAAGGATATCTGCCCGAAGCCGCCCAATCAAAGGAGCCGCCGTCGACGATAACTCCGCCGAGAGTAGTGCCGTGACCGCCGATGAATTTGGTGGCGGAGTGAACGACGATGTCAGCGCCGTGCTCGAGCGGACGGATGAGGTACGGAGTGCCGAAGGTGTTGTCGATCACAAGCGGAAGTCCGTTGGAGTGGGCGATCTCAGCCAGCGCGTCGATATCGGGGATATCGCTGTTGGGATTGCCGAGGGTCTCGATGTAGATCGCCTTTGTGTTGGGGCGGATCGCAGCCTTAACCTCGTCGAGATCATGGATATCAACAAAGGTGGTGGTGATGCCGTAGAGCGGCAGTGTGTGCGCAAGCAGGTTAGCGGAGCCGCCGTAGATGGTCTTTTGTGCTACGATGTGCTCGCCCGCCTTCGCGAGTGCCTGAACGGTGTAGGTGATTGCCGCAGCGCCCGAAGCAAGCGCCAAGCCCGCAACGCCGCCCTCAAGAGCCGCTATCCTTTCCTCAAATACGCCTTGTGTTGAGTTGGTGAGCCTGCCGTAGATGTTGCCGGCGTCGGCAAGTCCGAAGCGGTCGGCGGCGTGCTGACTGTTATGAAAAACATATGAAGTCGTTGCATAGATCGGAACGGCGCGCGCGTCGCTTGCGGGGTCGGGCTGTTCCTGTCCTACGTGGAGCTGTAAGGTTTCAAATTTATATTCTGACATGGTAATACCTCTTTCTTTATTTATCAAAATTTTATCAAGTGAGCGTTTTTATCGGGAAAATCAAAAACACATTCGCTCCGTTTTCCGGTTGGCGTTGGTCAGCGCTTTCAAATGAAGTGTCATTTCGTTGCCTCCTTGCTTTGATGGTCTTATTATATACTAGGTTAGTAGGTTTTGTCCAATACATTTGATTTATAGCCGGCTATAGATTCAATCTATAACTGATATGAGCATACTATTATATATGTGATTTGCAGGAGCGACGACATCGACCGGCAGAAAAACAAAACCCGTTTTCTCGTTTTGACGCGAGAAAACGGGTCGTTTAATTTGTTTTTTCAAAGCAGGTCGGACAGCTTTTTGCCGAAAAGAAAGTTGTGGATCAATTGATTAAGCTCCGACCACATCGGAAGCGTGTCGCACTCAGCGGCTCGCGGACATTCCTCAGCGCCGTTTTCAAGGCAGGCGACGACCGCCATCGAGTTTTCGGTTACGTCGAGTATCTCACCCACTGAGTATTCTTCGGGCTTGCGGCTGAGCCGATAGCCGCCGCCTTTTCCGCTTACGCCTTTCAGCAGCTTTGCGTTTACAAGCTCCTTGGCTATGATCTCAAGATATTTTTTTGATATTTTCTGCCGCTCGGCGATATCCTTGAGCGGAACATATCCGTCGCTGTTCCGGCGCGCAAGGTCGATCATTACGCGCAGCGCGTATCTTCCCTTTGATGAAATCATTCCGATCACTCCCTTTTACCCTATTATAACATGGGATCAGTGGAAAAACAAGCTGAAATTTTAAATTACCTATTGACACGGTAGGCGTATATGATTATAATAGAATCATT
>ONHJ01000109.1 GCA_900317595.1 uncultured Eubacteriales bacterium | reverse complement strand
TTATGACCCGCCGTTGCTGAAGGCTTCGGTCAAGCAAAAGCCTTCCAAAGGCGGACTCTCCGCGACATGGTCGCACATGGTCGCCTTATCGGGTCAGGTTGTGCTTATTGAAGAATCGGAAGCCCTTAAGCGCGTTTATGAAGCCGCTGACATATTTTTCGTTGCTGGCGTTCCAGAAGAAGCCCATACGCGCCAGTATCTGCGTAGTGTAGTGCGAAACGAACGGCAGCGCGGTGATCTTTTTGCCGTGGGCGGTGTTCATATAAGCCGTCATGCTCGACAGGATAGCCGCCTTGTCGGGATCCTTCTGCGCCTCGCGCAGAGCCTCGGCAAATTCCTCATACTCAACCAGACGGATGTTCATTCCTATGCCGTTCATCTGGCGGATAATGTCGCCGAGCGGCAGCGTGTGGTTGTTTACCGCGTTGAACACGCAGCATTCACGCGGAGTGCGCGAAAGCCTCAAAAACGCCGCGCAGGAGGTGTCGATCGGTCCCATGCAGACCTGGTTCTCGAGCATCGAGTACGGGAAACAGCCAAGAATGCCATAGGAGCGAAGCCTGCCCATAAAGTTGTTTGTCAGGAAGTTGATCTGGAACTCGCCGTCCGATTCTCTTGCCGCAAGCGTTCCCACGCGGATGATCTTGGCGTCAAGACCGTCGCGTGCCGCCGCCTCAAGCACCATGCGCTCACCCATCAGCTTTGACGAGGTGTATTTGTTGTCGAGCGTCTGTCCGTAGTAGAGCGTCTGCTCGTCGAGCGAAGGCTTGACAAGCCTTGAAACGTCGTCAGTTGTTCCCGCGACCGAGACCGTCGAGAAGTGGATCAGCCTTGCGCCCAGCTTTTCGCAGAGCTTTACGCAGTTCACCGCGCCGCCCACGTTGATATCCTCGATATCGGTCCCGCCTGAAAAATGCTTGACATTCGCGGCGCAGTTGAACACCGTGTCGATCGGCAGCTTCTCAAAAGGCTCAAAGTATTTGTAGTCGGTCACGTCGCCGTTAAGCACCTCGACACGCGCTTCGATGTCCTCGGTAAAGCGTCCGCCGAAGTAGTAGAACATCATATTCACCAGCCTGTCGCGTGCGGTCGGGTAGCGACCCTTGCGAATCATGCAGTATGCCCTGCCGCTTTCCTCGGTAAGATACTGCGCAAGCAGGTGGGCGCCCATATAGCCGGTCGCGCCCGTAAGCAGAATATTGCCGAGCGGACGCTGCTCTCCGTTCTTAAACGCCTCGATAGTGTTCTTTTCAAGCAAAGCGTTGATGTCGGTGTAGTCGTAATCGTCAAAGTCGAACAGCGCTCCGCTTCCGGCTATCTCGCCGCCCTTTCCGAACAGCTCCGCAAGAGCGCGCGGCGTCGGGCATTTGAAAATATCGCCGTAGGTGATCTGATAGCCGTGCTCCGAGGCGGCAAGCACCACCGAGGTGACGATAAGCGAGGTGCCGCCGATCTCAAAGAAGTTGTCGGTCGCACCGACCCTGTCAAGCTTGAGCGTGTTTTTGAACGCCTCGCAGAAGAACGCCTCGGTCTCGTTAGCCGGAGCGGCATATTCTCCGAGCGAAACGGGAACGGGATCGGGCAGCATCCTGATATCCGTCTTGCCGTTTGCGGTCATCGGCATTTCACTCATCTGCAAATAGGCGGTAGGTACCATATAATGCGTGAGCTGTTTTTTCAGCTCGTCGCGGAGCTGACCGATATCGATATCGCGGTCGGCGGTGAAATAGGCGCAGAGATTGTCCTGGTTGTTGATCTTGCGGATTACGACCGCCGCCTTTTTGATGTGCGGCTGCGCTTCTATCAAGCCCTCGATCTCACCCAGCTCGATGCGAAGTCCGCGCAGCTTCACCTGGTTGTCAAGTCTGCCGTAGATCACGACGTTGCCGTCACTGTCCCACTTGGAATAGTCTCCGGAGCGGTACATCCTCTCGCCGTTGAAATCCACGAATTTTTCGGCGGTCATCTTGTCGAGGTTCTTATAGCCCTTCGCGACGCCCGCGCCGCCGATATACAGCTCGCCGGTCACGCCGTAAGGAGCAAGGTCGCCGAATTTGTCAACGATGTATTCCCTGTAGTTCAGCAGCGGCCTGCCGACGGAAATGTATTCCGCATCGTTGATCTGAGCGGCGTTGCAGGAAACCGTGATCTCGGTGGGCCCGTAGGTATTGATGATCCTAGCGTTCGGAGCAGCTTCTTTTATCCTGTCGCGAAGTGACAGCGGATAGCCCTCGCCGCCGGACATTATCACCCTGCAATTCGCCAAGGCCTCTCTGAACGGAGCGTAGTCCATATACTGCGCCAACCGCGACGGAGTTGCGTTCACGCAGTCCACATGATGCTCCGACATAAGCTTCGCAAGCTCACGCGGGTCGTTCATCTGGTCGTCGCCCGCGAAAACGAGCGTCTTGCCGTTGCACAGCGTGACCGCGTGCTCCTTGAATGACATATCGAACGAAACGGTTGTCACGGAGAGATAGGTCTCGACCTCCTGCTTGACCGCGTAAACATGGCGGTTCGCGGGGTGAGGCTCAAGATAGTTGCATATGCCGCGGTGAGTCAGCATCACGCCCTTGGGCTTTCCGGTGGAGCCCGAGGTGTAGATCATATACGAAAGCGCGCTGTCATCCATTTCGACGTGGGGATTCTCAACGCTGCCCGCCGAGGTCACGTCGGCGACGTCGATAGCCTTTTCCGCAGGATAATCCTCAAGTTTGTCTGCGGCGGCGATGATATATGAAGCCTGCGAGTCGGTGATTATATGGTTGATCCTTTCGGCGGGATATTGAGGGTCGCACGGGATAAACGCCGCGCCTGCCTTGTTGACGCCGAACATACAGGCAAAGAAGCAGGATTCTCGCGGCAGCAGCAGCGCCACGCTGTCGCCGGGCTTTACTCCCTTTGCGATAAGATAACGCGCCACACCGTTAGCGCGCTCGTTCAGCTCGCGGTATGAAAGCGTCGCGTCGACCGCGATCAGCGCGGTTTTGTCCGGGTTTTCCGCCGCTCTGCGCTCCAGAAGCTGATGGAGCAGCGTCGGCTTGATCTCTGTGCTCGCTTCTACCGCAAATGCTTCAAGCGCCCTTTGCCGGTTTTCGGGGAGCGCCATTACCTCTCCGACAAGCTCTGCTCCGTTTCGGATCAGGCTGAGCGTATAGAGTATCTGCTCAAGGAAGCCCTCTGCGACACTCGGCTCAAACAGCAGGTCGGAATACTGCATCATAATGCCCAGGCTGTTTTCCCCGCGTCGCATGACGACACCGAAATCGCGGCTCATTTTTTGCAGCGGAGAATACATCGTAACGCGTAGGCCGCCGCGCTCAAAAGCTTCGGGTCTGCGCATATAGTTCACGCTTACATCAAAAATCGGGTTGCGGCTTTCGTCACGCTGCTTCACGAACTCCGCCGCGACGCTCTCAAACGGCAGCGACGCGCCGTAGGTAGCCTTGCGGACAGCGCCGCTGACTTCCGCGATATAATCGGCAAGCGACCCCTTTCTGTTGACCCTGACGCGCACCGGAGCGGTGTTGACGAACATACCTATGACGTTCTCGGCGCCTGACGGCCGCATATTCGCGGGTATGCCGAGCACGACATCGTCCGAAGCGGTGTATTTCGCAAGCGCCGCAGCGACCGCCGAGAATATCAGCTCAAACTCGGTGACGCCGTATGTGCGCGCAGCCTTGCCTATCTCCGCAAGCTGATCCGCGTCGAGCGAATGATACAGCTCGCGGTTTGAAAGCGGATGCACCTTTGGTCTTTTGCCCCTCAGCGGCATTTCGTTCACGGGAACGCCGTCGCCGAACAGCTTTTTATAAAACTCCATGCCCTCCTGAGGATCCGCAGTATTGCCGTAAAGGTCGGAAAGGTCGACCGAAGCCTTTTGCACGGGCTTTCCGAGCACCGCGTTGGTAAGCTCGTCGATGAACGTGCCTGCGGAGCCGCCGTCAAACGCGATGTGATGTATCGCGAGATGCAGCGCTGCGCCTTCGGGCAGGACATATACCGTCGGCCGGACAGGGATATCGGCGTTGAGGTCGAACGGCAGGCTGCAGCGGTCGGCGGCAGCCTTGACCTCGTCGAACGACTCCGCCGTTTTTTCCTCGGCAACGGGCAGCGCGTCGGTGAGTATGCGCACCGGAACGCCGTTTTCTTCGCCGTAATAGGAATGGAACGCCTCATGCGCGGCAAAAACCTTTTCAAGCGCGGCGATAAGCGTCTGAGCGTCGGTGCCCTTGAACTCAACGGCTATGTTGAGGTTGTATACCGTAGATTTTTCATTGAGCTTCTGCTCAATATACATACCTCTTTCAAAGGGCGTCAGCGGATAGAACAGCGTCTTTTCCTTTTTGCCGGCAGCCGCCGAGCGCGCCGCTTTTTTCAGCAGCTCCCTTTCGATGCCTCGCGGGGTCTTGCCCTTGAAAATATCCGCTATTGAAACGAAGAACAGCGCGCACTCCTTCGCGGTCATAGCCGCCTTGACCGAGTCGCCGCCGAGCGAGAAGAAGTCATCGTCGATACCGACGCGCTCGACATCGAGTATCTGTTCAAACGCCGAGCACAGAGCTTTCTGCATATCCGTCACGGGCGCCTCATATTCATTTTTGAACTCGCCCGCCTCCGGAGCGATAAGCGCCTTGCGGTCGAGCTTGCCGTTTCGGTTGACAGGCAGCCTGTCGAGCTTCACGAAGAACGAGGGTATCATATACGGCGGCAGCTTTTTGGAGATGGCTTTGCGGATATCGTCAGCCTCGACCGGCTCGCTTTCCACGTAGTAGGCGACAAGATAAACCTGACCGTAGCGATTTTTAAAGTCCTTGACCGCCGCGTCAAAAACGCCGCCGGTGTTCTTGATGATTGCCTCGATCTCGCCCGGCTCCACGCGCTGACCGTTGATCTTCACCATCCAGTCTCTGCGGTTCAGATAGATATAGTTGCCGTTCTCGTCCATTCTGCCGATATCGCCGGTGCGCAGCAGCTTCGGAAAGCCGTCCTGCGCGGCAAAGGGATTGTCGACAAAGGTTTTCGCGGTCTGCTCGGGCAAATTGAGATAGCCGTCCGCAAAATATCCCGCAAGGCAGATCTCGCCCTCGTCGGCGACTTGATCGTTTTCATCGAGAAGATATGCGCGCACGTCGCCGATCGGCTTGCCGATGGGCGTATTGTCATAGGGTCGGTCGACTTCAAACATCATCACCGCGCCGGCTGATTCCGTCTGAC
Organism: uncultured Eubacteriales bacterium; assembly: GCA_900317595.1. Classification (GTDB taxonomy): domain Bacteria; phylum Bacillota; class Clostridia; order Oscillospirales; family Acutalibacteraceae; genus Ruminococcoides. The sequence goes on along the minus strand of ONHJ01000109.1, from coordinate 6 downwards.
CGTAGG
>ONHJ01000139.1 GCA_900317595.1 uncultured Eubacteriales bacterium | reverse complement strand
TTTTAACGGCTACGGGCTGTTCGTGTATCTCCTTGAGCATGAAGTGGGGATATCCGCCCTTTTCGGCGCTGTCCTCGTCCCAGTCTGCGGTGAGGAGCTCCTTTTCGAGCATCCTGCCGTGGAGCGAGCAGAAAGTCACCGCTCCGTTTTTCAGCACTGCGATCTCGCCCTGCTCCAGCAGGTAATAATCCTTGGTATATTTAATGATAGCCGGAACGTCAGAGGCGATAAATACCTCGCCCTGACCCTGACCGACGATCAGAGGGCTTTCGCAGCGCACGGCGTAGACGGTTCCCGGGCGGTCGGCGAAGATGATGCCCAGCGCAAAGGAGCCGCGCAGCTCATGGAGCACCCTGCGTATGCAGCGGATGGGGTTGCCGTCGTAATAGAAGTCGAGGAGCTGCGCCACGACCTCGGTGTCGGTGTCGGACAGGAACTCATCTCGCTCGTTTTCGATAAGAAACTGCTTTAGCTGCTTGTAGTTTTCGATGATGCCGTTATGGACGATGGTCACGCGCCTGCCTGAGTGCGGGTGAGAGTTGACGTCTGAGGGCTCTCCGTGAGTAGCCCAGCGAGTGTGACCGATGCCGGCGTGACCGTGCGGCTTGCCTTCGCGCTCCATTTTCGCGGTCAGGTCTGTCAGCCTGCCCTTGGTTTTGGCTACCGCGATATTTCCGTTTTCAAAAACCGCGATGCCCGCGGAATCATAGCCGCGGTATTCTAACTTTGTCAACGCCGAAACCAGCACGTCGGTGCAGTCACGGGGTCCGACATATCCAACTATTCCACACATAGGATCAGCCCCTTAATGAATAATAATACCTCATCATTATATGCTATTGTTAAAGTTTTGTCAAGGGAAATTGCAGGATTGTAAACTCAATCCTGCAATTTTCACTTATATTATACTATTTTATATTATAATAATGCAGTTGTTTGGTTAATCATATTCAAAGCCGTCGGCAAAAACCGTTATCAGATAGAATCAAAGTTCTTCATGGCCTCAAGACCTGTCTGACCTGTCCTCACCTTGACAACGTCCTCAACGTCATAGACGAAGATCTTTCCGTCGCCGATATGACCGGTGTAAAGCGTCTTTTTAGCGGTTTCGATGACCTTGCTTACGGGAACGGTGCAGACTACGATGTCTACCTGTACCTTGGGCAGCAGGTTGGCTTCGATCTGAACTCCGCGGTAATACTCGGGCGTACCCTTCTGTGTGCCGCAGCCGAGAACGTGGGTGACGGTCATGCCGGTGATGCCGATCGCCATCATCGCGTTTTTCAGCGGCTCAAGGCGGGATTCCTTGCAGACGATCTCGACCTTGGTGATCTTGGGTCTGCCTTCGTCAAAGCTCGGCACCTTCTGAACGGTTACAGCCTCCGCGACAGGGGTGTCGCCGCTGACGATAACCGGAGCGTCGCCTTCCTCGATGTATTCCGGGATCATGGAGAAGCCGGCGTACGCAGACGGCATGCCGTGCTCGGTGGCGTCAAGACCGGTGATCTCTTCCTCACGGCTTACGCGCAGACCGAAGATCGCCTTGATGACAAAGAACACGACGGTCATCGTGACCACAGTCCATGCCGCAACAGAGGCAAAGCCGAGAAGCTGCAGTCCAAGCAGCTCAAAGCCGCCGCCGTAAAACAGACCGATAAGCTTGTCGCCGGAGCTGTTGGCAACAGAGTAAGCGGGCGCGGTGTCGGTCGCGAACAGACCTACCGCGAGAGTGCCCCAGATGCCGTTCATCATGTGGACGGCTACTGCGCCGACAGGATCGTCGATGTGAAGCTTGTAGTCGAGCAGCCAAACGCCGAAGCAGACGAGCAGACCCGATACAGCGCCGATCACGATGGAGCCGAGGGCGTCGGTGACGTCACAGCCGGCGGTGATCGCTACCAGGCCCGCCAAAGATGCGTTGAGGCACATGCTGACGTCGGGCTTGCCGTATTTTACCCATGTAAAGACCATGCAGACTACCGTGGCGATAGCCGGAGAAACGGTGGTTGTCAGGAAGATGGAGGCAAGCTGATCCACGGATGTCGCGGCGGCGCCGTTGAAGCCGTACCAGCCCAGCCAGAGGATGAAAACGCCGAGCGCGCCGAGCGCGATGTTGTGACCGGGAAAAGCGCCGACCTTGATCTTGCCGTCCTTGTCCTTCTTGAATTTGCCGATGCGCGCGCCGAGGATCTTCGCGCCGATGAGCGCCGAGATGCCGCCTACCATGTGGATAGCGCAGGAGCCCGCGAAATCGTGGAAGCCGAGCTGGCTCAGCCAGCCGCCGCCCCAGATCCAGTGCGCCTCGATCGGATAGATAACGGCGGAGATAACGCCGGAATAGACGCAGTAGGAGAGGAACTTGGTTCTCTCAGCCATGGCGCCGGATACGATGGTCGCGGTGGTGGCGCAGAAAACAAGGTTAAATACAAAGCTTGAAAAATCAAAGTTTTGGTATTCGGTGAACAGGTCGAATCCGGGCTTTCCGATGAATCCCGCAAGATCCTCGCCCATCAGCAGGCAAAAGCCGATGAGGATGAAAGTCACGGTACCGATGCAGAAATCCATAAGATTCTTCATAATGATGTTTCCGGTGTTCTTTGCCCGGGTGAAGCCCGCTTCGACCATGGCGAAGCCTGCCTGCATCCAGAACACCAGTGCCGCGCCGATCAAAAACCAGACGGCAAATAGCTGTTCGTTTGCGATTTGTGTCATCATTTCTTTCATTGTGATTACTCCTTAAATTACACAGCGGCACGTTCCCCTGTCGGAAAACGCGCCGTTGCGTTGTCATATGTCAGCTTGATAATTGAAAATGCGGGTTTGGTTTTATACGCCGAACAGCAGGTCGGTGTAGCTCGGATAAGGCCAGTAGTCAGCAGCGATCTCTTCTTCCATGCTGTCGCCGACCTCGCGCAGGGCTTCCATCTTCGCAAAGACGTTGTTGCGGTATGCGAACGCCTTTTCAAGGTTGTCTTCGATAGCTGCCGCTGCGCTGTTTTCCGCCTTGAGCTCCTCGGTCAGCTCCGCAAAGCGCTCCTGCTTTTCGGCGAGGCTGTTGATGAGCTTAAGCTCCGCCTTTACGGGGATGCTTTCGGAAACGGCCTTCTTCGCGAGCACGGTGTCAGTCAGCTCACGCACGAACAGCGATACGGCAGGAGTGATCGTCCTTACGGTGTCAGTCAGCTCACGCACGAACAGCGATACGGCGGGAGTGATCGTCCTTGCCATGTCGAGCATCGTCAGCGCTTCGATATTGAGCTGCTTGCAGTAGGTTTCAAGGTCGATCTCATAACGCGCGCGCAGCTCCTGCTCGGTGCAGATGTTGTGATCCACAAACAGCGCGATGTTCTTTTCGTCCATGAAGTGGGCGAGGGCTTCGGGCAGGGATTTCAGGTTGAGAAGACCTCTGCGCTCGGCTTCCTTTACCCATTCATCGCTGTAGTTGTCGCCGTTGAAGATGATCCTCCGGTGCTTTGTGAATACGTCCTTGATAAGCGCCTTGATCGCGGCGTCAAGCTCGTCGGCGTCCTTGAGCGCCTCATAGAACTGGCGCAGCTCTTCGGCGACCATGGTGTTGAGCATGTAGTTGGGGCAGGCGATGTTCAGCGAGGAGCCCAACGCGCGGAACTCAAACTTGTTGCCGGTGAACGCGAACGGCGAGGTGCGGTTGCGGTCGGATTTGTCCTTTTTAAAGTCCGCCAGCACGTCAACGCCGGTGCGCATGCGGGATTCCTTGTTGCTGTGATAATCCTCTCCGTTGATGATGGAGTGGACGAGCGCGTCCAGATCGTCGCCGAGATACATCGAGATGATCGCGGGCGGAGCCTCGTTTGCGCCGAGTCTGTGGTCGTTTCCGGCGGACGCTACGGTGATGCGCAGCAGATCCTGATACTCGTCAACAGCCTTGACGACAGCGGCGAGGAACAGCAGGAACTGCAGATTGCTCTCGGGATTCTTGCCGGGAGAAAGAAGGTTTTCGCCGGTGTTGGTCGAGATCGACCAGTTGTTGTGCTTGCCGGAGCCGTTGACGCCCTTGAAGGGCTTTTCATGCAGCAGGCAGACCAGACCGTGACGCTCCGCGACCTTCTGCATGACCTCCATGGTCAGCTCGTTGTGATCGGTGGCGATGTTCGAGGTTGAGAATATCGGCGCCAGCTCATGCTGCGAGGGCGCGACCTCGTTGTGCTTGGTCTTTGCGAGGATGCCAAGTTTCCACAGCTCCTCGTCAAGGTCGCGCATATATGCCGCGACTCTTGTTTTGATAGCGCCGAAATAGTGATCCTCAAGCTCCTGACCCTTCGGCGCCATTGCTCCGAACAGCGTTCTGCCGCAGAGCTTAAGATCCTCGCGCTGATCATACATCTCTTTATCTACCAAAAAATACTCCTGCTCGGGGCCTACGGTGGTGGCGACGCGCGTCACGTCAGTCTTGCCGAGCAAGTGCAGCACCCTGACCGCCTCTGCGCTCAGGCGCTCCATCGAGCGGAGCAGCGGCGTTTTTTTATCGAGCACCTCGCCTGTGTAGGAACAGAACGCGGTTGGGATATACAGTGAACCGTCGCGCACGAACGCGGGTGAGGTCGGATCCCAGGTGGTGTAGCCGCGAGCCTCAAATGTCGCGCGGATTCCGCCCGACGGGAAGGATGACGCGTCCGGCTCGCCCTTGATAAGCTCCTTGCCGGAAAACTCCATGATAACACCGTCGCCGGTGGGCTGGATAAAGCTGTCGTGTTTTTCGGCGGTAACGCCGGTCATCGGCTGGAACCAATGAGTAAAGTGGGTCGCGCCGAGTTCGACCGCCCAATCCTTCATGGCGTTTGCGACTACGTTCGCAACGCTTTCGTCAAGCGGCTCGCCGTTTTCAACGGTCTTTTTCAGTGCCTTGTAGGTTGCCTTGGGCAGACGCTCGCGCATAACTTTGTCGTTAAAAACCATGCTGCCGAACATTTCGGGAACCTTTGTCATATTTACCTCTCCATTCTGTCGATTGACAAAGCAAAAGGGCGCTGATGGCCGCTAAGCCGTCAGCACCCTTGCTGTGTCATTGGCGACATTATAACGCATCGTTAAAAATTTGTCAAGCCCCTTTTGCAGGATTTTTTTTGATTCTTGCAATTTGTACAATAATAACCCGTGTTTTTGCCCAATATTCGCCACGGAATTGAAACAATGTACCGAAAAAAATGCAAATCAGCTATTGACAACAGCGAAAGCGTGTCATATAATGGTAGCTGTAATTGTTTGGATTTTGCAGGATTCAATGGCGAAACTTGCAAAACAGGAAGGGATTGATTTTATGCCTCTTACAGAAGAAACACAAGATCGGCGAGTGTCGCAAATGAAAAGCTCGCTGTATTCCCCCGCATTTGAACATGATAACTGCGGTATAGGAGCGGTAGTGAATATCAAGGGAATCCGCTCACACGCCACAGTAGAGAACGCGCTCACGATCGTTGAGACTCTGGAGCACCGCGCCGGCAAGGACGCCGACGGTAAGACAGGCGACGGCGTGGGCATTTTGCTGCAGATTTCGCATAAATTCTTTTCCAAAGCTGCAAAAGAGCTGCAGATCGATCTTCGCGACGCGCGCGACTACGCTGTCGGAATGTTCTTCTTTCCGCAAAACGAGCTGCGTCGGAATCAGGCGAAAAGGATGTTTGAGATCATCGCGGAAAAGGAAGGTCTCAATATCCTCGGATGGCGCACGGTGCCGTCCGAGCCCTCGGTTTTGGGCGCGAAGGCGCTTGAGTGTATGCCGTATATAATGCAGTGCTTCATCGACCGTCCCGAGGGAGTTATGCGCGGCATCGATTTTGACCGCAAGTGCTACATCGCGAGAAGGACCTTTGAGCAGAGCAACGAGGACACCTATGTCGTTTCGCTGTCGAGCCGCACCATCGTATATAAGGGTATGTTTTTGGTGGGCGACCTGCGCAGGTTCTTCACCGATCTTCAGGACGAGGACTATGAATCGGCGATCGCGCTTGTCCATTCGCGCTTTTCCACCAACACCTTCCCGAGCTGGCAAAAGGCGCATCCCAACCGCATGATGGTTCACAACGGCGAGATCAACACCATCAGAGGCAATGCCGACAAGATGCTCGCACGTGAGGAAACCATGCAGAGCGCGCTGCTCCGCGATGAGTTCGACAAGGTGCTGCCCGTGGTCAATCCCGACGGCAGCGACTCCGCGAGACTTGACAACACGCTTGAGTTCCTTGTGATGAGCGGCATGGAGCTTCCGCTTGCGGTGATGATAACCATCCCGGAGCCATGGGACAACAACCACGCGATGCCGCAGAAGGAACGCGATTTTTATCAATATTACGCCACGATGATGGAGC
>ONHJ01000108.1 GCA_900317595.1 uncultured Eubacteriales bacterium | reverse complement strand
TCGGATACTGGCAGAACGGTTTCGCCTTTATGGCGCTGGCCCTGCTGGTCAACCGTTTGATCCTCGGCGGCGCCATGGACGAAACGAAGGAAGCGGTCCTCCGGGAGATCGAGGAAGGCTGCCTGCGGGAGACGGGCTTCCGGAGCGCGGTGCTCTGCCTGATCGACGGCTGGGAGGTCTATCTCAAAACCAAGCTGGTCGAGATCACGCCCGACAACCTCAAGCTCGCGCTCGGCGTCGGAGACAGCGCCGCAAGCCAGATGAGCGGCTACACCGAGGTCACCGGCCGCGACACGATCAAAAGCACCGACTACACGACCAATATCGCCTATGTCGGCAACATTCTCGGCTCCGACACGCCGATCATCATTGTTGTGCGCAACGCCTTTCACGAGGGCGGCCTGACCGTCACCGCCGCCGACAAGAACAACGCCGGCGTCGAGTGTCAATTCTACGGCTACCACGAGCCCACTATCTACGATGATGTGAGCGGCGAGATCGTTCCGCCCTTCACGATCTACTATCCCGATCAGGCGATAGCAACGACGTGAGCGGGAGGTAACAGCTAATGAGAAAACTCGGATTAAAGGACGCGTTCGTCTTGGCGCGGATCATCAAGGCGGCTAACCTTCGCGACGAGATTATCCGCTTCGCGGAAGACATAAGGACCCGCAAGGAAAAGACCGACGCCGAATCGGTCGGCTTGGAGTTCTTCGTGACGCTGATCGAGTCCGTCGCCGATGAAGCGGTCGAGCAAAAAATCTTTGCTCTCTACGCCGATCTGAAGGGTGTGACTCCCGAAGAAGTCGGTATGTACGGATTGGAAACGCTCAAAGCCGACATCAAGGAACTGATAGAGCAGAACGATCTCAAAAGTTTTTTCAACTCAGCCTCTGCCTTGATATCCAAGTAACGAGTCTGCTTATCCGCTACTGCTGCGGAAACCTTGCCCTGCTGAACTCTGCCGAGCTTTTTGAGATATGCGAGATCATCAAATTCCTCGTTGACAGGGAAAACGAGGAAGCGCTGCGGCAAAGCTATCAAACAAGCCTTGCCGCTTTGCAAAATATTTCTTTTGATGAATATAAAAGGCGCGTTTTGAAAAGCACTGCAGGCGTCGGGCAGGCGGCAAAGCAGGCGACTACAGATGAAATTTTTAACAAGGTAGAGCGTTATTTGAACGATTTTACATGGCGGGAGGTGTAGCGCTTGGCAGTTGAAGTTTTTAAACTGTTCGGCTCGATCTTCGTCAACAACGATGAAGCCAACAAGTCGATACAAAAGACAGATCAAAAGGCGTCGGGCGTCGCGTCCACCATGGCAAAGGGCGCCAAAACCGCCGCCAAATGGGGCTCGGCGATCATCGGAGGCGCGTCCGTCGCAGCCGGCGGCATGATGAAAATGGCGCAAAGCTCCGCCTCCGCCGCCGACCACGTCGATAAAATGTCGCAAAAGATCGGTGTTTCACGGCAGGCGTATCAAGAGCTTGATTTTATCTGTTCGCAGTCCGGCACCAGCGTGGACAAGCTGCAAAACGGTATGAAATCGCTGCGCAACGCTATGGACGGCGACAAAAACGCCGAAATCTTTCAAAATCTGGGCATTTCTCTGCGCGACGCCGAAGGCAATCTGCGATCCTCCGAAGATGTGATGTGGGACGCTATGAACGCCCTTCAGGGCGTTGCCGACGCCGATGAAAAGGCGGCGCTGGCGCAAAAGCTTTTCGGAAAGTCAGGCTCCGACCTCATGCCGCTTCTGAACGGTCAGGCGGGCTCCATCGACGAAATGAAGCAGAAAGCGCACGATCTGGGGCTGGTGATGTCCGACGAGCTTATCGACAGCGGCGTCGGACTGACCGATTCGCTTGACCAAACAAAGCGTGCGATCGGCGCGGTCAAGACGCAGCTCGGCGGCGCGCTTATGCCGATCGTTAAAAAATTCAGCGATCACCTGCAATCCGCGCTGCCCGATATTCAATCCGCAATATCCAAGCTGACCCCGATAGTGAGCAGCTTCCTGGATAATATGCTGCCGTCGTTATTTGATCTCGGCGAAGCGCTGCTCCCGAAGATTTTCGAAGCGATAGAACAATTATTACCCGTTTTTGAGCAGCTTGCCACCGCGCTGCTGCCGGTGCTTTTGCAGTTCATTGAGCTGTTGACCCCGATTTTTGTTCAAATCACGACCGATATCCTGCCGATTTTGGTTCAAATCATTCAGCAGCTTATGCCGTTTGCCTTGCAGATAATCGATCAGCTTTTGCCGTTTTTGGCACAGACTTTGCAAACTATTCTGCCGTTCGCCGTTCAGATCGCGCAGACTGTTCTGCCGGTCGTTTTGCAAATTATCGAGCAGCTTCTGCCGATGTTCCTGCAGATCTGTCAATCGGTCTTGCCGATCATCATCGGGCTTTTGCAGCAGCTTTTGCCGCCGTTCGTTGAGATCGTGCAGACGCTGTTGCCGTTTTTCCTGCAAACCTTTGAGGCGGTTATGCCGATCCTTGATCTGCTTGCGCAAACGCTTTTGCCGCTGCTTTCGGGTCTGCTCGGCGCCTTGACGCCCGTTGTTTCGGGCTTGGCTGAGGCGTTCAGCGACTCTCTGGGCTCAGCGCTTGAAACCGTTTCAACATATCTCGAACCATTGACCACGACCCTCGACGGATTGATAACCTTTATCACAGGGGTTTTCACCGGCAACTGGGAAGAAGCCTGGAACGGAGTTGTGGACATTTTCAAAGGCATTATCAATCTTATCCCGGCTGCGCTCGAAACAATGTTAAACGGCGCGATCGGGCTGCTTAACGGGATGATCGACGGCATCAACACTCTCGGCGGCTGGATAGGGATAGACCTCGACCATATTCCCGAGGTGGAGCTGCCACGTCTCCGTGCCGGCATAGATTATGTGCCTAACGATAAATTCCCGGCGTATCTCGACCGGGGCGAAGCGGTTTTGCCTGCGAACGAGGCAGAGGCTTACCGGAACGCAAAGCGCGGCGGAGAGCGCAAAGGCGAGGAAAAGATCATAAATCAGACCATTAACATCACGGTCACGGTCGATAAGATCGACCGCGAATCGGATATCGACGAGCTTGCGGTGCTGATAAGCGAGCGGCTTGCGGACGAGGTCAGAAGGAGTGAGGGAGTTTATGCGTGATTTTACTTTCGGAGGTCAGAGCCTGGCTTCGTTCGGAGGGAGGATTTTGCAAGCTCCCTCTCACACTGTCGCCAAGAGAAACAAGACCTTTTTAAAAATTTACGGTCAAAGCGGCGACGAGATCATCGACAACGAAAGCTATGATAATGTTGATTTCAGCCTCAAAATCGGTTTTTTGCCGCTGCTGTCGCAGCAGACCGCCGGGCAGCTCGCGCACGCGGTAGTCGATTGGCTGGCTCCGCTCCAAAACGGTTACTACGAGTACCGTGACACCTTCTACGGAAACGGCTGGTTTACAATGGCGGCGCTGACGAATTTTGAGGAGATCGTCGCGGAGCTGCCTTCGCTGCTGACGGCGACGCTAAAATTCAGCCGTGTCCCCTATTGGTACAGCGACGCCGGGCAGACGCAGCTTTCTTTTTATCCCGCCGCCTCCGCGCAGGAGATCGTCAACCCGGAAAGCTATCCTTCCGAGCCTTATTACATTTTCCAAACCTCGCGCGGCGAGGAAACTACCGCGAGGATCACGATCAACGGAGCGGAAACCGCCTTTCCCGTGTCCGGCAGCAACAACGTACACCGCTTTGCCGGAAAGCAGCATTTTCGCATCATCAACGGCGTGAAAACTTATCTCGGCACAGAGCTTCTGCCCGACCTGCAGCCCGGCACAAACACTTTGTTTTTGACGACCGACAGCATGACGCTGGGCAGCTTCTACTTGCAGATCACCCCGAATTGGAGGCGATTGTGATGCTTCCGCTGTTGTATGAGACGACTGATCCGATTTTGGCTCCGGGCAGGATGCGCTATCTCGGCAGGCTCTGTAAATGTGAAAAATGCGTTTCTGTTGAAAAGCTCAACGGTGACTATACGCTTTCGGCGGTTTTTTCGCCGACCGACGAATTGATCGGCGAGGTACAAAACCAGCGATTTCTCGCGGTCAAGCCTAATCCGTTCGATCAGCCGCAGTATTTTGAGATCTACAACTGCGGCTATGACGGCGTCGGCAGGCTGAGCGTCAGTGCCCGACACATCAAGCATTGCTGCTACAACAACGTCGTGATTTCCGATGTCTCGCATAGTGCGCAGTACAACACCCCGGCAGGACATTGGGATTTCTGCACTCAGGTCTCTACTCCCAAGAGCTTGGAGTTTGAGAACAATTTCACCTTTTCCTGCACCATAAGCGAAAATCAGGCTATGGAGATCGGATACACAAAAAGCGACACCCTGGGAGCGTTTCTTAACGAAATGGCGAACGCTTTCAACGCGGAATTTCACTATGATAATTTCAATATCAGTTTGCTTGCCGCTCGGGGCAGCAGAAAAAATTATGTTTTGCGCTGGGATAAAAATATCGGGTCGCCGCGCCTGACACTGAGCGCGGCAAATGTTTATACCCACGTGGTCGCCTATGCCGACTTGACGGCAAAATATACTGTAGGCGGCACCGATTATGAATACCCCGTTCAAATCTGTTCCTCACCGAGAGTGATAGACGATTTTATTCATAACGGAAGCGGCAGGCTCGCGAAAATCTTCATGTATAACGCGACCGACACGTTTGAAGAAAAAAACATCGACCCGACCCAAGGTGAAAACTATCGCGCGATAAAGGCGCGGCTTAACTGGCTTGCCGCAAAATACATTTTGCGCACGGCGGGAAAGGGCTTGCAGATCGCGGAAAGCGTTAATCTAAAGGTGAATTTTCGCCCGGCGCTCGACGAAATGACAGCCGTCGGACTTGGCGACGTCATCGACGTTGCGCTCAAGGGCGGCAGGACGGCAGAGGCAAAGATAACAAAAACCGAATACGACTGTCTTGCCGAGCGCTGGAACGGCATCGAGCTCGGCGAGGAAAAGCTAAAGCTGTCAAATTACATTGCAAGAAAAAACTAACGCTCTACGATCTCGGCGGTGTGACGGCTTGATGATTTCCCTCGCTTGTGGTGCCATAGTGCCGAAATGTGATTAATTTTTGCCGAGTTGCATAGTTTTTTTGCCGAGTTGCATAGTTGTATGCAATTTTCGGGCGAAAAGGCGCTATAAGTGAGGGGGTTTCCCTCAAATTCTTTCCGGGAGGACTTTATGAGTATAAAAAAGCCAATTTTTTATAGCTATGATTTATGTAAGAAAACGGCGGTCGATCTGCTGGCGATAATCCACGTCGACGACCGCAACACCGAGGTTTTGGAGGTCGCGGTCACTCAGGGCGGCGAGGCGGTAAGCATGACGGGCAAGACCGTGATCGCCCGATTCGTCAGCGCCAAGGATCACATTTTGTTTTCGGACAACGTGGCGTGCTCCGTCAATGAAGCGGGCAATATCCTTGTGCCGTTCGACAACGCCGTCATTCAAAGCCGCAAGTGCGACCTCAAAATCGAGGTCAAAATCGCCGACGGCACCGATGTGCTGACTCTGCAATTCCCTTTGTGGGTGCGCGTAAACGGCTCCATCCTTGACACCGCAGAAATTTCGCCCGAATCTCAGGGCACGATACCCGAGCTGCTGCGCTCTGTTCGGGAGGAGCTTGAACGCGTCGGCGAATATGTCGACGAAAACGCGCTGTTCGACGCGATCAACACCGCCTTCACCGGCGGCGGCACGCTGGTTCCCAGCATCGCCATCGACAACGACAACCAAAGCGGCGACTACATTCTCTATTATGTCGACGGCGATTTTGTTCGCCACGATATCTTCAATTTTTCGCAGTATTTTATCACCGAGCCGTATAACCTTTATGACCCATGCGCTGCGTACACCGTCACAGATGCTTCTCAGACCGGTAAGGTCGGATATAGTGTCGACAGCGGAACGGGCAGCATTACGGTCACCAGAGCGCTGGGTGACGGGCAGAAATATATTCGCTATGCCGATAAGACACTGAAAGCCGGCACCTATACTTTAAGCGGAAAGGTGACGCTCCACAGCAACGCGGCTGACGGCAACAGAACGATGTGTTGCAACATCGGTTATGAAAAAACGTGGCAGCAGGTCAATCTGACGACCGAGCGCGGCGGCTCACAGAATATCGGAAGCTCCGACAAAGAGGGCTGGTTTTCCTGCACGGTAACGCTCAGCTACGATCAGGTGTTCAGTTTTGAGGCTATTCCATGGAGCACAACGGTCTGCAACAGCAATCTGCCCGCTGTGTTAAGCAATGTTCAGATCATCGAGGGAGCGGATATCGGCGCATACAGCCCCGCAGCCCGCACATCTGTCGATATTAAGGCAAGAACGCTGATTGGGAAAAGGCAGGTGCAGTCCGCCGCCGTAAATCAAAACGGCACGATCACCTTCATGCTCTCCGATGGCACGACCTTAACCACCACCGGCGCAAGCGTTATAGGCGATAAAGGTGACAAGGGTGATACCGGCGCAACAGGCGCACAGGGCGCTAAAGGCGACAAGGGCGACAAGGGCGACAAGGGCGACAAGGGCGATCCGGGAGTTGACGGAAGCAGCATTACAAATGTAGAAATCTCTGCCGGTCATCTTTTCGTAACGATTTGTGACGCGGACATTTGTAACGTCCTCGATCTCGGGCGCGTGGTTGGCACTAACGGAACGAACGGAACAAACGGAACGAACGGAAGCGGCTACAACGGCGCCGCAATCAATTCCAACGGCGATCTGATCGTGACGGAGGTTACCGGAGCAGGCACCGAAAGAACTGTAAACCTCGGTCACGTAGTTGGTGCGGACGGCGCAGACGGTCAGGATTATGTCTTGACCGCTCAGGACAAATCCGATATAGCTGATATTGTTTTAAGTGAGCTGCCGACAACTCAGGGGGTGCTTTATGGCAACACGAGTAATTGATGACACTAAGCTGAATAATATCGCCGTAGCTATCCAGTCAAAGGACAGCGGCGGACAGATGACAGTCGATGAAATGCCGACGAGAATTGAAAACATCCCTACTGGTGGTGGAGTCAAAACTCAAAAAGTTAATTTCTATGATTTCAAAGGCAATTTAGCACACTCTTATACGGCAGAAGAAGCGGCGGAATTAACGGAAATGCCCGAAGCTCCTACAATCGAAGGTTTTACATTTCAGAAATGGAACTGGTCGCTTGCAAGTGTTAAAACATGGCTTACAAAGCATGAAAATGATAACTGCGATTTAAACGTTGGTGGATTGTATGTCACAACTGACGGACATACAAGAATCTATATGCACCTCAGAGAAGCAGAACTAGCCCGTATCGCAATGCCGTTTTGTATTCAGCAAATGGCTGGGACGGTTGTTATTGACTGGGGCGATAATTCTACTCCTGAAACTATCACCACGGCGGGAGTTTATTCCCATATATGGCAAGTTAATCAATATCCGGCTGACGTAGTTATAGATATTGAATATGTACCCTCTGGGTCGACTAAGCTGGTATTAGGTCGAGCAGTGGGTAATACACCATATGGGTTGTTCAATAACGAAACGTATTACGCTGGCTGTGTTGAAAAAGTTGAGTTCGGAAACAACATTGATTTTTTAACATATTCCCCCACATTTAGAAACTGTACACATTTGCGCGAAATAAATCTACCCGATGGAATCATGAACATTGGCGACAGGACGTTCGCTAATTGTACAAACCTAGCCTTGATTGTACTGCCCGATGGGATTACGAGCATTGGTAACTATACGTTCTATGGCTGTACAAACCTAACGTTAACGGTGCTACCCGACGGGATTATGAGCATTGGTATTAATGCGTTCTCTGGCTGCACAAACCTAACGTTAACGGTGCTGCCCGGCGGAGTCACGAGTATTGGTGGCGGTGCGTTCTCTGGCTGCACAAATCTATCGCTGACGGTGCTACCCGACGGGATTATGAGCATTGGTAATAATGCGTTCTCTGGCTGCACAAATCTATCGCTGACGGTACTACCCGACGGAGTCACGAGTATTGGTATTAATGCGTTCCAGAACTGCACAAATCTCGCGTTAACGGTGCTGCCCGACGGAGTCACGAGTATTGGTAATAATGCGTTCTCTGGCTGTACAAGTTTATATGTTATAGATTTAACAGCATTTACAAATCCGCAATCGATTCCAACATTGGCTAACGCAAACGCTTTTCAAGGTATTCCTGCCGAAGCACAATTTCAAGTCAGCAGTCAAGGAATGTATGACGCATTTACAACCGCAACGAACTGGAGCACATATGCGTCAAAATTTATTATAAAGGGGGCGGCATAATGGTTGTTTATGACAATTATACAACCGTTGAAGGCGTGGAGCGAGTTAGAGCTTATTCTGATCAAAATATGATGATTGAACGTGATGGGGCTTTGTATAGTGAAGCAGACGATTTTACATATCAACAAAGAGTCTATACAGAAACAGACATTCCGATTGATATTGAACCATCGCCCATTGACGAAGATATCGTTCAAAAAGCCGAAGCATTTGACTATCTGACGGGAAGGAGCGACGGTGATGAATAAATATCTTGAAGAAGCGAAAGAATACCGCAAGGCGATTGATACATTCGCGAAAAATCAGTCCGATAAAACGCTGATTGACAACAAAGCGGTGTTTGAGTTTTGGAGAGCAGGAATTAACGCCGAAAAGGACAAGATATACCGCTACGGCGAAAATATTTACAAGTGTATTCAGCCGCATACCACACAAGAGGACTGGACACCTGACAAAGTTCCGGCGCTGTTCGTCAAAATCAGTTTGGAAGAATACCCGGAGTGGGTTCAACCGACAGGAGCACACGACGCGTATATGAAGGGCGCGAAGGTGTCGCGCAACAGTAAGCACTGGATTTCGGACGTGGATAATAACATCTGGGAACCCGGCGTTTACGGTTGGTCGGAAGAAGTATAACTCTATCAAGAAGGTGAGTCCAATGTCTGACACTATTATTATAGCACTAATAAGCCTGATAGGAACTCTTGGGGGTACTTTTGGCGGTATATTAGCTACATCAAAGCTGACAAATTATCGAATTGAACAACTCGAGTCGCCAATCACAGGATAGACGACTTGGAAGAAAGGACGAATTGACATGACAAAAAAGTGGCTGAAAGCCGCGGCGATAAGAGCCGCTAAAACAATGGCGCAGACGGCGGTCGCCACCATCGGCACGACCGCGCTGATAACCGAGGTCAACTGGCTCGTCGTCCTCAGCGCGTCGGCGCTTGCGGGCGCGCTGTCAGTGCTGACGAGCCTCGCGGGTCTGCCCGAGGTGGACAAGGAGGAGTTAAAATGACCGATGATATCAGGCGCGAGGTCGTCAAAGCCCTTGCATACGGCAAATCCATCGTCGAAATCCGCGATGTGATGGGCGTTTCGGCGGCGGAGATAAAAAGCATCACCAAAGAAGAAATCGCGGCAAAGCGCGCGGAATTGCAGCGAAAGGGGTATGTTGTGAAATGACCCCGAATTGCATTGATGTTTCCACGTGGCAGCGCAATATCGATTGGCAGCGTGTGAAGGCGGCGGGAATCAAGGCGGTCATAATCCGCGCTGGCTTCGGTGTGACCAAGGACAATCAGTTCGAGAACCATTACGCGGGTGCGAGGGCTGCGGGCTTACATATCGGCGCTTACTGGTACAGCTACGCCTACGGCACCGACAGAGCGGAGCGTGAGGCGAACGCCTGCGCCGCCGTTCTCAGCGGCAAGTCCTTCGATATCCCGATCTACTACGATATGGAGGAGGACGACCAAATGCCGCTCGGCAGGGCGACTATGACCGCGATCGCGTGC
>ONHJ01000102.1 GCA_900317595.1 uncultured Eubacteriales bacterium | reverse complement strand
CATGTGTTAGGCACGCCGCCAGCGTTCGTCCTGAGCCAGGATCAAACTCTCTAAAATCTGTATCTCAACGCTTTCGCGTTAAAACCTAGCTTAGAGCTTAATCTCTATTCAGAACTTATCATTGCTGACACGTTCGTGAATTTACTGTACATCTTAGTGTGTACCTACTGTAATTTTTTGAGTATTTCTCAACTCAAAGTCATTACGGGTTTCTTTCTTTTTCGTTGTTTAATTTTCAAGGTCCTTTAAGCGTTTTCGCGTTTTCGGCGGGCTTTTTAAAACTCGCTTTCCGCGTCAGCGCATTTGCTATTATATTACAGTCGGAGCGATTTGTCAAGCGTTTTTTGAAAATTTTTGAAATTATTTTTTGCGCCCGCTCCTTTGCACGACGTATCCTTGACACGGGTGCAGGTTGCCGATATAATAATATCAGTATCCTTTTGACGGGCTTTGGAGAGGTTTTTATGGCGTCAAAAATAAGGTTTTCCGACAAGCTTATGGCGGTTTTTCACGCCGTGTTTTTTGCTGCCGCCGGCATGGTCACGCTGTCCGCGGCGACGCTCGGGCTGTTTCACGCGCCCTTCTTCGGAGAGGACGGCACCGAGCCTGATATCACTGTATTTATCGGCATACTGCGGCTGCTCCTGCTGCTGCTTTTTATCGGCGCGCTGTTTTTATTCTTCCTGCTGTGCCTGAGGGCTTTGTCATCGGACAGGCTGAAGGCTCTTGACGACCGCAGGCTGAACACCAATATCCTGCTGTCGGGCGTGGGCTTAATTCTCGTTTTGCAGCTTCTTTCCGCGTATTTTTTGCGGATGGAGCCGATCACGGACATCGTTTGGCTGGAGACTTATGTGAAAAAGATCATCCCCGACAACTCCTTTGCCTGTCTTGACTCGGATTATAATCTGCACTACATCGCGTGGTACCCGAACAACATTCCCTGTCTGCTGCTATACACCCTGATTTATAAGCTTACCTGTCAATTCACCGGCACGCTTTCGCGGGCGCCGATGCTGGTTTTCAACACGCTTTGCATAAACGCCGCCGTTTTGATGACGGTACTGACGTCGCGCAGGCTGTTCGGCGAAAGGAAAGCGGTGTTCACGCTGCTTTTATGCGGGCTTTTTGCGCCGTATTACACCTACGCGCCGTTTTACTACACCGACACGTTCTCTATTCCTATGATGGCAGGCACGGTTTATTTCTTCGTCGCCGCAATTCAATGCGGAAGCCGCGTCAAAAAGGCGCTGCTGCTGTTGCTGAGCGGAGCGGTCTGCTGTCTCGGCTTTGAGTTTAAGGCGACCGTGGCTGTTCTTTTGCCGGCGCTGCTGCTTTATCTGCTTTTGGATCACGGGATAAAGCGCGCCGCAAAAATCGGCGGTATCGTGCTGCTCGGCTTCGCGGTGGTATTCGGCTCCTTCACATTCGCGCTGAAAAAAGCGGAGTTCGTTTCGGAGGAGAGCGCCGACCGCTATGAATTCCCGATCGTCCACTGGGCGATGATGGGGCTGGGGCATACCGGGCAATACAGCGCCGAGGATTTCGCCTATACAAATTCCTTTGAAACTAAGGCTGAGAAGTCGGAGGCTGACCTTAAGGAGCTGCGCGATCGTCTCGGCAAAATGGGCGTCGGCGGTCTGGCGGTGCATCTTTGGGAAAAAGCGGCTTGGATCTACACGGACGGCACCTACAATGTGTCGCACTATATTGAAAACTCCCGGCTTCACACGCCGCTGCACAGCCTTATCATCAAGGGCGGCAGGCTGCGCTACCTTTTCTTCGCGTACAGCTTCGGTATGCAGATGATCCTGCTGTCGATGATGACGTATTCGGGCTTCGCGGCATTCCGCAAGCGGAAATACGGCATGACCGCCTGGCTGAGGATCGGGATATTCGGGATGTTTTTATTCTTTGCGGTCTGGGAAGCAAATTCGCGATATTTATTCAACTTTACGCCGCTGTATATCCTGCTGTCGACCGAGGGCTTGGCGGAATTGAGCGAAAAGCTCCGAAAGAAACGTGAAAACCGAGGTGTGAAACATGCTGTTTAAGAAGCCGAAAAAGCTGAGCGCGGAAACGCTGGCTGAATTAAAACGATATGTCGACAGCCGAATGCTGCCTGACATGATGATGAAGGAAAGCGAAGCCTTTGACAGCGAGCCGATGACGGAAAGCAGAGCGGCGATGCCGCTGCAGGCGCCGCGGTCGTCGGGAAAGCGCAGGACGAAAGGGATGCCGCTCGGTTCGGCAGGCTTTGCGCCGGCTGCGCAGGGCTTGGACGACGCATTGAAGCATTTGGACGAGAGCTTTTCGGCGACGCTGCTGCGCCGGATAGATGAAAAGAACATGAGCGACGCGCAGTGCTACAAGAAGGCGCAGATCGACCGCAAGCTGTTCTCGAAGATCCGCAGTCAGGATGATTACCGTCCGAGCAAGCAGACAGCGATTTCGTTCGCGCTGGCGCTGGAGCTTGACCTTGGCGAAACGAACGACCTGCTGATGAAGGCAGGTTACACGCTTTCAAAGAGCAGCAAGGCGGATGTTATCGTGGAGTATTTTATTATTCACGGCATTTATGACAAGTTCCTGGTGAACGAAGCCCTATACGAATTCGATCAACCCCTCCTTTAAACCGAGCCCGAGTGTCTCGGTGGGCGACGCCCTCGGCGGTGAATCATGCGTAACTGTCAGCACAGGGGGTTCCTGCGCCGAGGCGTCCTATCACACCGCGCCTTATTAGGAAAGCTCGGTGCGGGAACCCCCCGACGCCTTCGGCGTCGACCCCCTTGGGAAAGGGGGTCTTTGCTCAGGAACGGCGCTTGGCGCGTTGCAGAAGGGGAATCCTCGACTAAACCGCTTCGCGGTTTTGCCTTTGGCACCGCTCGGAATGACAGCTTTTATAGTTGAGAGTGGAGAGTGGGAATGAAAATTTCAAATTGCAAATTACAAATTGCAAGTTATCGGCAATGCGCTTTGTTTTCGCGTAAGCACGCAGCATTACAAATCGGAGCGAAGCGACCCTTAACTAATAACTGACTACTAATAACTGACTACTAATAACTGACTACTGACTACTAAAACATGAACCTGTTGCCGAAAGCGCCTGCCCTCAGCTGTAAACTGATAATCAACAAAAATCCGCGTCACGCCTTGAAAAACTCAAAGTGTGACGCGGTGTTTTTTAAACCTTTTCGTAGTATACGCTCAGGAACTGCTCGAAAAACGCGTTTTCGTCGATGACATATTCCGCCAATTCGCCGTTGTAGGTCATATTGCCCGCTACGGTGATGATGTCGGTCTTCATGCTGCCGCCGAACATCAGCTCACGCGCAAGATACGTCACCTTCGCGGCGGTAAGGCTGGTGCAGGAATACGGCGAAGAATCGTTGAACAGCGTTAACGCCGAGGTGGGATTCTTTTTCAGCGAGCTCTGCATCTTGGTCAGGAAGCTCTTTGCGTAAATGCGCTGGCGCTCCAGACGCTGCATGCTGGAATCGAGCTTTGACTTATCTCTCGATCTTACGAAGCGCTCAGAGGCTCTGCCCTCGAGGTGATAGTTATCGCCCTCGACGAACTCATCGATAGTCTCGGGAGATGTTACGTCCACGCCGCCAACAGCGTCGTTCATCGCGGCTATACCGTCGAGATCGAGCGCGTAGTAGGTTTTGACCGGTATATTGTAGAAAACATTGCGCACGGATTCAACCGTGTTTTCACAGCTTGTCTCCCTTCCGTTGCCGAAGGCGTAGGCAAGGCAGACCTGCATGGTCGATATGCCGTTATATGTGCCGTTGGGCGTATAGCGCTTGACCTCAGCCATCGTGTCACGCGGGAGCGCGATCATCGTCATTTTGTGATCCTTGACGTTGATGGCTATCATCACGATAACGTCCGCCTGTCCGCCTGTTCCGGTATCGGACAAGCCGTCGATGTTCCGCTTGTCGACGCCCATGAACAGGATATTGGTGACGTCGCGGTTGTATTTGTAGGTCCTGCCCTTGTAGGTGATATAATCACCGCTGTCCTGAACCAGAACGTCGGCGATCTTCGGCTGGGCGATATCCAGCTCAACATCGAACAGCTCGCTTCGTCCCTTCATTACCAGCACCACGGCGACTGTCGTCAGGATCAGCGTGATCGCCAAAATCACGCAGAGTATTATCAGCAAAACCTTTTTCCAGGTTTTCATCTTCCTTCCGCGTCTGTGATGATGGTGGTGACGGTGACGCTTTTTCTTCTTTTTCTGTTCGGAAGACGACGATGAGGATGAAGAAGATGATGATGAATGATGCCGCGATTCCCTGACAGGCACGAAAAACTTGTAGTCCTTATAGTTTTCGCTTATGCTTTGCGGCCTTTCTTCTTCGGTTGCGTGAAACTCATCGCGGGCAGAGCGCTCCGAAATATAAAGCTCGTTTTCTTTGACGTTCTCCAAAGCGGCTATTTGCTCCGCAGAAGCGCCCTGCTGTGAGAGGTTGTCCTCACTTTGTTTGCTCATCTCTTACCAAAACTCCTTGCACAATAAAACGTCCGCCGTCAGTACAGGTGCTCAGCACCAGCATTTTGCTGTTGAGGTCCAGCTCCACATCGCTTCTTGAAAGGCTGTAGGGCGAACGAGGATTTTTTGCCTCCTCAAGCCATTGGCTGAATACGGCGTCATCGCTGAAATCGTATGAATTCAGTATATGCTTGTCATCGTAATTCGTCGCCGACACTACCTCATAGGTCAGGCGGCGGTCTTCGGTGTAGATATAAAAATACTTGTGGTTGTCAAAAAAGTCTTCGTTGCTGAAATAGTGGAGATTCGCGAACATGGAGCCGTCCGCCATGTTGTGGCCGTAGAGCACGGTCACGCGGTCGGAATAATCCTTTTTGTTCTTCGACTGCGAATAGATCGCGCCTGCGAAAACATCGTTTTTCAGCCAGTCGTGGTGCAGATAGAAATTATCGTCCACCGTGCTTTGCAGCACCGGCAGCGAGATCATCGTGTCGGGAATGTATATCCACGAATAGACCTCGGGATTCTGCTGCTGCATATCGCGGATATTCACCAGATTATCCACGGGCTCCGCCTTTGGAGCGGTGGGGTCTGTTGAGTCTGAGTCTGCGGGAGGCAGCTCGGTCTGCGGCGGATAGGTCATGCCCGGAGGCGCCGAGGTGCCGGGAACCAGCGACGGTGCGTAGGTCGTCTGAGTTTCCTCGTTCCTTTTCTGATTTGAAAAGCTCATTACCTTTTGAAAAATAAGATATCCGACCGTAAGTATCAGAATGGTTCCGAAGATCACGATCAATGAGATCAGGATCTTTTTCTTTTGCTCTTTTTTCATTTTTTTCATATATCTTCACCACACACAGAGGTATTGTACCATTTTAAGCAAATCTTGTCAATCCTTTTTTGAAAACAACGGTGTGTGGGCGCGCCTGAATAACAGCTTATTCCAAAGCCTCACCGGGCGCGTCGTACTGCTTGTTTTCATCATTGTGGCGCGCGTCGGAGTCGTCGTCGCCCTGCATCACCGAGTGTCCGCGAGGGGTCTCGGGCGTGTGC
>ONHJ01000126.1 GCA_900317595.1 uncultured Eubacteriales bacterium | reverse complement strand
ACAGAAATTGAGAAAAAGCAAAGGACTGACGCAGGAGGAACTGGCGCAGGCGATCTTTGTATCCAGAACCGCTGTATCGAAATGGGAGTCCGGCAGAGGCTACCCGAACATCGATTCACTCAAGGGGCTTGCCAAATTCTTCTGTGTGACCGTTGATGAACTGATCTCTCCGGATGAGATCATCGCTGCGGCAGAGGAAGAAAAACGGGAGCTGATCGGAAACTACACCTCACTGTTGTGCCATGTTCTGGATGTATTCACGGCATTGCTTCTGTTTATTCCCGTTTTCGGCAACGGTGCGGACAAGCAGTCGGTATCATTATTTGCCCTTAACGGCACACAGCCTTGGCTCAAAACCGTATATGCCGTTATCATCGGTCTGAGCGTATTGAACGGTATCTGCGGACTGATAATCAGCCGATTTGATAAGCCGCTGTGGAGCAAGCACCGATTTATCACAGGTATCGCGCTTTCTGTTATCGCGTGTCTGCTGTTTATTATCACCCGACAGCCCTACGCAGGCGTGTTCTGCTTTGCGATCTTAATAATCAAGGGCGGGCTTTTATTTAGGAGGAAAGCATGAACTACCCACTGAGTGAAAAATATATGACAGCCGAATTGATGTCAAAGATCATGGGACCGAATCCCGTCAAGCTCGAAGAAGAACTCTTGACAAATCATCTTATCCCCAAAGGCGCGACCGTCTGTGACCTCGGCAGTGGTCAGGGATTGACGAGCGTGTTTCTGGTGAAGGAATACGGGTTTAGGGTCTATGCCGCCGACTTGTGGAGCAACCCGGAGGAGAACCGACGGTTCTTTGCCTCTATGGGGCTGAGCGATGAGCAGATCATCCCGGTCAAGGCGGACGCTGAACATTTGCCGTTTGAAAAGGAATTTTTCGACGCGGTCGTATCGACGGATTCGTATAACTATTTCGGACGCGATCCCGATTATCTCGATCATAAACTGTTGCCGTTCATAAAGCCGGGCGGTTATCTCTATATCACCGTCCCCGGGATGAAAGAGGACTGTCACGATGACCTGCCGCCGGAGCTGCTGCTCTCATGGACGCCCGAACAGCTCGACTATCTGCACGACGTCCCCAACTGGAAAAGCATCGTCGGCGCATGCAAGGGCGCAGATGTATTAGAAGTCAGTGAGATGGCGTCTAACGGCGAGGTCTGGGCTGACTGGCTCAAACAGGAGAATGAATACGCCGTCGGCGACCGTAAGGCTATGGAAGCAGGCGGCGGAAAATATCTGAATTTTATCAAGATCGTATTGAGAAAAAAGTAACGGAGAAATCGACATGCGATATTATAAAACCATCCAACTGAAAAGCGGGAAAAGTTGCATCCTCCGCAACGGAACGGCGCAGGACGGACAGGCGGCGCTGGATATCTTCATTCTGACGCACGAACAGACGGACAATCTGCTGTCCTATCCGGACGAGATCACCTTCACTGCGGAGGAAGAGGCGGATCTTTTGCAAAAGAAAGCCGACAGTGAGAATGAGATCGAGATCCTCGCGGAGATCGGCGGAAGGATTGTCGGCACCGCCGGGATCGGACAGAAAAGCCCGAAGTACAAGCTGAGACACCGCTGTGAATTCGGGATCAGTATTGATCGGGAATACTGGGGTCTCGGGCTCGGTCGCGCTTTGACAGAAGCCTGTATCGAATGTGCGAAGAAAGCCGGATATGAACAAATGGAGCTGGAGGTCGTCGCCGAAAGCGCGCCTGAAAATGTGGTTCCCTATGTGCAGCTCGGCTTCAACGCGCCCGCGTCGGGCACCGAGGTCACCTTTGACCATGAGTCGTACAAAATAAAAGCCACTCCCGCCGCGGATACCTTTATCACCCTGCCCGGGAACGTTGACTACACCTACTCGGGCTACTGGTCGGCGCTGTGGTGTGACAGCACGGGCGAGGACACCGTTCAGGACGACTTCACTGTTTACGGCGGCATGACCTATTACATCGAGGTGCTGCTCAAGGCGACGAACGGCAAGCACTTTGACTTGCGGTACACCGCTGTTTCGGTGGACAACGCCTCCGTGCTATCGACGGAGCTGGAAAGCGGTATGCTCTATATGGTGTTCGCCTTTACCCCCGGAAAGGGCGAGGGCGACCTGAGCGTGCGCTTTGACCCCAACGGCGGCGCAGGAGAGCTCCCGACGATATACCTCCCGGCGGGCAGGAGCTGTCAGCTTCCCGCGTGTAGCTTCACCAAGGCGGAGCGCATTTTTGCGGCGTGGGAGGTAAACGGTGAGAAAAAGAACCCGAACGACACGATCACCGTTACCGCCGATACCGTTGTCAAAGCGATTTGGCGGCATACCAAAATCGTTGACGTTGTTAACACCGTTGACACAAGCACCACCGAGGTTGTGGGAACGCTGGTTCTGACTGACAGCCGGACAGGGGAGGAGACTTCCATAGAGGTATCCCGCGGTACAGCGGCGTCCGGCTTCTCCAATCCGCAGAGCGATGACGTCAATGCGCTGATTGAAACCGCCAAGGCAGCCATCAGGACGGAGGCGGCAAAGTACGGGATCGCAGCCGACACCGACAGCCTTGAGCCGGACGTCAGCGTTGTTGACACCACGGACAAGCGCACCCTTGAATTTGAATCGGATATGACCGATGAGAACGGCGATTTATACGCAGCGTTCATCATTAAGGGCGATTTCGGTCATGTGTGGCGCATGACATTCACACTGACTGTTGAAAAAACTGCGTCGTCCGTGCTGATCGGCGACGTGAACAACGACGGTAACATTAATATCTTTGATGTAACCGCCATCCAGCGCCACCTCGCCGAAATGGAGCTCCTCAGCGGCGGCGGACTGAAGGCGGCGGACTGCACCGGCGACGGCAAGGTCTCCATCGACGACGCGACGCGCCTGCAAATGTACCTCGCAGAATACGACGTAACGCTGGGATAGTGTGGCGCGCGGAAAAGCACCGTCGTCACCAAAACCGGAGGGCAATAGAATATTAAATGATAGAATTAAAGCATGACATCATATCATCGGGAGCGGATTCGGTTTCCGCTCCCGTGCTGTTAAGCCGATTCCGAAAAGATAACAAAAAAGAAGGGGTTAATTTGAAAAACAGAGCAAAAAAAACGGACGGCCGCAATGTTGACGGCTTGTCTGACGTTGCTGTCTGTATTTACAGCCTGTTCCGCAAACGAAACTTCTTACAGCAGTGCCGTCGCGCAGGGTACGGTATCGGGAATGACCGAAACGACAGCTGCCGCGGTTGAGACAACGCAGGCCACAGCAGAAGAAACAACAAAAGAAACAATGAAAGAAACAACGAAAGAAACCACGGAACCCGCTGCGGAGGAGGGGCAGACCGGCGAGATTCGCCCGGAGGACACAAACGATATTGTATTGGATTCTTCCTGCGTCCTTTATGACGGAAAGATCTACGTCGCGGATGACAGCGGGATATGGACGCAGAACGAGGATGAAACAAGGACATATCTCTGCCGGAGTAAAGAAGTGACCAAATTTGCGGTCAATCACGATGTGTGTGCTTATGTGAAAACGCCCGACGACTGTGATTACAGGCGTTATGACAATGCGTCTTATGTTCCGAAGGAGCTGCATGTCGTTGATTTGGACGGCAAAAAAGTTGAGGGGATTGCAACACCGATAGCTGTCGGAAAGAAAATATACTTTTTTGACAAGGGATCGATTTACGAAACATATACGACGCGCGACGACGTTAAGTCGGGCACATTCAGGTGCTTTGACACCGAAACCGGTGAGATAAAATCGTACGGAGACAAATATCTGAGATGCATCAGCAAGTATGTCGGCGGTCAGTATATTTATCTTATTTCAAAGCCGGATCGGGATATCCACGCACACGAGGCCGACATGTACCGCCTGGATGTCCGGACGGATCAAATTGAAAAATCCATTCACCTTTCCGCTGACAATCAAGTGAACGCGGACTATTACAATAACGGTAAAATATTGTTTTTGGAACTGGACTATCCGGGCGAAAACAACACGGTGCATATTGTGTCGGCTTCAACTGGCGGGGAGCTTTTCCGCGTGGAGATCAGCGACGGGGACGGCTATCTCCTGAACCGCGACTATCTTCAGCAGGGGGATTCCCTGCAGGCGGACCTGAAAGAGGGACAGAAGTTTCTCTCGACGCTGAAGCC
>ONHJ01000111.1 GCA_900317595.1 uncultured Eubacteriales bacterium | reverse complement strand
GCTCATGCCGACTTTTGCCATGACCACGGTGGATATTCCGGCCCTTCCCGCGGAGATTCAGAGCGTGTTTGAAGTTCCTTCCGAGCGGACCATTTTTGATGTGGGCGGAGACGATACAGGTGCCGCCGCACTGGGCCGGTACTATCCTTCCTTCATTGCAAGAAGGGATCAGACAGCAGTTATGCTTGTGGTAAACTGTATGCGGCCGCTGACCCAGAACACAGAAGATATTATTGACCTGGCCGAGCGGATTGAAAACCGCGGGAGACTCAAAATAGACGCAATCATCAACAATACAAACCTGGCAGACCAGACGGAACCCGGCATGGTCGAAGCAGGGGAAAAAACAGTGCTGGAATGTGCTGAACGTATGGGTATCCGTCTGGTGATCACCGCAGGAAAGCAGGAAGTGCTGGACCGGTGCTCCCTGGTTACGCCCACACTTGCAGTCAGGCGCTATATGGCCCCGGAATGGATGGAATCATGAGCAATATTCAGCTTCCGGAAGCATTTATCAGCAGAATGAGCGATCAGCTCGGTGACGAGCTGGACGCTTTTTTGTGTGCGCTGGAAGATAAGCCGGTCCGGGGAATACGGATGAATCCGCTCAAAAAAGCAGCTGAGACCGGAAACCTTACAGATGGGGAAAGGATTCCCTGGGCCGAAAACGGATATTACCTGGAAGCGGAGTCTGACGCAGGTGCTACCGTTCTGCATGAGACAGGCGCATTCTATATACAGGAGCCCGGCGCCATGATGCCGGCGGCAGTTCTTGACGCGAAACCCGGTGAGAAGATTCTGGATCTTTGCGCCGCACCGGGAGGGAAGTCCACACAAATCGGCTGTGCGATGAAGGGCGATGGACTGCTGGTATGCAATGAACCCGTTCCGAAAAGGGCAGCCATTCTCAGCAGAAATATAGAAAGAATGGGACTGCCGCATACCGTGGTAACCTGCGCAATGCCGGAACAGCTGGCAGATAAATGGCCTGAAGGCTTTGACGCCGTAATGGTTGACGCACCCTGTTCCGGAGAAGGAATGTTCCGCAGAGATCCGGAAACAAGACTTGAATGGTCCGCGGAAAAGGCAGACGGATGTGCGGACAGACAACGTGAGATCCTGCGCTCCGCCGCACAGCTTGTCCGTCCGGGAGGACGGCTGGTTTATTCCACCTGCACATACAATCCGACTGAAAATGAAGAAAATGTGCGATGGTTTATCAGAGAGTTTCCAGAATTCGTTCCGGAAGAATTTAAACTGCCCGGTATCAGCGCACCTGACGGTATGTATACCTGCTACCCGCACAGGGTTAAGGGAGAAGGACAGTTTGCCGCGCTTTTCCGCAAGGCGGGGCGGATTAGGAAGAACGGCAGCACGTTCAGCGTCTTGATGATCGCCGTCGGCAGCGCCCAATGCGGATAGCCCGCCAGCAGGTCCGCCATCGCGCCGCCGATCGCTGCGGCAAAGAACCCGAACGGACCGGGCAAAATTGCCGCGGACAGATAGATCATAGAGTCGCCGACGTGGGTGTATCCCAGCGGAGCGGGTATTTTGATATAGGCGGTGGTTACGATTATCAGCGACGCGAACATTGCCGTCAACGCCGCTATTCTGATCCTTGTTTGCTTTTCCATGGTATCACCTTTCTTTGTGCTTTTGTTTTGAAAATATAAACACTATTTAAATAGTAGGTTAATTATATATCAAAGCGCCGGATTTGTCAAGCCCTGATGAAAAAACTGTTCCGAAAAACGCTGCAAGCCACCGGGTTTTCCTGCCCGGCGGCTTGCTATGTATAAAAATCTTTGTTTTTCCTGCCTTTGCGGGTCGCAAATACGGGATCACGCGTCGGGCGTGATCAAACGGCTGACCTGCTCGCCGACAGGCAAGGCGGAATTGAATTCCGCGAGGTATGCTTGAATGGCGGTCGCGTCCGAAATGTCCGTCGTGACGCTTGAATCGACGTCGGCCGCCAAAAACTGCGGCTCGCTCAGGCTCGCCGATTCGGCAAGCGATTGCTGTATCAGGGTTCCTCTATGTGATAAACGCTCTGGTATTTGGCGTAGACAGGGTCGACGCCGTAGCCCTTGTCGCCAAGGTCGAATAAAACGGTGTAGTAGTTGCGGTCGTAGTAGACGCGAAACACTGTGGAGCCGTCGGCGGCGATAGCGTCGGGCTCGTGGAACAGATTGGTGAAGCCCTCAAAGCCGGGAAGCTCCTCGGTTTCAAGCTCGGTCGGGTTGGTGCCGGTGTAACCGAAGCGGTTGGTGTATCGCTCCGCAACGCTGTTGTCGCGGGTGTAGAGGTCATCATAGATGTTCTGCTTGTAATACATGACCCTGTACGGCGTCAGACCGGCGATGTAATAGACTGTTTCGGTGTGATCGCTGTCAAGGGATTCAAAGTGAAACGAGGTCGTCGGTACCGCCATGCCGCCTTCGACCTTTGTCATGGGCTCAAATCCGTCTATGATGGGGTTGGTGACGGTCAGGTCGACCCGGTCGCCCTCTCGGAAAGTCGCCACATAAAAGTCGTGGGCGTGGCTTCCGTCCGAAAAAAGGTAGTCAATGCGCAGATTATAGAAGGTGTCGACCTGCTCGCCTTCGGCGATATCGGTCGCTATTGCCGTGATGGTCGCGACGGAAAACAGCAGCACCGCCATCATGACCGTCAGGGGAAATCTTTTGATTTTTTTGCTGTTGTTTATTTTGCTCAGCGTCATTTGGTTCATCTCCTTTCGGCAAATTTTTATTGATATTTGTTTCGCATGATGATATTTTGATTTTTCGCCCGACCAATGATTTTTGTCACAGAAATATATCAAAAGGTCATGGCAAAATCTATCTATATATCTAGTATCATTATACTACACAAATCCAAAAGCTTCAACATATATAGAGCATAAAATTAAAAATTACCAATTAATAGTATCAATAACACAAAAATTGACATAAATATTTCATTATTCAAAAGCAAGAAACTAAAAAGCAAAATCTTAAAAGCCGATGATATTACTTCGCGGCAACCGCTTTTCGGCGTGAAAACACGTTTTCATCGGCGAAAAATGCACTGATGATTTTTTGGCTATTGTGCCTGCTTCGCCGAAAAAAACGCGGTAAAAAATTCGAAATTTTTCGTCCGAGTATTGTGCTGTCTCCGCAAATGTGGTATAATCGATTTATATTATCGATTTGCCGTTTGGCGGCAGTTGAGGGACGCTCCTGTTCTTTTTTTGGGGGCGCCGGAATAGAATATATCGATCAGACGGCGGCGCCGGCGCGCTGCGCGGTCGGGCCATAAGGCAGCAGATAAGGCATCTGCGGGACACCTTGTTCCGCGGACGCTTTTTTCTTTACCGTGGTTTTCGCTCCGCCGCCGATCACGCTTGCCGTTGATAATATATATAGTATACCGCCCTTGGAGGGATCGCCGTGAGATTCGGAAAAACCCGCGAAAAAAATGAAAACCGGGACACCGCAGCAGCAATGCGTGTCTCCGTCCTGAGCATATTTATCAACATAGCGCTTTCGCTGCTTAAGCTTTTGGCGGGCGTTATCGCCAAATCGGGCGCCATGATCTCAGACGCCGTCCATTCTGTGTCCGACGTGCTGAGCACCTTTGTCGTGATCGCGGGCGTGCGCCTTGCCGGCAAAAAGCCCGATAACGAGCACCCCTACGGTCACGAGCGCATGGAGTGCGTTGCGGCGGTCGTCCTCGCGGTCGTCCTTGCGGCAACCGGCGTGGGCATCGGCATAAGTGGCGTGCAAAAGATCGCGTCCTCGGGCAGCGGATCGCTGGAAGTTCCCGGCGTTTTGGCGCTGGTCGCGGCGATCGTTTCGATCGTCGTCAAGGAGCTGATGTATCAGTACACCAGACGGACGGCTAAAAAGATAAGATCCGGCGCTCTGATGGCAGACGCGTGGCACCACCGCTCCGACGCGCTTTCGTCGGTCGGCTCGCTCGTCGGCGTGCTCGGCGCGCGGCTGGGCTTTCCTGTCCTCGACCCTCTCGCGAGCGTCATTATCTGTATGTTCATCGAGAAAGCCGCCGTCGATATCTTCCGCGACGCTATCGACAAAATGGTGGATAAATCCTGCCCTGAGGAAACCGTTGAGAGCATGAAGGCGGTCATCACCCAAACCGACGGCGTGCTCGGCATCGACGAAATCAAAACAAGGCTTTTCGGCTCCAAGGTCTACGCCGAGGTCGAGATCGCGGTCGACGCCGAAAAGACCATCGTCGAGGCGCATGACATCGCCGAAAGGGTACACAGCGAGATCGAGACGAATTTTCCCGAGGTCAAGCACTGCATGGTTCACGTCAACCCCGCGAAGGCAGACACCGGCGCTGAGTCAGGCTGCTGAAACAGCAAGATAATCCGAGTTTGCGCCCGCCCTTTGCGCGCGTTCTAAAAAGCTTTTGGCTATATCTTTACAGCGAAATCGCGGCGTTTTCTGCGCCGCGATTCGCGTTGCTTTTGAGAAAAAACGTTTTCAAAGCAATATCTTGCCTGATTTTACACACAATAATATTGACGAAAGGCGGTTGACGAGGAGTAACAAAACAAAATTGCTTAAAGATTTGTAATTTTTTTGTTGACTTTTTGCTGTGTATGTAATGTCTACTGAACAAACCCCAATTTCAAACTGCGGATAATCAGCCATAATATCTCCGCCCTAAGTTTCTCAATCCTCCTCAGATTGAGAAGCAGGACGGACATAGCGACGCTGTGACAAGTTGTTTCCTTCAATCTTGTCACTATCATACCCATGCCGCATTTGCGCTTGGCGAGGCTGAATTTGCGCTCAACCTCGACACGCTCACACTCATCGATGTAATTCTGTTTTTTGTCAATCTCAGCGTCCTTTTTCGGTCTGCCGAGAGCCGGTCCCGAAAGCCTGATTCTGTGCTGCTTGCAGTATTTCAAGTTCTCGCGGGTGCGATAGATTTTATCGACAAGCACACGCTCGGGATAATGTCCCGTTCGTTCTTTGTACCGCTCGATCATATCTTTCAAGCCCGTGGATTCATTGTAA
>ONHJ01000107.1 GCA_900317595.1 uncultured Eubacteriales bacterium | reverse complement strand
TCCAAAACGAGATAAGGATATTTTTGCAGCGTCGTTTGTATGCGCACGCGAAATTCCTGCGGCGAAGGCGTGACATACTCAAAGGAGACTGCCGTATTCTCCACATAATAGGCGTATATTTCCCTAAGACGCGTCGCGTCCGAAATCGTCGCTGTTCTTATCATAATGCTTTTCCCCATCGTTTTTTCTGCTTTTTATGATATCACAAAGCAAAACCGCTTTCAAGCCCGAATTGAAAATATTGCCGCTAAAAGAATAAAAGGGGCGCAAAAAATCACGGCACGGTTTTTGCCGTGCCGTGTATCGTTTTGCTTAAGCGTTTGAGTAATCAACGCAGGAGCGGCGCTTTATCTTTACTTCTTTGTTACGCCGTCGCCGTAGATCGTTGTCCAGTCGTTCTTCATTGAAACAGCCGTCCAGCCGTTCTTTTCACAGCTTGCGCGCATCGAATCCGCCTTAGCGAGATTGCCGTTTTCACGGACAAGGTCGTCGCAGCAAAGCAGGAACGCGCCGCTTTTGTACTTATTGTTGGTGATGGTGTAGTTCGCCATAGCCGCGTCGCCCGAGCTGTTTCCGAAGCAGAGCACCGGCTGCAGACCGATCTCCTGCTCAATGACGCTCACCTTGTTCATCTTGAGGTTCTTGATGATGAACTCGCCTCCGGTGACAAGCTCGTCGTCTTGGGTAAAGGTATAATCAAGACCGTTCGTGTCGCCCTGACCGGTGGCTACAAGGCTTTCGTCGGAGCCGATCATCTGCGCAAGCGGGATATCGATCATTCCTTCGGCAAGTCCTCGGGTGATAAGGCGGTCGGTGCCGCTGACAATATACACCTTGAAGCCGTTAGCCTGCAGGTAATCAACCACCTGTAGCATGGGCTTGTAGAACGCCTGTCCGTTGGTCATGCCGGTGTAGCTGTCCATCGGAGTGTCGCGGTAAGCCTTGACATATGCGTCGAACTCAGCAGGCGTCATGCCCTTGAAGGCGGTGGCGACAGCGGTTCCGTGACGGACGTCCATGCCCTTGGGATATACGCCGGTGTCAAAATAGGTCTTGATGTCGGCGCAGACGGCTTTTTCATAGTCGCTCGCCTTGTCCTTATAGTCGGGATCCTCCATCACCCTGTGATAGAGCAGCTTGTGGTCGAAGTAACCCGGGTCTGTCTCGCAGCAGAGCGTGCCGTCCATATCAAACACCGCGATACGGTTTTCAACGGGGATAAAATCGGAGGAGCTTTCGTCGGTTATCGTCTTTATGTACGCGACCAGCTCGGATTTAAGCGGAGCGTAGGTCGTCCAGAGCGAAAGCGCGTCCTCCTCGTCGCGTTCAAAGCCGATGCCCGCGGGAGAATTCAAATCAGCCAGATACTGCTGGATCGCGCTGACATCCGCTATGGTGACGAAGCCGTCGCGGTCAACGTCCGCCGCCGTCAGATCGAAGGAAGCCACGGTCTCAAACTCGGCAAGATATTTTTGTATCTCGGTCGCGTCCTTGATGTCCACGACGCCGTCGCCGTTGGCGTCACCGAGGATCACCGTCGCGTAAGGATCCATATAAGCGCCGCTGTCCGAGGGCAGCAGGCTGAGCGCCCAGCCCTGCGTATAATCGTCCTTTATTTGACGGATATAATACACTCCGTCGACCGTTGCTGCACAGGAGGAATACTTGTAATAGCTGTCGCTGAGGGAATCGGACGTTGTGTAATAAAGCGGCTCAACAGTATCGGTCGAGGTATTGTAAAGGAACACGTTGCCGCCGCCGTCGACCGACGC
Organism: uncultured Eubacteriales bacterium; assembly: GCA_900317595.1. Taxonomy (GTDB): domain Bacteria; phylum Bacillota; class Clostridia; order Oscillospirales; family Acutalibacteraceae; genus Ruminococcoides. The sequence continues at coordinate 3,519 of ONHJ01000107.1, read as the reverse complement.
GCCGATAAAGAGCAGTCCGTTCTTGACCTGAGTCGCAGCGTCATAGTGATGCAGGTATGTCTTTAGAGAAATATCGGTCGCTCTGCCGATGAAATCGATATCGCTTTTTTGTACCCATTTGTCTCCGTCAAGGCAGAATACGGTTTTTTGTATTCTGTCACGGTCGGGCGTAGTTTCGTCGCCGTTAGAACCGAACATGGCATAAAGCCTGCCGTTTGATACAAACAAACCCAAGCCGTTCGCGTCGGTCGGTAAATCAGGCTCGCGCGTCCATTTCTTTGTTGTAAGATCAAGGCTGTACACTTCGCGGTTGTTCCCGGTCTCTTCATCTATGAAGGAGGAGTTGCCGAGCATATAGATTTTGCCGCCGCAGACCGCCGCGTTGAGCGCGCTGAAGTTGGCTTGTAAATCAAAGGCGGAGGGAATTTGATATACTTCGGAAAAGCTCCATTGGGGATTGGGTTTGTTGACATCAAAAACGCCTAACGACCACATATCGTCAATGACTTCGCCGTAACCGGGGTCTTCTTCACCGGGATCATCCCATTCACCCGGATCCTCTTCGCCGGGATCGTCATCACCGGGATCGTCATCACCGGGATCATCGTAACCGGGGTCTTCATCTCCGGAGTCTTCATCCTGAATCTGCGAGATCTGAACGAACACATAAACAACGCCGTCCTTGATGACGGGGATATCAAAATTCGCAGCAGATATCTCAAAATCATTATACACGGAGTAATGATCGAAACCGCTTTCAAGCAACCGGGCGCGAACGGACTCGAGCAAGCCGGAATTTTTTATCGCGCGGAACTGCTCGCCGTCAAAGCTCATGACCTTGCCGGTCGTAGTATCGAAACCGTACAGTTGCTTTCCTTCGGCGTCGGCAAGCAAGTGCGGCGGTATGAGCTGTTCACGGATTTGTGAAAAATCAGAATCATTTCTTATGTAGTATTCATGATCGGGCATCATTTCCGAGCTGACAGGAGTGAGCTGCTTCTGTCCCTTGACAAGGAAAAAGCTGCCTGTGCCCTTGCTGCCGTCCGGGGTGGTAACAAAGAACTGAGTATAAGTGGAAAACAGTTTTTTAGCATTATTGATAACGATCTCGGTACCGTCGGCTGAATAATCAACGGTCATGCCGCTGTCGAGCGCGGTCTCCTGCGCCGTATCCGAATTTATGCGTTTATATGTGACGGTGCTGCCGTCGAGCAGATTAGCTCCCTTAAGGGTCAGGGTCTCTTTATCAACGTCGCAGACCGCGTCGGAGATCGACGGAACAGCCGCGTCGAGCTTGGACAGATCGAGATAGCCGCCTGTTGAGCAGAGATCTTTGAGCTCTTCCGTTTGGGTCACGCAGGAAAGCACCTTTGCGCGGATCCTCTTGGCATAGGCTGCGCCGGATTCTCCCTCCATGCGCGGATTGAGCGCCGCGACCATCGCGCCGCCGCCGCATACGGAGGGGCAAGCCATGGATGTGCCTGACATAATGTCATAGGCAGTTCCGTCCTCTAACTCAATGCCGGGCTTGCTGACCGCGATGCTGTCAAGGTACAAGCTCAGCTCATGCTCCGAGTCGGTTTCAATGCTCTCGGTAAAAGCATACAAGCCCATGCCGAGCTCCTTGCCTTCGGCTTCCTCTGCGCTGAGCAGTGTTTTCTTGTTTCCCATGCCGCCCACTGCTTTGGAAGCGATGTTGGTGGAGTGAGACATCGCCCCGTCATTGAGCCCCGCGGTGATGCAGAAGTCGCTGCCGCCCGGAACGAAGTAACTTTGTCTGCCTGTCAGAAGGTACCTGCCCTCTTCGTCTTGAGAGACCTCTCCGCAGTAGAATTTGACTTCATCTCCCGTCGGAGAAGCGATCGACTCGCCGGAAAAGGAATAGTACGTATTGTCGCTGCCTGTGGTGAGCGGGTTTTTCAGGTACGGAAAATAAATGAAATACTCCTCGTTTGGCTGCGCGTTTTTGATTGTCAGCTTCAAGCGGTAGGGATTCTTTGAGTTGAAATGCCTGCCGTTTTCAAGCGAAAGCTCAAGCTCCGCCTGTCCCGTGCGCTCTGTATCCTCGGATGGATCTCCCGGCTGACTGACGAATTTAAGCTCGCCGAACGTCTTTACGTCCTCTCCGGCTGCGCCCTTTGAGGGGACTACCGTGCCGTTTTCGGGTACTGTGTCGGCATTGAACACGCCGTAGTATTCCGTGGTCTCGTTAAGCTTTTGAGTGCTGTAGATATCTGGATAATAGGTCTTTCCGGAAACGGTGGATAAAATATTCATTCCCGCTCCGAAGATATCTACGCTCGACTTGCCGTAGTTTGAAAACGCCGTGGGCTTGCCCGTGATATCAGCAGCGCCGACGGTGATCGCGTATTCGCTTGTTGTGTTGGCGGGGGAAAACATTAAAGCGTCGCAATCCGTGGCATCGTTGCCGGCGGCGAAATAGGAAACAACGCCGTCCTCGCCGATTAGATCGATCACACTGTTAAAGATATCGGATTGATCTTCTGTGCCCCATGAATTATTGACCGCAACGACATTCACGCCGCCGAGAACAGCCTTGTGGATGTAATTGTACGCTCCGAAGGTGGCATAGGCGGTCGAGGCGCTGAAAATTCCAGCCATGATCTTTAACGCCATGATCTTGACGTTCGCACCCGAAGCGATGCCCGCCACACCTTTTGCGTTATTGGCTTGAGCCGCGATTATGCCCGCGCAGTGAGTGCCGTGACCTACATCGTCATCGCCGCTCTTATCCTTGTTTTTTCCGAAATCGTAGCCGTGCGTGCCTTTTAGCCCGATATCGCCGGGATTAGTCCACATAACGTCCTTCAAATCCTCGTGGATATCGTAAACGCCGCTGTCGATAACGGCTACTACGACCTCTTTGTCGGTGTCGGTCACCTTTTCCCAGCCTGACGCAGCGTTAATGGACAGTGCGGTTTCGGGGTCGGCGCCTCGGTCATCAACGCTGTCGCCGCCGTTATTTTTTGCCGCGGGCGAATTGACGTGATAAAGATAGCTGCTCAATTCGTCATTCAGCGAATAGTCAGCGAGCTCTGTGGGATAAACGCAGTAGTTGGGCTCGACCTTGGCTACGTTTTTGTTGCCGCTGAGGATCTTGATAAGCTCAGCGGTGTCGTATTTTTCCGAGGAGACCAGCGCGATGGTAAGTCCGTCGGGGTTGTCCGACGAAGCGCCAACCGACTCTCCTGCCTTGCCGCACTCCGCCTTCGGCTCGTCGAACACCAGAGTGTCCTCCAGCACAAAATCGTCGCCGAGACTGCCTGAAAGGATCCCGATTTCATCATCGGCAGCGGAGAGCGCGTCGCTCTTTGAGGACGAAGCGTCCATCATGTCGCCGAAATCAGCGCCGACAGACTCCACATCGCCCTTTTTCGGGAAGGTTTTTGTGTCGACAGCGCCGTTTTTGAACAGCACGACGACCTGATTCGGCACATAGGTGCCTTCCGTGAGAGTAAGGCCCGGTGTGTCGCGCAAATCAGCCTGCGCGCCGGCTTC
>ONHJ01000022.1:14524-16978 GCA_900317595.1 uncultured Eubacteriales bacterium | reverse complement strand
TATCATTTCGCAGATACTGAAACAGCTTCACAATTCTGACCGCAAATTTCTTACTTTTTGTAAATACAACGTTTCCTTCTGTCAATTCCTAATTCCTCATTCCTAATTCCTCATTCCTCATTCTCACCTAGCCCAACCTTTCGTTGCTTCTACGGCCTTATTCCAGCCTTTGATCTCCTGTTCTCTCCATGCGTCGTCCTTCGCCGGGGCGAACTCGCGCTCCATGCTCCAGTGGCGGCGCACGTCCTCCTTGTCCTCCCAGAAGCCGACGGAAAGACCCGCAAGATACGACGCGCCCATCGCGGTCGTCTCAACGCAGACGGGTCGGTGCACCGGGGCGTTCATCAGGTCGGCCTGGAACTGCATGAGGAAGTTGTTCATGCTCGCGCCGCCGTCGACCTTCAAGGAACCGAGCTTCATGCCCGAATCCAGCTCCATCGCGTGGAGCACGTCGTTCGTCTGGAAGGCGAGCGACTCCAGCGTCGCGCGGATCAGATGGTACTTGTTCACGCCGCGCGTCAGTCCGACGATCGCGCCGCGTGCATAGGGATCCCAGTGCGGCGCGCCGAGACCCGTGAATGCGGGCACCACATAGCACCCCGCCGTGTCCTTCACGCGGGTCGCGAAGTACTCGCTGTCGGGCGAGCCGTCGATCAGCTTTAGCTCATCTCTGAGCCACTGGATCGCCGCGCCCGCGACATAGACCGAGCCCTCGAGCGCATAATTTACCTTGCCGTCGAGCCCCCACGCGATGGTGGTGAGCAGTCCGTTGTCGGAAAAGACAGGCTTTTCGCCCGTATTCATCAGCATGAAACAGCCCGTGCCGTAGGTGTTCTTCGCTTCACCCTCGTCAAAGCAGGTCTGACCGAACAGCGCCGCCTGCTGGTCGCCCGCCGCGCCCGCGATCGGGATCGCCCCACCGAAGAACTCGGGGTCGGATTCTCCGTAGATACAGCTCGACGGCTTGACGTCGGGCAGCATGGAAGCGGGGATCTCCAGCTCATTGAGGATATCCTCATCCCACTCAAGGGTGTTGATATTGAACAGCATGGTGCGCGAAGCGTTGCTGTAGTCCGTGACGTGGATACGCCCCTTACTGAGCTTGTACATCAGCCACGTGTCGATCGTGCCGAACAGCAGATCGCCGTGCTCGGCTTTCTCACGCGCGCCGTCGACGTTCTCGAGGATCCAGCGCAGCTTTGTCGCCGAAAAGTACGGGTCGATGACCAGGCCTGTTTTTTGTCTGAACGAATCGGTCAGTCCCCTTTCGATCAGCTCGTCGGCATAGTCGGAGGTGCGGCGGCACTGCCACACGATCGCGTTGTAGATCGGCTGAGCGGTCACGCGATCCCACACGACGGTCGTTTCGCGCTGGTTGGTGATACCGATCGCGGCGATCTCATCATAGCTCGCGCCGATCTTGCGCATCGCCTCGCGCGCGACAGAGAGCTGACTCTGCCAGATCTCGTTCGCGTCATGCTCGACCCAGCCGGGCTGAGGAAAATACTGGGTGAATTCCTTTTGCGCGACCGAGCGCATATTGCCCTCTTTATCGAACAAAATACAGCGGTTCGAGGTGGTGCCGGAGTCGAGCGCCATGATATACTGCTTCATACTGACCTCACTTTCTGAACGTTATCAACGAATCATGATTTTCGAAAAACCTCTGCATAAAAGCCATATACAATTATTATACCATAACTCCATAGGAGTTTATGGTATAATCAGCCATCGCCCGTTGTCGCAAAGCGACAAACCGGGCGGGCATATAGATTTGTATAATAATCGGATATATACGATTATTATACCATTTTCCGTGTTTTTTTCCATTCCCATTGCCTACAAGATTTGTGATGATATTCTGTGCAATATCACTGTGCTTACAGTAAAGGGTTAAAGCACGGTCATATCCCCGCTTTCCTGCGCATATCATATATCGGTGATTCGATGAGTTTTATGATTTTGACGCGCAAAAAGCTGACGATATTTTTCTCCTGTGTGCTGATCGGCGTGATCGCCTTGGCGGTCGCGTCCTCCACCTCGGGCAAGATCGCCTCCACCGCCGCCGAGCCGCGGCAGATCCCCATCTACTATGTCGATACGCAGGAGAAGGTCTGCGCCATTTCCTTTGACGCGGCGTGGGGCAACGAACAGACCTCCACCCTGCTCGATATCCTCGATCAGTACGACGTCAAGAGCACCTTCTTCCTTGTCGGCGACTGGGTCGAGAACTATCCCGACGACGTCAAGGAGATTTTTTCACGCGGTCACGACGTAGGCAACCACAGCGCCACCCATCCGCATATGGCTCAGCTCTCAAAGGAAGAACAGCTCAAGGAGATCGACAGCTGTAACGAAGCGGTCAAGGCGCTGACCGACCACGCCCCCACCCTCTTCCGCGCGCCCTACGGAGAGTATGACAACAACCTCGTATCAGGGCTCAAAGAGCGCGAT
>ONHJ01000022.1:0-14431 GCA_900317595.1 uncultured Eubacteriales bacterium | reverse complement strand
GATCCTCATGCACAACGGCGCGACAAACACCCCCGAAGCCCTGCCGAAGATCATCGAGATGATACAGGGCGAGGGCTACACGATCATCCCGATCTCACAGCTGATCCCCGAGGGCGACTACTACACCGACCACGAGGGCAAGATGATCCTCTCAGACAGCGCAGAGTCCGCCTCCGAATAAACGCTCCGTTTCCTCACTTGACGGACATCGTAAAAAGGACTATAATAAAAAACGGAAACAGAAGAACTGTTCCCGAAAAGAAAGTATTTATTCAAAGGAGAATGAGGTATGTTTACAAACATCGGTAATAAAATCAGGACTTTGGCAAAAGTCCTTTGCATCATCGGCATCGTCCTTGCGGCGCTGAGCGGTCTGATCATGATGATCTCGGGCATCTCAATGCTCGGCTACAGCTACACCGCAGGCGCGGGCGTTGCTCTGATCTTCGGCGGACTTGTCAGCGCGGCGCTCGGCGCTTTGCTCGCATGGGTCGGCAGCTTTGTGCTGTACGGCTACGGTCAGCTGATCCACAGCGTACAGCAGATCGAGAAGAAGGTGCTCGGCGACGAGTATCAGGATTTTGACAAGCAGCCGAATGTTTCGCCGTTCAGCGGCATGAACAACGCCGCCCCCACGGCTCCTGTTGCTCCTGTTGCTCCCGTACAGCCCATTCAGCCCGCACAGCCTGAGCAGCCCGCAGCACCCGAGCAGCCCGCACAGCCGCAGTCTGACGTCAAGGTTTGCCCCAAGTGCAATTACGCGAACGCTCCGACCGCGACCTTCTGCGTCGGTTGCGGCAATCGTCTTGACTGATTGCTTCATGTACAACAAACCGCCCTGTTTCAAACAGGGCGGTATTTTTTGCGTATTCAGTTTCAAAACGGCGAAATACAGCGCGTTAGTTACTGTTCATCACCGCGTCGAGCACCTGCTCCTTCAAGCGGTCGAGAGGGCTCTTGTCGGGCTTGAGCTCCTCGCCGCTGAGTCTATGCTGCGGCAGTCCCGAAGCGGAGTTGAAGCTCTTCATGCGTATCACGATATGTTCGTTCTTGACCAGCTCAAAGAGCTTGTCGATAGTCGGACAGGTCTGCACCGCGCGGATCAGCTGTTCCTTAGTGTGTCGGACAGGCTGCACAGCGGGAGCGGGAACAGAAACGACCTCTCCCCTCAGGCGCGCCGCGTCCATCACCGCCTGGCGCACCCTGATCTTCAGGCTGTCCAGCGGAGACAAATCGGGGATCGGCTTCGGCGCCTGCTTTGGCAGGGAGGAAGCGGAGTTGAAGCTCTGCATCTGTATCACGATCTGCTCGTTTTTGACGATCTCAAAGAGCTTGTCGATGGTCGGACAAAGCTCGATGGCTCTGAGTATCTGCTCGGTCGTATGCTTGCGATAACCCTGACTTTGCAAGAGCCTTCCTCCTTTCCCGATGATATGCGTTTGATATGCGTTAGTTAAAGATATTATAAACGAATCTTTGCGTTATTTCAAGTAAAAGTAAACTTATTGTGAAGTTTATTTACAATAATCCGCTTTTGTGGTATTCTATATGGGTAAAAATACCGCAAAAAGGAGCATTTATGGCTGACTTAGACGATAAAAAACGAACTTCCCGCTCTAAGGGCGGCAAGCACAGTAAACAACAACCCCGGAGCAAGCATCGTGTCCCGATCATCATCGCGGCGATCCTGCTGTCGGCGGCGCTGATCATCGGCGTAGGCTGGGGCGTCAGCCGCCTGTTACAGCCTAAGCACGTTGACGAAAACGCCGTTCCCACCTCGTCGGGCGAGGTCGTTACCATCAACGATTCCGTCATGGGCGACATCGAGCTGCAGACCGTCAAGGGCGCCGAGGTCAACACCTACACGGCAGAGGGCCTGCGATATGAAGAGGACGGCACCCCCGCCTATTATGAGAACGGCAAGAAGATCTCTCATCTCGGCATCGACCTGAGCGAATTTCAGGGCGACGTAGACTTCACCGCCCTGAAGAACGCCGGCGTGGAATTTGTCATGCTGCGTATCGGCGGCCGCTACTACGGCGACGAGGGCGGCTTGTACGAGGACAAGAATTTCGATACCTATTACGAGCAGGCTCAGTCGGCAGGCTTGAAGATCGGCGCATATTTCTTCTCACAGGCGAACTGCGTCGAGGACGCCGCGCAGGAGGCGAACTACTCCATCGAGAAGCTCGACGGCAGAAAGCTCGATTTCCCCGTAGCCTTCGACTGGGAGAACATCGCCGAGGGCGACGCGCGAACGGACAAGGTCACGGGCGACGAGCTGACCTCGCTCGCCGAGACCTTCTGCGATACCATCACCAACGCCGGCTACAAAGCCATCGTCTACTCCAACACCTCTCAAATGCTGATCATGTACGACTTTGAGACCATGAAGGACTACGATTTCTGGCTCGCCGACTACCGCGAATTCCCCACCATGTACTACAAATTCGACATGTGGCAGTACAGCAAGGACGGCTCGATCGACGGCGTCGAGGGCACAGTCGACCTGAACCTGAGCTTCACGGACTTCTCGGAATAAAGCCATCATTCATAAGAAAAAGCTCCCTGGAACGGGAGCTTTCACCTTGCCGCTTACGAATCGAAGAACTGCTGTCCCTCGTCGGTAATCAGGCGTTCGGTCTTGGGATATTCAAAGATCGCGCGATCGTCGGCGTTCGCCTCCAGATATGCCGCGAACTCTGCCGCGTACCACTTCGCCATGCCGAGATTGTGCATGAGATAGTGCCCGCAGTTCACCGCCGTCGCGCCGGGGATCACCTCTGCGTCGGCGACCGCCTTGAACGCGCCGAGGATCAGGTCATAGATATCTTTGGGCGCGCGGTTACCCTTGAGGATCAGGTAAAATCCCGTCAGACACCCCATCGGGCCCCAGTAGATGATCTCGTCCTTCCAGTCGGGATCGTTCCTCAGATAGGTCGCGATGATATGCTCGAGCGAGTGCATCGCCGCGACGTCGATCACAGGCTCACGGTTCGGCTTTTTCAGCCTGATATCATAGGTCGTGACCATGTCGTTTCCCACATGATCCTCACGGCTGAGGAAAATACCGGGGACGATCTTGGTATGGTCGACGGTAAAGCTCCGGATCAGTTCCATGTTCATCTCTCCTTTTACACTTTCTTGATCAAATCAAGTGTAGCATAAAAGAATGACTTTTTCAACACCTTATGAATAGTGAGAAGTTAGGAGTGAGGAGTTAGGAGTTGTGGGAAACGCTCCGCGTTTTGGATTTATATAGAAAACGGGTGTGCAGTGCCCACCAAAAACTCCTCACTTATTGAAACATATCCTTCGCGCTGTCGAGCAGCTCCTCCATCGCCTGCGCTACCTTGTTCGCCTTTTTCTGCAGCATCTTCTTATTATTGCTCATCAGGCAGATCGCGCCCGCGCTGACCGCCGCGCCCGCCAGCATACCGCCGAGGATACATTTCAGGCTGCCGCCCTTCTTCTCCTTGCAGTCGCCGCTGCTGCACATTGCTTTTGACATAATACCAACTCCTTTCTGTTTTGGATAGGTTGAATCAAGCCTTCCCCTTGAGGGGAAGGTGGGTTTTTCGGCTCAAAATGCCGAAAAGGTCAGATGAGGTGAAAACGCTTCATTCATATCTTTTCAATTGATAGAACAGAAAGGCTTCCACCTCATTCGCCTCGCTTTGGCGAGGCACCTTTCCCTCAAGGGGAAGGCTCTTACCTTAATCGTGTTCTATTCTCGATTACAAACTTATTTTTAGCGATTATATTTCGCTTATTCCAAGATAAAAGAGGAAAAACAAATTGGAAAATCAAGATAAAAAAGTTTTGAACATCGTTTTATTCGAGCCCGAGATCCCCCAGAACACGGGCAACGTTGCCCGCACCTGCGCCGCTACGGGCGCAAGGCTGCATTTAGTGCGACCCTTCGGCTTTGAGATCACCGACCGCAACCTCAAGCGCGCGGGACTCGACTACTGGTATCTCGTCGACATCACCTATTACGACTCGATCGACGACTTTTTCGAAAAGACCGCGGGCGGAGAGTATTTCTTCTTCTCCACCAAGGCGCGCCGCAAGCACAGTGATGTCGCCTACCCCGACGGCGCGTACATCATCTTCGGCAAGGAAACGCGCGGTATCCCCGAGCACGTTCTCATGCGATACCCCGACCGCTGCGTCCGTATCCCGATGATCGATGAAGCGCGTTCTCTGAATCTCGCGAACTCCGTCGCCATCGGCTGTTATGAGGTGCTCCGCCAGTGGGATTACCCCACGCTTCTCACCAAAGGCGAGCTCCACCGCCACCACTGGGACGATATCGAATAGCACAGCGCTCCGAAAGGGGCGTTTTTCTTGTTATTTTTAACAATTAACCCCAATAATATTCCATTTTGCTATTGCAAACTGTTACCCTTTTGTTATATAATTATGGAGTAAAATTATGGTATCGGATATCCGCGGTTAGTATACACTAACATTCAGCGACTTTCCGTTACACAGAAAGGATGTTTTTATCATGAAACTCAACAAGTACACCGTTGATGACATCAACTTCGCCGGCAAAAAGGTACTGTGCCGCTGTGACTTCAACGTACCGCTCAAGGACGGCGTGATCACCAACGACAACCGTATCACCGCCGCTCTCCCCACCATCAAGAAGATCATCGCTGACGGCGGTCAGCTGATCCTTTGCTCCCATCTGGGCAAGCCGAAGAACGGCCCCGAAGAGAAGTTCTCTCTCGCTCCCGTCGCGGTTCGCCTGAGCGAGCTTTTAGGCAAGGAAGTCGTATTCGCTAACGACGACGAGGTCGTCGGCGCGAACGCCAAGGCTGCTGTTGCCGCTATGAAGGACGGCGACGTCGTTCTGCTCCAGAACACCCGTTTCCGCAAGGAAGAGACTAAGAACCTCGAGCCGTTCAGCTCTGAGCTGGCTTCTCTGGCTGAAGTATTCGTTATGGACGCTTTCGGCTCCGCTCACCGCGCTCACTGCTCCACCGTCGGCGTCACCGATCATATCAAGTGCACCGCAGTCGGTTACCTCATGCAGAAAGAGATCGACTACCTCGGCAACGCGGTAGAAGCTCCCGTTCGTCCCTTCGTCGCGATCCTTGGCGGCGCAAAGGTTGCGGACAAGCTCAACGTTATCTCTAACCTCCTCGAGAAGTGCGACACCCTGATCATCGGCGGCGGCATGGCTTATACCTTTGCTAAGGCGCAGGGCAAGGCGATCGGCACCTCTCTCGTAGACGACACCAAGCTCGATTACTGCAACGAGATGATCAAGAAGGCCGAGGAGCTCGGCAAGAAGCTCCTGTTGCCCATCGACACCGTCTGCACTAAGAGTTTCCCCGATCCGATCGACGCTCCGATCGACACCGAGGTTTACGACGCGGGCGAGATCCCCGCTGACTGCATGGGTCTGGACATCGGTCCCAAGACTCGTGAGCTGTACGCAGAGGCTGTCAAGTCCGCTAAGACCGTCGTCTGGAACGGTCCTATGGGCGTATTCGAGAACCCGATCCTCGCTGAGGGCACCATCGCGGTCGCGAAGGCTCTCGCTGAGACCGACGCTACCACCATCATCGGCGGCGGCGACTCCGCTGCGGCTGTCGTCAACCTCGGCTTTGCCGACAAGATGAGCCACATCTCCACCGGCGGCGGCGCTTCTCTCGAGTACCTCGAGGGCAAGGTTCTGCCCGGTATCGCGGCTATCGCTGACAAAGACTAATTAACAACGAAGGAGGGCGGCGCTCGTCGCCCTCTGTTACCATACGAAAGGATTGTTTATTATGATACTTGACGCATTAACTAAAGGCATGAGAAAAACCATCATCGCCGGTAACTGGAAGATGAACAAGACCCCCTCTGAGGCTAAGGCGCTGCTCGAGGAGATCATTCCCCTCGTCAAGGACGCTGAATGCGAAGTCGTCGCTTGCGTACCTTACGTAGACCTCGCTACCGCGATCGAAGTCACCAAGGACACCAACATCAAGATCGGCGCTGAGAACTGCCACTGGGCGGAGAGCGGCGCTTTCACCGGCGAGATCAGCACCGGTATGCTCAAGGAAATGGGCGTAGAATATGTCGTGATCGGCCACTCCGAGCGCAGACAGTACTTCGGCGAGACCGACGAGACCGTCAACAAGCGCACCAAGGCTGCTCTGGCGGCGGGTCTCAAGCCCATCGTCTGCGTAGGCGAACTGCTGTGGGAGCGTGAGTGCGACATCACCAACGAGGTCATCGCCCGCCAGATCAAGCTCGACCTGTGGGACGTCACTCCCGAGGAGATGGCTAACGTCGTCATCGCTTACGAGCCCGTATGGGCGATCGGCACCGGCAAGACCGCTACCGCTGAGCAGGCAGAGGAAGTCTGCGAATTCATCCGTATGTGCCTCAAGGCGAAGTACGGTCTCGAGGTCGCTTCCGGCGTCACCATCCAGTACGGCGGCTCCATGAACGACAAGAACGCGGCTGAGCTGCTCTCCAAGACCAACGTTGACGGCGGTCTGATCGGCGGCGCTTCTCTCGTAGCCGAGAAATTCGCGGCGATCGTTGACGCGACCAAGCCCGAATAATCCTGATTCTTCAGCCTCCCTTTCCTAAGGTGAGATCCTGTCCAAATCTGTTGATTTGGATAACAGAATCCATACACAGGAGAGGTGCCCGACAGGGCGGAGGGTTGTCAACCTCCGATCACCGTGACAATTGATGTCCGGTAACAGTTACCTTTATCTAAAGGAACCTACTCCTACATAGAGAGGATCATTATATGAAAAAACCTATTGCATTAATCATCATGGACGGCTTTGGTATCGCTCCCAAGTACGGCAACGCCATCACCTACGCGCGCACCCCGTATCTTGACCAACTGTTCTTCAAAAATCCCATCACCATGATCGGCGCGTCGGGTCTCGACGTCGGTCTGCCCCACGGCCAGATGGGCAACAGCGAGGTCGGCCACACCAACATGGGCGCCGGCCGCATCGTCTATCAGGAGCTGACCCGTATCACCAAGTCCATCGAGGACGGCGACTTCTTTGAGAACGAAGCGCTGAACAAGGCGATCGACAACTGCAAGGAGCACGACAGCTCCCTGCATCTCTTTGGTCTGCTGTCCCCCGGCGGCGTTCACAGCCACAATACCCACCTATACGGTATCTTGGAGCTTGCTAAGCGCAAGGGACTCTCCAAGGTCTATATCCACGCCTTCCTTGACGGCCGTGACGTACCGCCCTCCAGCGCGAAGGAATACGTCGCTCAGGCAGTCGAAAAGTGCGAGGAGATCGGCGTAGGCAAGATCGCCACCATCAGCGGCCGCTACTACGCGATGGACAGAGATAACCGCTGGGAGCGCGTCGAGAAGGCGTACTCCGCGATCGTTTACGGCGAGGGCGTTCAGGAGACCGATCCCGTTCAGGCGGTACAGAACAGCTATGACAACGGCGTGACAGACGAGTTCATGCTGCCCTCCGTCATCGCGGGCGGCGACACCGTCAAAGAAAACGACTCCGTTATCTTCTACAACTTCCGTCCCGACAGAGCGCGCGAGATCACCCGCACCTTCGTCGACGACGATTTCACCGGCTTTGAGCGCAGAAACGGCCGCTTCCCCGTCACCTACGTCTGCATGACCCAGTACGACGCGACCATGCCCAACGTCGAGATCGCCTTCAAGCCGCAGAAGCTCGTCAACACCCTCGGCGAGTATCTCTCCAAAAACGGTTTGACCCAGCTGCGTATCGCCGAGACTGAGAAATACGCTCACGTCACCTTCTTCTTCAACGGCGGCGTTGAGAAGCAGTACGACGGCGAGGACAGAATTCTCGTTAAATCTCCCTCAGTCGCTACATACGATTTGCAGCCCGAGATGAGCGCTTATGAGGTTACCGACAAGCTCATTCCCGCGATTGAGAGCGGCAAGTACGATATGATAGTGCTCAACTTCGCAAACTGCGATATGGTAGGTCATACAGGTGTATTCGAGGCGGCTGTTAAGGCGGTTGAGGCGGTCGATACCTGCGTAGGAAAGGTTATTGACGCTGTGCTCGCTCAGGGCGGCGCGGCTATAATCACCGCTGACCACGGCAACGCCGACAAGATGATTGACGAGGACGGCGAGCCCTTCACGGCTCACACCACCAACCCCGTTCCCTTCTGCGTAATCGGTTACGACTGCAAGCTCCGCGAGGGCGGTGTTTTGGCTGATATCGCGCCGACAATGCTCAAGATTATGAACCTCGACCAACCCGAGGAAATGAGCGGAAAGTCGATTATAATTTAAGTTAAGTTAAGCTTTAGGGCGGACGGTTTGTCCGCCCTGTTTTGCTGTCAACGGAATTCAGGTGACTTGCGGTGAGTTTGCTTTTAAAAAGCCACCGTAAAAGTCACCACAAATGGCAATCATTGGCATATCAGCGTTATAAACCAAAATGCATACATATAATTTACACCGTAGGGGCGGACCCGTGTGTCCGCCCGCAGGACAGGAACAAATCATTTAATTTTTAATGTGCTTTTGTGTGTTGAATTTTACGTTCGTTTATCGCGAATAAAACGGATTGTGTGATTAACACGGTTCACGTTTCCCGGGCGGACACACGGGTCCGCCCCTACGAATGTAACGGAAAGGTTGGCATTATCGGAAACGTCTGCCCCCTCCGTCATTTCGCAAAGCGAAATGACACCTTTTTCTGGCGAAAACGGCAACCTTAGCACGTCGGCAACCCTTTTGGGCTTCGCCCATTTCCCCTACGAGGGGAATCACCTTTTGTCGCTACGCGACATTTCACCTTTTTATTCCGAATGCCTTTTCCTCCCAGCCTTCTTCGTCCATAAAGTCCAAGGTATCAAACTTCATAACATCTTTCAAATCATAGCTGCAATTTCTTCTCGATTTCGATTCGCGACGATTATAATTATACTTGTTATTTTTGTTTTCTTTGTTTTTATTGTTATCTGTTGTCAACTGCCTGTCGTCAGATTGCTGTTCGTTTGCCGTGGGATTGTCAGTCTGCTTGTCGATTTGCTTGTCAATCAGCTTGTCATTTTGCTGTTCACTGTCATAGTTCAATACCGTTATTATGCGGTTTTTGCTGCTTGATTTATTCGACAGATAGCCTGTCTCGACAAGCTTGTCAATCGCGGTTCTGACCTGGCGAACGCTTAACCCTGTTTCCTCGGAAAGAGTATTAATGCTCGTCACAAACTGACCTCTTTTAAGCTCAATGCCTCTCCACTTTGTATCGGAGTAATTTGCCCTCAGGCGGCAATGGCGGTAAAGGTGCATTGTGTTCGGCTCGGTGTACCATTCGTTATTCATTATTTCTCGCGGCTCAATTACAAAGCCAATATTTTTTGTATTCATTTTATCTCCTTGGTTACATAAATTTAAAAGGCCTTTCACTTATGCTTCCAAATCGGGAAAAATTGCAGTGTTTTATGCAATTTTTAAAAAATAATTTAAAAATTTCTTTTTTTGATGTATAATAACCGTAGTAAAATTGTTTAGGAATGAAAAAATGTTTAAGCTCAGAAGATTTTTGGCTGACTATAAAAAAGAATGTATTATCGGTCCGTTGTGCAAGCTGTTCGAGGCTATACTCGAGCTGTTTGTTCCGCTGGTTATGGCGAACATTATTGACGTCGGGATAAATCAGCTGCACGACAAGGGCTATGTGATAAGGATGGGATTTGTACTTGTCGGGCTCGCCGCAACGGGACTGACAAGCGCTTTGTTCTGCCAGTATTTTGCGAGCAAGGCGTCCCAGGGCGCAGGCACAAAAATCCGCCGCGCGCTGTTTGAGCACATCAACTCGCTCTCCCACTCGGAGATTGACAGGCTGACAACTCCCTCGCTTATCACGAGAATTACGAACGACACAAACCGCGTTCAACAAAATATCGCAATGATTATCCGACTGCTCACGCGCGCGCCGTTTATTATTATCGGCTCGCTCGTTATGGCGATGACTATTAATCTAAAGCTTTCGCTTATCTTCTTCGGCGCGGCTGTGCTGATTGGTCTTACGCTGTACCTTGTGATGACAAAGACCATACCGATGTTCGGCGCAATTCAGAAAAAGCTCGACGGTATCGGTCTGCTCACGCGCGAGAATTTATCGGGCAACAGGGTTATCAGGGCGTTCTCGCGGCAGAAAAGCGAGTATGAGCGCGTAGACATTGCCACCGAGGATTTGGCGAAGGCTTCAATCAGGGTGAGCAGGATTTCCGCGCTGCTCAACCCCGTCACCTACGCCGTCACTAATATCGCGATTATCCTGATTATCTGGTTCGGCGCGGTCAACGTAAATGTCGGTGAGATGAGCACCGGCGATATCGTGGCGCTCGTCAGCTATATGACGCAGATTTTGCTCGCAATGATTGTTGTCGCGAACCTTGTTTTGCTGATGACTCAGGGCAGCGCTTCGGCGGCGAGGATTAATGAGGTGCTCGAAACCGAGCCCTCGGTTAAGGAAAAGACAAAGGATTATATTTCTGTAAAAGAAAATAGCCCCAAAATAGAATTCAAAAATGTAAGCTTCAGCTATCCCGGCGGCGACGACGAGCTGACGGACATAAGCTTTAAGATTAAACGCGGTCAAACCGTGGGAATTATCGGCACGACAGGCTGCGGCAAAAGTACGCTTATCAGCCTTATTCCGAGGTTTTACGACGTTAAAAGCGGCGCGGTCGAACTTGACGGCGTTGACGTGCGCGAGTATCCGTTTGAACAGCTCAGGGAGCAAATCGGCATTGTTCCGCAAAAGAGTGTGCTGTTCAGCGGAACTATCCGCGACAACCTAAAGTGGCGCTCTCAGGGCGCTGACGATAATGAGCTTTGGGAAGCGCTTAAAACCGCTCAGGCGTATGATTTTGTCTCTAAGACCCCACAGGGACTTGACAGCAGGGTTGAGCAGGGCGGCAGGAATTTCAGCGGCGGTCAGCGCCAAAGGCTTTGCATTGCGAGGGCGATTGTCGGCAAGCCGAAGCTTTTGATTTTGGACGACAGCTTTTCGGCTCTCGACTTTGCGACCGACGCAGCTCTGCGGCAGGCTCTTGCACAGAGCAAGGGCGATTCTACAGTGTTGATTGTCACCCAGCGGTGCTCTACAATTAAAAACGCCGATTTAATTTTGGTGCTCAGCGACGGCGAACTGGCAGGCGCGGGAACTCACGACGAATTGTTTGAAAGCTGCCGCACCTACCGCGAGATTTACCTATCTCAGCAGCACGAAAAGGAGGCGCAAAAATGATGAAAAACGCTTCCTCTTTTATGAGAGTTATCCGCCGTATGCGACCATACTACGGCTTACTTTTGCTATCGCTTTTATTCGCGGTCATCAGTGTATCGCTCACGCTTTTGATACCCGTACTTGTCGGCAGCGCGATTGATAACA
Source organism: uncultured Eubacteriales bacterium (assembly GCA_900317595.1). Classification (GTDB taxonomy): domain Bacteria; phylum Bacillota; class Clostridia; order Oscillospirales; family Acutalibacteraceae; genus Ruminococcoides. The sequence continues at coordinate 3,038 of ONHJ01000022.1, read as the reverse complement.
TCATCGCAGAGGGCAACGTAAACTTTGCCGAAGTCGCAAAAACGATTGCGCTTATCGGCGCTTCGCTGCTCGGCGTGAGCGTGTTCCAATGGCTGATGACTCAGCTGATTAACACAATCAGTTTCCGCGCTGTCAGGGATTTGCGGCGCGATATTTTCAGAAAAATCAACTCCGTGCCCCTCTCCTACATCGACTCGAACCCTCACGGCGACCTTATCAGCCGCGTGATTAACGATATCGACGCTGTGGGCGACGGACTTACTCAGATATTTTTACAGCTCTTTTCGGGCGTTGTGACCATCATCGGAACGCTGATTTTCATGGTGAGCATTGACGCTTGGATTGCCCTTGCGGTTGTGGTTTTAACTCCGCTATCGCTGTTCGCGGCGACGTTTATCGGCAGGCTTATGCACCGCCGCTTTACCGAACAGCAGCTGCTAAACGGCGAGATTTCCGCCTACGTCAACGAGCACGTCGGCAATCAGCAGCTTGTAAAGGCTTTTTCGTACGAGGATGAAGCCTGCGAGGGCTTTGACAGGCTCAACAAAAAGCTCTTTGTGTCGGGCTTTAAGGCGCAGTTTGCAGGCGCGCTTGCCAACCCGACGACGAGGTTTGTAAACGCTATGGTTTACGCCGCGGTCGGAATTTTCGGCGCGATTTCGGCAATCTCGGGCGGACTGACGGTCGGTCAGCTTTCGGCTTTCCTGACCTACGCCAACCAGTACACCAAGCCGTTTAACGAGGTCACGGGCGTGCTCACTCAATTGCAAACCGCCTTTGCCGCTTCCGACAGAGTTTTTGAGGTGCTCGACGCGCAGAGCGAGCCCGACGACAGCAGAGCAAATTCCGCTCCCGAGCCGTGCAAGGGCAACGTTAAATTTGACGATATAAGCTTTTCATACACCCCCGACAAGCCGCTTATCAAAAACTTTTCCCTCGATGTAAAAAGCGGCAGCCACGTTGCGATTGTCGGCCCGACGGGCTGCGGAAAAACCACGCTTATCAACCTGCTTATGCGGTTTTACGAGGTGAACAGCGGCAGGATTTTCCTCGACGGCGAGGATATCTCGCTGATGAAGCGCGACGAGCTAAGGAGCTGCTTCGGTATGGTTTTGCAGGACAGCAAGCTGTTCAGCGGCACGATTATGGAAAACCTGCGTTACGGTGCGGAAAACGCGACCGACGAACAGGTTATCGCCGCGGCAAAATCCGCCCACGCACACAGCTTTATCCGCCGTATGCCGCAGGACTACAACACGGTTATCGGTGAGGAAGGCAGCAACCTCAGCGTTGGTCAGCGCCAGCTTTTGTGTATTGCGAGGGCAATGCTGACTAACCCGAGCGTGCTGATTTTGGACGAGGCGACGAGCTCGATTGACACCCTGACCGAAATCCGCGTTCAAAAGGCGTTTGCCGAGATGATGAAGGGCAAGACGAGCTTTGTTGTCGCCCACCGCCTGTCCACAATCAAGGACAGCGACGTTATTTTGGTTATGCGCGACGGCAATATCGTCGAGCAGGGCAGGCACGACGAGCTGCTCGAAAAGGGCGGTTTTTACGCCGAGCTGTATAACAGTCAATTTGCCAAAGCTTAATTTCATATTTATAATCCCTCCCGTCATATCTATTATGGGAGGGATTTTTTTGCTCACTTCACTAAACGTCATTCCGTTTGACAATAAAAATAAATTTATCAAAATCTTCAACAGTATCCGCGGAGATAAAGTAAAATCGGCTGTTGTCCGCGGCGGCGGTATCGCGGTAAATCAGCTTACATACTACAGCAGGAGCGGTAAGCTCAAACCAAGCAAGCTGTACCGCGCGGCAGGTAACGAGAAGCTTATTCTCGCGGATGAAAACGTCGCCATGCCCGAGGGCTTGACGCGGTTTTGCTCGAACAATTTTTCAGAACGGCTTTGCGTGAATATGGCGCTCGGCGTGCTGAGGAGAATTAAAAATCCGCTTGACTTAAAGCTTGGGATTTTCGACCCCGAGGCGCACTCCCCCGACCTTTTGTTTGAGGCGCTTAAGCTATGCCGAAATCCCGTCGCCGTGACCTTCGACCTTCTCCCCTACGACAGAATTCGCAGGATGGCGCTGTCTGAGCTGGGAGCGTCCGCCGTGATAACGCGCAGGACAAGCGAGCTTTTGAACTGCGATTTTGTCGTCGCTCCTACAAAAATCTGCGCTTATATTCCGATAAAGAAAAATGCTGTCCTGCTGACAGCAGGCAAGCCTTATGTTCGGCTGTTCGGGGAGATTTATCACAGCTACGCCGTAACCCTGCCCGAGATATTTGAAAAGCTGAAGCCCGACGGACTGAGCGCGGAATACTTCGGCTCGGCGCTGTACACGCTCTGCGGCTTTTATCAGCTCGGAAGCCTTGTGCCGCTGAGCTGCTACGGAGAAACGGGCGGTCAAACGGTAAAATCGCTTGCGGAAATATTTGATTATCACTGTAGGGTACGGTCTTTGAGGTGATGTCCAAATCTTGATTTGAATAACATCACCCATGCATAGCTGACCGTACCGCGATAACAATCCAAACGTTTAATAATCAAACCACGGGTTGGTCAAGACCGACCCCTACAACTGTAAAGGATAGGTTAGTAATATTGGAAACGTCTGCCCCCTCCGCCGCCTTAGGGCGGCACCTCCCCCGTAACAAGTGACGGGGGAGGCTTTAAACTGTATATCAAACGTTTCCTCTAAATCAATTAAACTCTAAACTCTGAACTCTAAACTCTAAAACACTGTGCCAAAATCCTTGACATCAGCGCTAAAAAAGCCTATAATAACTAAGTATGCACAATAATCAATTACAAGAAAATTTAGGAGGAATTTACCATGGCACAAAAACCTACTATGCTTACTATTGAGAGCCATAAAAAGCTTGAGGACGAGCTTTCGGAGCTTATTAACGTTAAACGTAAAGAAATTGCCGAGAAAATCAAAGTTGCCCGTTCGTTCGGCGACCTCAGCGAGAACAGCGAATATGACGACGCTAAAAACGAGCAGGCGATTTTGGAGGCGAGAAT
>ONHJ01000154.1 GCA_900317595.1 uncultured Eubacteriales bacterium | reverse complement strand
CGAGCTGTGACAGGTGCTTTCCCGGAACGTCAATTATGCGTATGAATATATTTGTGAGCATTTCAAGGACGTTGCGCTTTTAAAGCCCGAGGGTACCTATATGCTGTTCCTGCACTGCGAGGACCGGTGCAAGGCGCAGGGTATCACGGTCGACGACCTGATCCGAAGGGGCTGGGACGTCGGCGTCGCGTGGCAGCAGGGAGCGCCTTTCCACGACGAATGGGGCATCAGAATGAACCTCGCCGTACCTCATTCCCTCGTGATCGAAGCGATGGAGCGGCTGAGAAAATATGTGTTTCTAAATCGGTGACAGTTGCCGTTTTATCGAATACTGAATATAAAAAGCCGGCACCGATCGATTTTCGGCGCCGGTTTTTTGAACGGTTTACTTTACGGGTACGCAGTGCTCGTCGTTGATTTTTTGAACCTTTTTGACGCGCCTGACATATTTGTCGGCTGTCAGCGGTTCGGTTTTCATAAAGGTCTTCACGATTTCCATAGCTATCATTCCGCCGATGATCTTCGCGCCCAGGCAAAGCACGTTTGAATCGTTGTGCTGACGCGCCAACTGTGCGCAGAACGGGTCCTGACACACGCAGGCGTAGATGCCGCTGACCTTGTTGGAGATCATTGCGCTGCCGTAGCCTACGCCGTCAACGAAGATTCCCCTGTCACATTCTCCTTTTGCGACAGCTAAAGCGGCAGGAAGGACAAAATCCGACAAGTCGCAGGATTCTTCGTCATAGGTCCCGAAGTCCACAACAGTATGTCCCTGAGTTTCCAGATAAGCCTTGATCTCGTTTTTCATTGATGTGCCCGCGTGATCGTTTGCCATTGCGATTTTCATTTGAACAGCCCCCTTTTATTATGGTATTATTATTTTACCATATTAAAACGCGAATTACAATAATTATTTGCTGCTTGCCGAGCGAATCTTTTTCATTTTTTCGATTCATAAAAAGCAAAAGCCCGGCAGGCGGTCACGGCAATCCATTGCGTGGACAGGGCTGATACAATTAAACCTTTAAACAGCATACCCGGCGATCACGCCGATGACGGCGGAGAGCAGGATGATGAGGATGGGGTGGAGCTTTTTGAACGCCAGCACGACCGCCGCGGCGAAAATGCCGAGCGACACATAAAGCTGAGCAGTGCCGAAAACCGCAGCGCCCGAGCCCGCCGGAAAGAATACCGCTTGCGAGAGCGAGAGCAGTGCTGCCGCGATCAAGCCGATAACAGCGGGCTTTAAGCCGTTCATCGCTCCGGCGACGAGCTTGTTGTGCTTGAATTTTTGATAGCACCGCGCGACGATCAGTATTATCACGAAGGACGGCAGAACAACGCCGAGCGTCGCGCATATGCCGCCGAAAATGCCGCCTGTCCGCGTGCCGACGAAGGTCGCGATATTTACGCCGAACGGCCCGGGCGTGCTCTCGCTGACGGCGATGAAGTCGATTAGTTCACTTTCCTCCAGCCAGCCGTGCGCGGTCACCTCGTCGCGGATCATCGGCAGCATCGCGTAGCCGCCGCCGAACGTAAACAGCCCGACTTTCAGAAACGTGAGGAACAAGTCAAGGTAAATCATCGCTTATCCCTCCTGCCGATTATCAGCGCTTGCACTATCCCTGCCGCCGCGCAGAACAGTATCACAAAGACGACGTTGACGGGTAAAAACGCCGCCGCGGCGAACGCGCCGAGCATTATCAGGTAAGCAAAAATCCCTTTCGGGCTTTGCCTGTACATCGACCACAGCGCCTTGACGATCAGCGCCAGAACGCCCGCTCGTATTCCGTTGAAGGCGTACCTGATCCAAAGTACGTCCTGAAAAGCCGCAAGCACAAAGGAGATCGCGGTGATGATCGCGAATGACGGCAGCACCACTCCTACGGTCGCCGCCAGCGCGCCCGAAAATCCGCCGACGCGACAGCCGATAAAGGTCGCAGCATTGATGGCGATAGGCCCCGGGGTCGATTCCGCGATCGCGACGATCTCCAGAATGTCATCGTCGCCGATCCATTTTTTGTTTTCGACGGTCTCGCGCTGTATCAACGGGATCATCGCGTAGCCGCCGCCAAAGGTAAACAGCCCGATTTTCATAAATGTCAGAAACAGGCTGAGCGTTTTCTGTATTCGTTTCATTTGGTTAGTCACTCCCATTTTTATCATACCACGGAACGCGCAAAAAGCCAACCTTTTTTCTGCCTTCTTGACTTGGCTGACATAAAAGTGTTAAAATATAAAAAAACATCGTGAGGTAAGATTATGCTGAAGCTCAGACCGTATAAAAGCTGCGACGCGCAGGCGATCGCAAAATGGGTGCAGGACAAGGACGTTTTTGTGAAATGGGGCGGAGAACGCTTCGGAGACCATCCGGTATCCGCAGAAACCATCGATCAAAAATACAGACAGGAAAACGGCGACTGCGCCGAGCCGGATAACTTTTATCCGTGGACGGCGTTTGACGGCGACAGGATCGTCGGTCATTTCATTATGAGGTATATAAACGGCGACAGGAAGCTTCTCCGCTTCGGCTGGGTCGTCGTTGACAGCACCGCAAGGGGCAGGGGCTATGGCGCCGAAATGCTTCGCTTGGGGCTTAGATACGCCTTTGACTTTCTCGGCGCCGAAAAGGTTGGGATCGGCGTTTTTAAGAACAACGCGCCCGCGCATAAATGCTATCAAAAGGTCGGCTTTGCCGACGTCGGCGTAACAAAGGACGGCGCTTGGGA
>ONHJ01000103.1 GCA_900317595.1 uncultured Eubacteriales bacterium | reverse complement strand
CGACGACGAGCACGAGCACCACGAGCATCACCATCACCACGACGACGATGACGACGACGAGCACGAGCACCACGGGCATCATCACCACGATGACGACGATGATGACGATGACGACGAGCATGAGCATGAGCACGGTCACCACCATCATCACCACCATCACCATGAGGAAGGCGAAGCCGAGGAATACGGCATCGGCACCTTTGTTTATCAGAACGTGAAGCCCTTTGACAAGGAGAAGTTTGAAAACTTTATTTTCAACGCGTGGCCGAAGGAGGTCATCCGCGCCAAGGGTCTGTTCTGGGTGACCGAAGCGCCCAACACCGCCTATATCTTTGAGCAGAGCGGCAAGCAGAAATACGCCACCGACGACGGCGACTGGATAGCCGCCTTCCCCGAGCAGGAGCGCAAGGAGATTTTGGCGATGAATCCCGATATCGCGGCGGCTTGGCACCCGGTTTACGGCGACCGCGTCAACAAGCTCGTTTTCATCGGCAGAAAGATGAACAAGGCTGCCATCATCAAGGCGCTTGACGATTGTATCGCCGACGAAGCGAAATAATCCAAAACAGAATCAAAACGGAAAAAGGGTCGGCATTGCTCATTAATCACGGGCTACAGCCGACCCATCACACTATTCACAGTAGTTTTTGTATTATATATATTTTATTTTTTACTGTAATCAAAGATGTATAAATATAAAAAACATATTATAATATAGTAGTGTGATTTTCGTGATGTTCTGTGATGGGCTTAGCTCAAAACAAAAAAGCAGGGCTCGGTCTCGACCGTGCCGCAGATAAAGGCAGAAACAAGACCTGACCCTACAGCACAATGAATTACAACAAAAGCTGAGACCGACTCAAAGCGAGCCGGTCTCCGGTTTTTTATATCACAGACTTTTTTTGAAAATGTGTTCTGCCGTGGTCATCATACGGTTCATTTCACGCTGACCGCATTTTTGTGTGATGGTCTGCACAGCCTCGCGGAACTCGTTTGGAGGATTGTGCTCCATGGAGTGGGTGTCGGAGCCGAGGATGTCGATCAGCCCGCGCTTAATGAACTTGAGCAGCTTTTGCTTTCTGAAAAAAGGCGCTTCCTTGGTGTAGTTGGAAATATTGGTCTGGATGACCACGCCGACGTCCTTGAGCTGGGCTATCACGTCGGGATGATCGAGCAGATAGGGATAGCGCTCCACATGAGGCATTACGGGGCGCATCCCGTAGTTCTGTATCAGCATGTAAAAACGCTGGATGGTGCGCTCCGAAAAATGAGTGTTATAGGGGAACTCTGTAAGGATATAGTGCGATTTGCCGTAGGTGATGCCCGAAAGGTCGGGGTTGTTGATTGTATAAAAATGCGGGGTCAGACAGATGTTCCTCACACCCTGCTTGCGCAGCTCGTTGATAAGGAGCAGGCTTTCGTCCACGTCCTTGGCGCCGTCGTCAAAGTCGGGCAGGATGTGGGAGTGCATATCAAATAATTCCATAACTCACCTTAGAGCTGCGCGCAGACAAGATCACCCATCTCTTCGCAGCTTACTTTATTCTTTCCGTCCTCATAAATATCGGGCGTGCGGTTTTCCTCAAGCACCCTTGCCACCGCTTCCTCGATAGCGACAGCCGCCTCGGGCTGATTGAGTGAATAGCGCAGCATCATAGCGACCGACAGTATCGTCGCCAACGGATTTGCGATATTCTGACCCGCGATGTCGGGCGCGGAGCCGTGGATAGGCTCATACAGACCGAGCTTTCCGCCTGAAAGGCTGGCGGACGCGAGCATTCCGATGGAGCCGGCGATCATTGAAGCCTCGTCGGAGAGAATATCACCGAAGATGTTGGAGGTCACGATAACGTCGAACTGCTTGGGATTGCGCACAAGCTGCATGGCGCAGTTGTCGACATACATATGGTTGAGCTCGACCTCGGGATAGTCCTTTGCCACGCGGATAACGGTTTCACGCCATAATCTGGAGGATTCCAGCACGTTCGCCTTGTCGACGCTGGTCACCTTTTTGCCTCTCTTCATCGCAAGATCAAAGGCGACGCGTGCGATGCGCTCGATCTCGGAGACGGTGTACTGCTCGGTATCCCAAGCCGCAGGCTGACCGCCGACCTCTTTTCTGCCGCGCTCGCCGAAGTAAATGCCGCCGGTGAGCTCACGGACGATCATAATATCCATGTTGTCGCCGATGATATCGTCCTTGATGGGAGAAGCGCTTTTCAGGGGTCCGAAAATCACCGAGGGGCGCAGGTTCGCGAAAAGTCCGAGAGCGCCGCGTATGCCCAAAAGTCCGGCTTCGGGGCGGTTATTGCCGGGCTGGCTGTCCCACTTGGGACCGCCGACCGCGCCCAGAAGAACGCTGTCGCTAGCCTTGCATTTGGCTACAGTTTCCTCGGGAAGCGGCACGCCCGTGGCGTCGATCGCGCAGCCGCCGAGCAGCGCCTCGTCATATGTGACGGTGAAGCCGAACTTCTCCGCAGCCTTGTCCAAAACCTTTACCGCCTGATTGACGATCTCTGGACCGATACCGTCGCCCTTAAGCAAAGTGATCCTGTAATTGTTCATGTTAATTATCTCCTTTAATCTATGTACTGTAAGATTCAGCATGGGTCTTCTTCCTTTTGTTCGGGAATACGCTTGAATACCTCGGTCACCTTTCCGCGCTGCCACAGCATCGGGGTGATGCGGACGGAGTAGCCGAAGCCGTTGTCCATCGTCCATTCAAAGGGCTTTGCCTGCGGCAGACCGTAGACCGCCAGCAGCGTCATTATTACGCCGCCGTGGGTGACGATGACGCTTTCGGTGGTGCCGGTTTTCATCAAGCCCTCGACTATGCTCTCGAACATTTTGCAGATACGGCGGACGAAATCGGCGTTGCTCTCCCCTCTCGGAGGCTTCACCGTGTTGTCGCCCGCGAGCCACTTCCGAAAATCAGCGTCATCCTTAAGCTCGTCGGCGGTTTTACCCTCCCACTCGCCGAAATTGCACTCGCTGAGATTCGCGATAACGAGCGGCTTTAAATTCGGATAAAGAATTTTGCAGGTCTCGGTGCAGCGCTTCAAGGGGCTTGTGAAAAGCGCCTGAGCGCCGGGATATCTCATTTCAAAATCGAGCCTGCGCAGCGCCGCCCTGCCCTTGTCGGAAAGCGGCGGGTCGGTGGTGCCGATATACTTTCCCGACAGCGTTTCGTCGACAGCGCCGTGGCGAATGAAGTGAATGACGTAAGATTTCATAAAAAGCTCCAAATCGTATTTACAATTTGTTTATGATATATTATACTTATCGTATAAGTTTAAAGGTGGAGGTTGAAAGTGAAGTTACAAATTGCAAACGCTGTCATTCCGAACGGTGCCGAAGGGGATCTTTCGACTATTTGCTATCGCAAATTTTGCTTCGCAAACCGCTCAAGATGACAGTATAAGAAGCGACGCTTTCTAACCGCACCGCACCAATACAAATCGGGTGCGGACAGCGCCCGCCCTTCACTGTTCACTAAATCATCAATCATTAATTATCATATTATACACCGAAAATAAATGGGGGTCAAGGTTTTGAACAAGGATTTTCCGAGAATTATGACTTTTTTGCGCAAGGAACGCGGCTTGAGCCAAAAACAGGCGGCTCAGGATCTGGAGATATCGCAGGCGCTGCTCTCGCATTATGAAAAGGGAGTGCGCGAGTGCGGGCTCGATTTTCTTGTGAAGGCGGCGGAATACTACGACGTTTCCACCGATTATCTGCTCGGGCGCACGGTGCAGCGCAGCCCTTCGATGGTCAGCGATCTGCCCGAAAGCGACGATATCCGCCACCTAAAGGGCAATATGATAAACCAGATCAACCGCAAGCTGCTGATGAACACCACCACCGTTATCTACGACCTGCTGGCGCAGCTCGGCAGCAAGCGCCTGACAAACGCGCTCAGCAACTATCTTATGTGCGCCCAGTATCAGGTTTTCCGCGCTATCTACAACGCCGAGGACAGCAACAGCCAAACGATGTTCTCGCTCGACAAATCGCGCTACAAAAACCTGACCACCGCCGCGATGATGATCGATCTGGAGATCGTTGAGGCGGTGCTCGAGCGCGAAAAGCTCGCCCTCACCCTTTCCCCCGACATCATCTCGGGCTATTTCGACAAGGGTGCCTCGTCGCTCTTCAACCTGATCCAGTTCGCGGAGAGAAACGTGAGGAACCAAAGCAAGGCGGAGAGTTAATGCGTAATTCGTAATGCGTAATGCGTAATTCGTAATGCGTAATCAAAAACGTCACGGAGTCGCGGAGTTATTTGACGGAAATCTATCCGGGCTTCTATTCCCCGCATGAGTTTATCGCCGTCTTAAGCAAAACCCCCGACTTTTATGACGCTGTTATCCCATTCCCCAAACACTGACAAAACCCCAAACGGAGCAGACTCAAAAGCCTGCTCCGTTCGGTTTTTCAAGGAGATATTAATGAAAAAAGTGGAAAGCTAATTAAATTGCAAGTTATAAATCGCGGATAATTCTCATTACGCATTATAAGACCGTGCTTTCTATCGCGGGCATCATCAGGCTTATTTCGAGGTTGCCGTTGCGGCAGCGGAGGTCGTCGATGAACGCCTGCATATCGTCCTCGCTTTTCAGCTCCACGTCGTAGCTCAGCTTGTAGAGGCTGCCCATGTTGGAGGTCTTTACGTTGTTGAGCTTGGCGCTCTTGGTGTATTTTTCAAAAAGGTCGTCAAATTCGTGGGCATAGTTGAGGTCCTCCGGCACCGTTATCTTGAGGGTTCGGTTCAGATCGTCGCGGGTTTTGATGTTGACGAAGCCCGAAAGGATGATGATGACCGAAACCACCGCCGCGAATACCGCTGCCAAGCCGAGATAGCCCTTTGCCGTCGCCATTCCGGTCGCCATCGCGAGAAAGATGCTGACTATCTCACGCGCCGAGCCGGGAGCGCTTCTGAAACGCACCAGCGAGAAGGCGCCCATGATGGCGATGCCCGCGCCCACGCTGTCGCTTACAAGCATTATTACCATCTGGGCTATCACCGGGATGAGCATTATCGAGAGCGCGAAGCCCTTGCTTTGGCGTGTCCTGAAGCCCGACGCAAAGGCTATCACCGCGCCGAGCGCAAGCGAAACGAGCGAACACACAAGATATGTCAAGGCGGTTATTTGGTCGGTCGAGGTGTAGATAGGTTCGAAGAAATTGTTAAGCACAGTTGAGTCCTCCCTTGTACATCATTTTTCTCTGCTCCGTGAGCTGATAGGCTGTTCCGTATTTTGAGAACGAGCCCGGATAGATTTTCAGCTCTCCGAGCGCCTTTGTCAGCCACATCGGCATGGCGCTGAGCGCCTTGATCTCCATAATGCAGAGGCTCGGGTCGAGGATTCGCTCGCCGTAGTTGCCCTTCGCGAGATCGAGGTTGTCGGTGCGGAAGCGCACGTTGCGGTCGAAGGTGACGCGCAGCTCATGGTCTTGCTTGCTGTAAAAGGCGGTGCGGTCGTAAGCGATGAACATCTTCGGCGCGATGCCCTCATAATACTTCATCGCCCAGTCGATCTCGCGCATGATCTGGGAGTCTTCGGGCAGAACGCCCCTGCGGATATACGCCATCGCCGCATTATATGAAAGCGTGAGGCGGCGCTTGTAGACCACTCCGTTATATTTCTTTTTCAGCTCTAAAAACACGTTGCCGTCACGCTTGGGCGTGCCGTAGCTTCTGAGACGGAGCTTTTCTTTATAGGTCGGCTTTTCCATCGACTGACGTATCAGGCGGTGATTATCGGTATCGAAATAAAGCGAGCACACGGTGCTTTCGCCGTATTCGTCAGGCTTGACATACTGCTCTATTTTTTCCAGCAGAGCGCGGCGCTGGCTGAGTGTCAGGATATATTTGGTTTCGGTGCGCTCAAAAACGGTTTGAATTTTCATTTTTCATTCCCCTTTCCGTTTGTTCTGACTGAATCATACCCTGTCAACCTTAAAAAAGCCTTAAATTTTTTTAAAAAATAAAAAAAGATAAAAAAATTCCCAAGCCGATCAAGACTTGGGATTTTTTCAGATATCATTTTGACCCGCCGGATAACACGGCGGAAAAGCGCGTTGCGCTTAGAAGTTAAGGTCAAAGAATCTTACGCCGTCAAGCTCACAAAGGAACGTCTGGGTTTCATGCCAGGCGCTGTAGCCGATATAGAAGCAAAGCACTCTGTGCTGAACGGCGGAGCCGTTTTCGTCGAAGATGTAGGAAACAGCGTCCAATACATCCTGATTCGGCTCGATGCAGGTGGAACCGAAATACTGATACTCATAGATGATCTGGTCGATGGAAGAAGTGCCGGAACGGTTCATCGAGTCACGGATGGACTGTGCGACAAGCGCGCAGCCGGTAAAGCCCATGGTGCCTGCCTCGCCCATTACAAGTCTCTCAAGCTTAGCTCTGTCATAAGACGAAAGGCTGACGTATGAGGGATTGTAGCTGTAATCGGGGTTGGCGATGTCGACGAGAACAGAACCGGAATAAGAAACTCCTGAATCCTCGCTGACATAGCTGCTGTAGCTGTCAGTGTCGTCGTTTTCCTCGGAATAATCGTTGTCATCCTCGGTCTCTTCCGCTGCGGAAGACTCAGCCTTTGCAGGTGTTGTCTCCTCTTCCTTTACGGTCTCCTCTTTCTCAGCTTCGGTCGCTTCGGTCTTTTCCTCGGCGGGGGCGTAAGCGAAGTGGTTGATGTCGCCTACCGCGTAGGACGCGATTCTGCTGTCGGAATACGCCTCAACACCGGGTGCAAGGGTCGTGGTGGGTACGATGAAGGCGGTCGCCGCGATTATTGCGGCAAAGCCGACGGATGAAGCGCGAAGCGCCTTACGACTTTTTGTGTTATTGGATGTCTTGGCGCTGCTTACTTTCTGTTCTGCTGCGTAGTGCTTATGTTTTGTCGCTCTCAAAAATTTGTCCTCCCTTTGATTCTGCCTGATGCCTTCGCGCGTATATTGGTTTGCGCGTACACGTGGGTGTATCAGGCTACGTCTCTGCTCGTAAAATTTTATCAAACACACAATTTCAAGTGTATTAAAACATACTTTTTGTCAAATTGCAAGTCCGGGTGTCCGATTTTGGCTGTAACTTTTGTAATTATTTTGTAACTTTTCGATTTTTAATTGCATTAAGAAATTATTCTTTGTGTAGTTTTAACAGTTTTTATCGATTGTTATAGTTTATTGTGCCGAAATGTTAGAAAGTGAAAAAATTTCGATTTTTCCAGAAAAACAGCCGTTTTCGGGCACTTTTTTCAGCCTTCGGCGTTTTGCAGGAGACGATGATGACATCCTCGCCGATCATCTGAATTTTCTCCCATGGAATAATATAATCTTCCCGATTTCCGAATATTCCGAAGAAGAAATTTCGGTTAAATATTACAAAAGCTACAACATTGGCGCTTTTTGTTTCCACAATAATGTCATCAACGTAACCTATTCTCACGCCGTCGGCGGCGCTGATTACCTCCTTGTGCCTGAGGTCTGTGAAACGGCAATTCATTCTGAACACCTCCGCTAAAATGTATGAAAACGAATCGCCGAATATGCGTTGACTTTTGGACAAAAATTTGCTAAAATATATGTGGAAAAACTTAATTAGGGGATGAATGAAATGAAATACGTTTTTATGACAGACGCTTCCTGTGATCTTACACAAAAGCAGGTCGATGAATGCGGCGCTGTTGTGCTGCCGATGGAGTTTCAGATCGGGGACAACTGCTATCTGCACTATCCCGACTGCCGCATGATGCCTCTTGACGAGTTTTATGAGACTTTAAAGACCGGCGTGGTGCCGAAAACCACGCAGATCAACTATATGAGCTTCAAAAATTATTTTGAGCCCTATCTCAAGGCGGGCAAGGACGTGCTCTACACGGGCATTTCCACGGGCTTGAGCGGCACCTATGACACCTGCATGATCGCGGTG
>ONHJ01000069.1 GCA_900317595.1 uncultured Eubacteriales bacterium | reverse complement strand
AGTAGGGTACGGTCTTGACCGTGCCGCAGATAAAGGCAGAAACACCGGGCGTAAAACCCACGGTCAGGGTACGGCTGTGCCCAGACCCCCTCAGTCCCCCTATTAGGGGGCAGAAACAAGACCTGACCCTACAGTACAATGTGATAAAAAAAAGGGGCTTGGCTCTTACTCATTACAATGAGTTTTGAGCCAGCCCCGCTTTTTCGTATATAATTATTTATACTCAACCGAATCGATCAGAGTGGTGATGTGATCCTCATTTTCGTTCCAATCCCAGCTTGTGCAGAGGAGATAGATATTGTTTCCGACGTAAACGCAGCGGTCGAGGGTTTTATCCTCTGTGTCGAACACCTTTGAGGTGTAGTCGTCGATGATAACGATCTTGCCGTTTTCAACGCGGAAATTCAGGACGCCCGCCTTGTAATCGACATAATCTCTGTAGCCGACGTCGCCGTCTATCCTCTCTTCACAGTGATAATAATCCATCGGGATGGTGTAATCGCCGCGCTCAAAATTGACGAGCAGCGATTTCGGATCATACTGAACGGGAGAGCTGTAGTTTTCAAACACCTTGGTATCGAGCACCTTGGGATTCGCCTTGTCGGTCACGTCGAAGACGACGAGCTTAACGCCCTCCTGGATCTCCATATCAATATCGTCGTCCTCGTGATCTTCGGTGTGATAGCCGATGCCGAGCAGAGTGTTTTCGTCAACGGGAACCAGCAGTGTCGAGAAGCCGCTGATCTTGACCTCGCCGAGAATCTTGGGAGCAGAGGGATTTGCGGTGTCGATAACAAAGAGCGGATCGGTCTGCTCATAGGTGATAACGTAGGCGGTGTCGCCGATATAGCGCACTGCCTTTATGCTCTCGCCCTTGGCAAAGCCCGTTACGGAGCCGGTCTGAGCCAGATTTTGGTCAAGCACAAAGAGGTTGTTGACGTCCGTATCGTTTTCAAACGTAGTGGTCGCCACACGGAGATAGCCGTTGTGTTCATCGAGCGAATACTGATTATTGACCCTGCCCTTCACCGTGCCGTCGGCGACAAAGTCAAGACCCTCGTCAAGGCTGATCTTGATGATGCGGGTCTCCTCGGGCTCGGAAACGTCAAAGTCAAGGACGTAGTCGTCGATCACCTTGTCGGAATCCTCGGAAGAAGTCTCGGCGCCGTCCTCCTCCACCGCGACGTCATTCACCCAGAAATCCCGGTAATAGAGCGGCGAATACTCATAGGCGGTCACATAGAGGTTATCCTGATTGCAGTAAATGATATCAGCGGAGCCGAGGATCGCCTTTGTCTTTTCGGCGTGAGCGCCGTCGTCGGTGTTGATGCTGCTTACCACAAGGAAGGAAGCGCCTGAGGGCTGCTCCACAGCGTAAATGTCCTCTACAGGCATCTCGCTGAGCTCCGCCGAATCCTCGGTCGCGCCGCTGACAAGCGGAAGATAGTCCTCGTCTTCATCCCAGCGCCTGTCGTTGGAAACGACATAAAGCATACCGCCGATCATTCTTGAGGAAATATACTCTCCGCTCTGTGAAAAGCTGTCGCTGAGCGAAATGCTGTCTATATCCGAAATGTCGTAAATATTCACCTGAGTAGTGCCGAAATAGCCGGTGTAATAATGATTTTTCGCGTCATCATCGGCAAATGGTTTCTTGTTATAACCGACGCCGAGCGTGATGAGCTTATCGCCGTACACATAAAAATCGTGAAAAACATACTCAGATTCTTCAGCTTCTACCTTAGCTACGCTTTTGGCGTCCTTGCCGTCCGCCGAAATGATCTCGATCACGTTGCCGTTGACGGAATAGTGCATATAGAAGATGTATTTATCCGTGGTTTTCACGCTGTCAGCCTCGTCAACGCCCAGAGCCTGAGTGTAGGTGCTGTTGTGCGACAGCGAGGCGGCACCGGAAGATGAGGAGTTGACTGCCGCTCCGGTATTCGGGATCATCAAGCCGGGGGTCGAGCCGGTTGCCGAGGCGCTGTCATTAGTGATATTTCCCGTTTCATAGCCCTCATAAATGTATTTGCTGTATTTGGAATTGCCCAAACCGATCTTCTGCGCTTTTTTGAGCGCGTCGGTCACCTCGTCGCGGCTCTTGAAGGAGCGCAGCGATACCTTTTCGTGATACGCGGTGAGCGCCTTTTGCTGCTGAGGCTGATTGCCGAGGATCGTGGTCGCGGTGATGGCTCCCGCGGTGATGACCGCGACTGCAGCCGCAGCCGAAATGCCTGCCGCCAGCTTTTTCTTTTTCTTCTTGGGCGGCACCATTTGCACGGGCTGCTGAGTATAGAGCTTTGCAAGCACCATATTCTCGTCGAGAGATTCGGGCGCGTTGACGCCGCTGTTGTCAAATTTTTCTTTAATAGAATCAAAATTTGTATCTTTCATATCCGTCACTCCAAAAAGTTTTTCATTTTAGCCAGAGCGCGCGACAGCTTTGACCGCACGGTGGCGTGATTGAGGTCGAGCGTTTCGGCGATCTCGCGGGTCTTATAGCCCGAAACGACCGACAAAAGCACGATGTCCTTTTCCTCGGGGCTGAGGATCGCCAGCGCTTCTTCCAATTCGGGCGCGAGGTGATGGGTCTCGGGAACGGCGTAATCGACGCCCTCAAGGCTCTCCTCGACCCTGCGGTTGATATTTTGGCGGAGGATCCGGCAGCATTCGCGGTAAAGGATCCGGAACAGCCACGCCGAAAACGCCTTTTCGGTTTTCAGCAGGGTGATGCCGGCATAAGCCTCTGTCACGCAGCCGCTCACCGCGTCCTGCGCATCCTCCGTATTTCCCAGCTTAAAATAGGCATAGCGGAAAAGCCTGTCCTTTTGCTGCAGATAAAGCTGCGCAAACGCCTGCTTATCGCCCGCCTTTGCCCTTTGGATCAATGTGTCGCTCATGTTGTGTTTTGCGCCTCCAACGATATCGTTCATTATTACAGTGCGGATATTGGAAGATTTTGTTGCATAGAGTTGCAAAAAAATTTAAAAAATTTAAATAAAGGCGCGCTTTTTCAGCGCGCCTTTTAAAATCCTTATGCAAGTTGGAAATCGGTGATGTAGCAATTGATGCACTTTTTGATGGTCGCCTTGGCTTCCTTGCAGCCGCTGACTTCCGCAACAGTGGTCTCTTTGCCCTTTTCAAGCGATTTATAAACCGAGAAGAAGTGCTGGATCTCCTCAAAAACGTGCTTTGGCAGATCCTTTATGTCGCTGTAGGAGTTGTAGTTGGGGTCGTTGAGCGGCACCGCGATGATTTTTTCGTCCATGCTGTCGCCGTCGATCATGTTGAGCATACCGATGGGCTTGCACTCGACCAGCGTCATCGGCAGGATGGTTTCGCTGCACAGCACCAGCACGTCGAGCGGGTCGCCGTCGTCGGCAAAGGTGCGCGGAATAAAGCCGTAGTTTGCGGGATAGTGCGTCGAGGTAAAGAGCACTCGGTCAAGCTTGAGCAAGCCGGTCTCCTTATCGAGTTCATATTTGTTTTTGTCGCCCTTTGAGATCTCGATGACCGCGTAAAAATCTTCGGGAGTAATGCGTTTTGGAGAAATATCATGCCATATATTCATCATTGTCACTCCTTCTATAGTGTTGATTCTATTATAGAATTTTAGAGCCTTTTTGTCAAGCAAAAGTTTTAAAAAAATCCCGTTATTTCGCCTTATTTTTTGAGCCGGTCAACACCTTGACAAGCTGGATAACGACCGTAGGCGCGGCAGCGAGTCCGAGCAGGCAGAGTATCTGCCATGCCGAGAGCACTGAAACCGAGAACAGGCCGTGGAGCGCGGGAACGAAGAGCACCAGCGAAAGCAGCAGCACGCCGAGCACGAACGCGCCCACACTCGCTGAATTTGAGAACAGTCCGAGCCGGAATATGGATTTTTCGCCTCGGCAGTTGAAGCCGTGGAACAGCCTTGCGAGCGTAAGCGTGGCAAACGCCAGCGTGCTTGCGGTCGCGGCGTCGGTGCGCAGGCCGATGAAGAACGCGCCTATTACCGCTGCGGCGATCAGCGCGCCCTGAGCGAACAGCAGGAAGGAGAACCGCCGCGTGAGTATGCCCTCCTTGGGATCTCGCGGCTTTTGCGAAAGCAGTCCGTCCTCGGCAGGCTCCATGCCGATAGCGATAGCCGGCAGAGAGTCGGTCAGCAGGTTGATAAACAGCAGGTGAACCGGCACAAACGGCACGGGCAGCGCCAGAAGCGAACAGAACAGCACCGTGATGATAGCCGCCATGTTTCCGGAAAGCAGGAACAAAATCGAATTGCGGATATTGCGGTAGACGTTTCTTCCGTTGGCGACCGCCTTGATGATGGTGGCGAAGTTGTCGTCCTGAAGTATCATGCTTGCCGCGTCCTTCGAAACCTCGGTGCCGGTGATGCCCATAGCTACGCCGATGTCGGCTTTTTTGAGGGCGGGCGCGTCGTTGACGCCGTCGCCGGTCATGGAGACGATGTTGCCCTTGCGCTGCCACGCCTCAACGATGCGGATCTTGTTTTCGGGAGAAACACGGGCGTAAACCGAGATTTTTTCGAGCGTGGCGTCAAGCTCGCTTTCGCTCATCGCGTCAAGCTCCATGCCCGTCACGGCGATATCGCCCTCGCGCATGATGCCGATCTGTTTCGCTATCGCGGATGCGGTGACCTTGTGGTCGCCCGTGATCATTATGGTCTTGATGCCCGCGCGCGTTGCGTCGGCTACAGCTCGGCGGCTTTCCTCACGCGGAGGATCGATCATCGACACCAGACCGATGAAGGTGTAGCCGTATTCCGTCTCGACTGACAGCGCCTCGTCGCTCTCCTTATAGGCAAAGGTGAGCACGCGCAGACCCTGCTCGGAGAACTCATTATTCTTTTGCAGAATGATTTTCTTGTCCTCGTCGGTGATGTCTCGCACGCCGTCGCTTGTTGTGATGCGCACGCAGCGGTCGAGTATGGAGTCGAGCGCGCCCTTGGTGAGCACATGATTCACGCCGTGCAGCTTATACTTTGTGGACATCATTTTGCGGTCGGAGTCAAACGGCACCTCCTCAACTCGTCCGAGCGTGCCGCGCATCAGCGTTTCGTCAAGGCCGATGTGCCGCGAGCTCTCGATCAGGGCGTATTCGGTGGGATCGCCTATGCCCTTGCCGTCCACGATGGCGGAGTCGTTGTTGAGTATCATGCCGTAGAGAAGCTGACGGTGCGCAGCGTCTGAAAGGTCAAGCTGTTCCTCGCGGATGGTCTCGTTGTTGATAAAGATCTTTTGCACGGTCATCTTGTTCTGGGTCAGGGTGCCGGTTTTGTCGGAGCAGATCACCGACACGCAGCCGAGGCTCTCGACCGCCTTAAGATCCTTAATAACGGCGTTTTCCTTTGCCATTTTCTGGGTGCCGAGCGCCTGAACGATGGTGACTATGGAGCCGAGCGCCTCGGGGATCGCCGCGACAGCCAGAGCCACGGCGTACATCAGCGAATCGATCACCGACTCGCCCTTCCAGCCGTTCTGCCACATATTCAGCACAAACACCAGCACGCTGATCGCCATGATGACGATCGCCAGCCTGCCGGAGAACTGGTCAAGGCTCTGCTGCAGCGGAGTTTTCTTCTCCTTTGCGGCGTTCATAAGCGAGGCGATCTTGCCGATCTCGGTGTCCATCGCGGTTCCCGTGACCGCCACCAGCGCCCTGCCGTAGGTGACCAAGCTGCCCGAATACACCATGTCGGAGCGGTCGCCCAGCGGCACCTCGCCCTCTATCGGAGCGTCGGTCTTGTCGATGTTGGTCGACTCGCCCGTCAGCGAGCTCTCATTGACCTGCAGGGAGTAGTTGTGGATGATGCGTCCGTCGGCGACGACCATGTCGCCCGCTTCAAGCACGATTATGTCGCCCGGAACGACCTTTCTGGAGTCGATCTCCAGCTTTTGACCGTCGCGGATGACCTTGGCGGCGGGCGAAGAAAGGGATTTCAGGCTGTCGAGGGATTTTTCGGCTTTGATATGCTGCACGGTGCCGAGGATCGCGTTGAGGATTATCACCGCAAAAATGACGATGGTGCTTTCAAGATTGCCCGAAAAGATCGAGATGACAGCGGCGACGATCAGGATTATGACCAGAAGATCGGCGAACTGGCTCAAAAAGACTTGGAGCGCGGTTTTGCGCTTGCCCTCGGCAAGCACGTTCTCTCCGTGTTCTTTCAGCAGTTCGTCCGCCTTAGCGCCGCTGAGTCCGTCGGCGGTGACGTTCAGATCCCGAAGGGTCTCTTCCGCGGTTTTTTGATACCATTGCTTCATTGCTCTTCCTCCGTTTCTGTCGCCGCGATCACAGCGATCTCCTCTGTTTCGTCAATGCCCTCGAAGGAAGCGTCGATCTCCGGCTCGCCCTTCGGCATTTTTGGTTTCATCGGCTTGGAAAACATGGTGAGTATGATCGCAACCAGACACAGTGCCACGCCCGCAACGGCGATAAGCACGGCGATATTGGTGTTGATCTCGATAACGCCCGCCTTATCGAGCGCCGTCAGCGACACCGCGGTGATGAACATCGCCAGACAAACGAACAGCAGTATAAACGAGATTTTGTAGAGCAGATTCATTTTTGGTGCCTTGTTGTCCATACCACACCTCCTAAAGTTGTTCGGCTATCGCCGCGAAGTCCGCGAGCGAAAGCTTTTCGGCGCGCGCTGACGCGCTGACGCCGGCTTTTTCAAGAATATCGAGAGCGGATGCCTTGTCGACGCCCAGCCCCGCCGCCAACGAGTTGGCGATGACCTTGCGCCGCTGAGAAAACGCCGCCTTTACCGCGCGGAAGAACTTCTCCGGCGGAGCGTCCACCGGCGGCGTGCTGCGGATATCCAAGCGGATGACCGCCGAATCCACCTTCGGAGCGGGCATGAACGAGCCGGCGCTGACGGAAAACAGCAGCCTCGGCTCGGCGTAATAGTTGACCGCCACCGTCACCGCGCCGCTTTCTCGCGTGCCGACCGGTGCGCAGATGCGCTGCGCCGCCTCCTTCTGCACCATGACGGTGATAGCCTTGACGGGCAGCCCGTCCTCGAGCAGCTTCATTATCACGGGCGAGGTGATGTAGTACGGAAGATTGGCGCAGACCACAACCTCCATGCCCGGAAATTCCTCGGATATTAGGCGGTTGAGGTCGAGCTCAAGCACGTCGGCATTGACGACTTTCACGTTGTCGAACTCCGCGAGCGTCTCGTCAAGCACGGGCAGCAGCCGCTTGTCCAGCTCGACGGCGACGACCTTTTCCGCGCGCCTGCACAGCTCGCAGGTCAGCACTCCGATGCCGGGGCCGACCTCAATTACCCCCACACCGCTGTCGGCGCCGGACATTTCAGCCATGCGCGGACACACCGAGGGATTTATCAGAAAATTCTGCCCCAGCGATTTGGAGAACGTAAAGCCGTGTCTCCCGAGGATCTCTTTGATTGTTCCGATATCAGATAGTTTTTTCATCTTATTAACAGTCAGTTGTCAGTTGTTAGTTGTCAGTTGTGAGTGGCACCGCATTGAGCCCCCTTTTCCCAAGGGGGCTTTATGACAGCATAAGGAGCGACGCTCTTTTCCGAGCCCGCAGCAATATAATTCGGGTGCGGGTGTCCCGCCCTTCACTATTCACCGTTCACCGTTCACTATAAAGGCTCTAAGCTTTCAAAATCCTTAACCCTTTCGGATACTTGTTTTTGAGTCTGCCGTTCGACGCCTTGCCGAAGCCGGCGGTCACGCCGTTGACGCATACCGCTGCATAGCCCCTGACGCCGGCAGGCACGGCGATCTCCTCACCGTGAAGATACGCCCTGATCTCGGCGCTTTCACAGTCGAGGTCAACCCGGCTGACGCACTGCTCCGGCTTTGCCGCGGCAAACGCGCTGTGATGCGGCTCGATGCGGTTTTT
>ONHJ01000099.1 GCA_900317595.1 uncultured Eubacteriales bacterium | reverse complement strand
GTTGCTGCTGCAGCCGTAGACCGAAGCACTCGGATGGATTGACAGGGGGCGGATAAATGGGTATAATATAGGCAAAGCAATTGTCATCCGGGGGTGAGGGGCGTGGAGTTTCAGCCTATAGCGACGATATATAACGATTTTTCGACCAAATTCGGGCTGCCGCGCCAGAGCGGTATGTCGGAGCATCTGCTGTCCGAGGTCGTGATGGAGCCTCGCTTTTCCAATATCGAGGCGTTTCGCGGGCTGGAGGACTTTGACTATATCTGGCTGATATGGGTGTTCGCGCCGATGGGCAAGCGTGAATGGTCGCCCACGGTTCGGCCTCCGAAGCTCGGCGGCAATAAGCGGATGGGCGTGTTTGCCACGCGGTCGCCCAACCGTCCGAATCCTATCGGGCTGACCCGCGTAAGGCTGGTTTCGGTGAAGGCGGACGCGCGCGGAACAGTGCTGACCGTCGCGGGCGCCGACCTGATGAACGGCACGGCGATACTTGATATCAAGCCATATCTCCCATTTGCCGACAGTGTGCCTGACGCCTCGGCAGGCGCCTATGAGCGTCAGCCTGCGCCGCTTACTGTTGATATCCCGGAGGATATTGCCGCGCTGTTTTCCGAAACTCAGTTAGCCGCGCTCGAGGAAGCCCTTTCGCTCGACCCGCGCCCGGGCTACCAGAACGACGAAACGCGCGTCTACGGCTTTGCCTACTGCGGCTATGACGTCCGCTTCCGCGTGGAAAGCGGTACGGTAAGGGTCGTTGGAGTTGAAAGCTGATTGAAAACGGAAAGCCGATGTACGGAAAGCCTCCTTTACAAAAGGAGCCTTTGCTCTCACATCACCGCAAAAATAAAAATCCGGTGCGGGTGTCCCGCTGTTCACTGTTAATTATTTTTAATTATTCTTGAAAGGAAGGTTTTTATGAAAAGAATAATCGCTGTTTTTATCATCGCCTGCCTGCTGTTCGCGGGCTGTGCCGCCAAGCAGAGCAGCGCCGGCTCTGAAGCCGCAAGCGCCGCGGAGAAAAACGAGGACGGCTATGTTCAGATATCGCAGGAAGAGGCGGCGAAGCTGATGCAGACCGAAGACTGCATCATTCTCGACGTGCGCACGCCGGAGGAGTTTGCCGAGGGTCATATCCCCAACGCGATCAACTTTCCCGTGGAGCGCATGACCTCCGCGGAAATGCCGCAGCTTCCCGACAAAAACCAGCTCATTCTTGTGTATTGCCGCAGCGGCAACCGCAGCAAGACCGCTTCAAAGCAGCTTGCGCAAAACGGATATACCGACGTCCGCGAATTCGGCGGAATCATAGACTGGACCGGGGAAACCGTTAAATGAGTTGAAAGCAGAAAATTACAAACTGCGTTTGATGTTTGGTGCAGGGGCGGACAATGTGTCCGCCCCTGCACAGTTAAGGAAACCGAGCATTAAATATACACCGCAGCATTATAAATCCTCAGCGAAGCGACCCGTCATTATTAAATACTAATTGCGCGAAGCGCACACGAACTAATTCATTGACTGCAGTTTTCTGTTCAGCAGCGCAAGCGGCATTCCGACCACGTTGTTGTAGTCGCCGCGTATCTGCTTCACCAGCAGCGCGCCCTTGCCCTGTATGCCGTAGGCGCCCGCCTTGTCGGTCGGCTCGCCCGTTGCGATATACTCGCGTATCTCGTCGTTCGAGAGCGGATAGAACTCCACCTCGGTGGTCTGCGAAAAGACTGTCTCGCGGTCGCCCTTGATTATCGCGCAGCCCGTGATGACCTTGTGGGTCTTGCCCGACAGTATCTTCAATATCTCAAACGCCGCCTTTTCCGAGCTCGGCTTGCCGATCATCATATTGTTGATGAAAACGCCCGTGTCAAAGCCCAGCACTATGTCGTCCGGGTGGTTTTTTGCGACGTGCGCAGCCTTTTTGCGCGCGAGATAAGCGGGTATGCGGTCAAGCGGCAGGTTTTCTTCCACGCGCTCGTCCACATCGGCGGGCTCGATCTCAAAGCTGGGGCAGATAAGCCGCAGCAGCTCCTTGCGTCTGGGGGAATTAGAGGCAAGTACCATCATAATATCACATCCTTTTTCTGCTTTTATCATACATCTTTTTGAAGGTTTTGTAAAGAAGGTATTGCAAAAGATAAAAGTTGTGCTATAATATTTTCATAGAAAAAAAGGAGTGATTTTGAATGATTTGTAGAAAACGCGGTAAAACAAAGAGGATTCGCGCTGCTGTTGCGTTGGCGCTTGCCCTCTCGCTTTCGGCGGGGCTGCTCGGCGGCTGCGGTGATGATAATAACAACGGCGGCTCAAAAAGCGTTTCAGAGGCGCAGATTGGCGCACTCAGCTATCATGCGGACGGAAAGCATTTTGTTTGCCTAAGGCGCTCGTTTTATTCCGAAAACGGCAGGGATTATTACGCGGCGGAACAGTTGACGGACAACAGCCGGAATATCTTTGATCTTACGCCCGGTTATTCCTGTATGGATGGCTTGGATTCATATCAGAATAATCTGGAGGACGGCTTTTATTGCTTTAAATGGGAAAACGGCGGCTATACAAAAAGTCGCCTTGTCGACTTCGGCAACACCGGCGAGGATTATTTCGGTTCTCTGATCAATCAAATGATTTATCCCGTTTCATATGAGGACTATGTTTATTTTTATATCGGCAGAGGTTATGGTCAGTTGACCGACCCGGGAGCGAGGATCGGCAGGATCGGTAAAAGCACCGGCAAGGTAGAGCTTGTGGGCGGCAGCGAAATAACTACCGATGGCTTTGTTATCTCGGACGGATGGATATACTTCCTTGACTCGGATTCCACTCATAAGGGTGAGAACGCGGGAATATATAAAATGAAAACAGACGGAAGTGAAAAAACGCTGCTTCATCGGGAAAGTTTTAATCTTAGCCTGTCCGTACAGCCTATTGCCGAATACGATGGATTCATCTACTATTTGAATAATTATTATTCCGACGGTGATTTGCCTTGTATCAGCCGTGTGAAGACCGACGGCAGCGGCTATGAAAAGATCGTTAAATCCAACGAAGCCTCAAGTGTGTTTACCAATTTAGCTGTTGACAGCGGAAAGCTGTATTATGTCGATTATGATTACTCAAAATCAACGCCGCGTGTTCTCAACAGCTTTGAAATAAACAGCAAGGAATCAAAAGAAAACATCTGTCCCGATTTTGCCGGCGATGGATGCATTGATATTGATGACGGATATTTTTATTATTTGTCATCTGATTTGAGAAAAATCAAACAAAAAGGCTTATGTATAAGAATTGAATCCACCGACCCGGAAAATCCCGACAAATACTGGGTGCGCTATAATATAAAAGAAAACTTCAAGCCCGAATACTTCTACGCCTACAAAAACGCGGACGGAGTTATTCAGGGGTATTTTAAGAGCGAATAAAAGCAAAGGGGCTGACGAGCGTCAGTCCCTTTTGGTTGTTATGATACGTTTAGTTTTTCCTTTGCCATTATACAAAGAAAAAGTCGTGCTCAGGTATTGACCTGACCGTGGTTTTACGCCCGGTATTTCTGCCTTTTTCTGCGGCACGGTCAAGACCGTGCCCTACTTTTTTTGTTTTGAGCCAGCCCATTTCGCACAGCTTAACCATCGCTCTTTATCGAGCCTTTTTCCGATTGGAAAGTTGAGCAAATCAGATTTACAGCTTTTTATTCCATTCCTTTAGCGCCGCGAAGGTCTCCACGCTGATAACGTGCTCTATCTTGCAGGCGTCGGCGGTGGCGTGTTCCTCGCTGACTCCGAGCTTCATGAACAGCTCGCTGAGAACGGTATGGCGCTCATAGGTGCGCTCGGCGATCTCGGTGCCGGCTTCGGTCAGGTGAAGCCCTCCGTCCTTGGCGACGGTCAGGTAGCCGCCCTCTCTCAGCAGCGCCACGGCGCGGCTGACGCTGGGCTTTGAATAGCCCATTTCCTCGCAGACGTCGATAGAACGCACAAAACCAGTCCTTTGGTTCAGAACGTAAATGGTCTCAAGATACATTTCGCCGGATTCTTTCAGCTCCATGTGCATCACTCCTTCCGTTTCTTCTACAAATATAACATAAAACGCGGAATTACGCAACAGTTTTTGCGCCTTTTTCTCTTTTGAAAAGGTTTTACTTGATTTCTCGGCGCGTTTGGTATAAAATAGTGGGGTATGAAAAAAAGAAGAAGGGTTTAATATGCTAACACTTGACAAAATCTATCACGCTTCATATGTGCTCAAGGACGTGATCCGCCCGACCCATCTGGTCAGGGCAAGCGGCATCACCGACGACTGCGACGTCTATCTGAAGCCCGAGAATCTGCAGATCACCGGCTCCTTCAAGGTCAGAGGCTCCGGCTACAAGATCTCTCAGCTCTCAGACGAGGAAAAGGCGCGCGGCGTTATCGCCTGCTCGGCAGGCAACCACGCTCAGGGCGTGGCGCTCGCGGCAACAAAATACGGCATCAAATCGCTGATCTGCCTGCCCGACGGCGCGCCGATCTCCAAGGTGGAGGCGACCAAGGGCTACGGCGCCGAGGTCTGCATGGTGCCGGGCGTGTATGACGACGCCTATAACGAGGCGCTGCGTCTGCGCGACGAAAAGAACTACACCTTTATCCATCCGTTCGACGACGAGAACGTCATCGCGGGTCAGGGTACGATAGGTTTGGAGATCTTAAACGAAATGCCCGACGTTGACGCGGTGGTCGCGGCTATCGGCGGCGGCGGTCTGCTTTCGGGCGTTGCCTGCGCGATAAAGAACCTCAACCCCAACATCAAGGTCTACGGCGTCCAGGCTGAGGGCGCGCCCTCAATGGTCGAGTCGGTCAAGGCGGGCAAGCCCGTGAGACTCGACAGGGTCTCGACCATCGCCGACGGCATCCAGGTCAAGGAGCCGGGCGAGCATACCTTTGAATATATCCAAAAATACGTCGACGATATCGTCACCGTCTCCGACGACGAGATCGCGTCCGCCATTCTCGCGCTCATCGAGTCGCAGAAGATGATCGCCGAGGGCGCAGGCGCGGCTCCGCTTGCGGCTGTAATGTTCGGCAAGCTGCCCGTAAAGGGCAAAAAGATCGTCTGCATCGTGTCGGGCGGCAACATCGACGTCACCATTCTCAACCGCGTTATCAAGCGCGGACTGCTGCGCTCCGGCAGACAGCAGACCCTCTGCATCGAGCTTCAGGACAAGCCCGGTCAGCTTGTGGCGGTGTCGAAGATCATCGCCGACCTCGGCGCCAACGTCATTTCGGTGCATCACGAGCGCGCCGGCGAGGGTAGCGACGTGACCGCGGCGTATCTGCGCATCGTGATCGAGACCCGCAACTTTGACCATGTGCGCCAGATCACCGATTCGCTCACGGGCGCGGGCTTCAAACTGGTTTAACGACGGCAAGGCGTCACAGCCGTGCCTCGGCACAAGACTCGCTTTGCTTTGCAATCATAAACGGAGGAAATAATAATGGAAAAGATTTACACAAAAAACGCTCCCGACGCTATCGGACCCTATTCCCAGGCGATCAAGGCTAACGGGCTGGTATTCACCTCGGGTCAGATCGCCATCGATCCCGCCACCGGCAATGTTGAAGCCGAGGGCATCGAGGCTCAGACCGAGCAGGTCTGCAAAAACCTGAAAAACGTGCTTGAGGCTGCGGGCAGCTCGCTCGACAAGGCGGTAAAAACCGTCTGCTTCCTCGCCGACATCAACGATTTCGCGGCGTTCAACGCCGTCTACGGAACCTACTTTACCTCCAAGCCCGCGCGCTCCTGCGTGGCGGTAAAGACCCTGCCGAAAAACGTGCTGGTCGAGGTAGAGGTAATTGCAGAAGCCTGA
>ONHJ01000127.1 GCA_900317595.1 uncultured Eubacteriales bacterium | reverse complement strand
GCCGGGCAGTGCTGGTCGTTTCCGGCGCTGAGGTATACGGCACCGTGTTCAAAGATAAGGAAAAGCTGCAAGAGGACGACAGCGGCTACGTTGCCTTCACTGAGAGCAAAAGCGGCCCCGAGGTCGCCGCACGCGCCGCCGAAACGCTGGCTGCCGCCTGCTGCGCCGAATACGGTATGCACGTCAAGCTCGCCCGCTGCGGCTGTGTGTACGGCGCCGACGCTCCCGCGCGTGACCGCGACTGGGCTGTGCTGCTTGCGGACGCGGCTAAGGGAAAGCATTTGGTGCTTGCGACCGACGGCATTGAAAAGCGCTCCTTCTGCTATGTATCAGACGCCGCCGCCGCTATGCTGACGGTTTTGCTTCTCGGCGAGGACGCCGTGCCGTACAATATCGCCGATGAGAGCGGCGATATCTCGCTTCGCGGCTTTGCGGAAGCTGTCTGCGCGGCGCTGCCGGAAAGCGGGCTGCATCTGCGCTTTTTGAAGACAGAGGACGAGAACCGCGAGGCGCCGCTGAAAACGCCGATCTCAAAGGTGCCTTATGTGCTCGACGGCTCCCGCGTCAAGGCGCTCGGCTGGTCGCCGAAGGTCGGTCTGACGCAGGGGATACGCCGTTCGGCGGCTGTTTTGAAGTCGGTTTGACCTTTTTGGGGGCTTTCTTTGTAGAATATTATCAATTTTTTACGCTGAACTGCCAAAAACATTCATTTGACAACTGCCTGACAGATATGGTATTATATAATAATGATTGACCTTTAATTTCAGAAGGAGGGAGATGTGTCCGTGAATACTGCGATCATTCTTGCTGGCGGCGTCGGCAGCCGTATGGGCGTCGACCGACCCAAGCAATTTCTGATGGTTCAGGACAAGCCCATAATTTCCTATTGCTTTGATATTTTTCAAAAGCACTCGGAGATCGACAACATAGTTGTGGTAGTCAGCGAGCAGTGGCAGCCGTTTGTGGAGGAGCACGCCAGAAAGTACGGCGTTGACAAGATACGCGGCTATGCGCCCGCCGGCAAAACCAGACAACATTCCATATATAACGGATTGAAGTGCATCGACGCGAACTGTCCCGGCACCGACATCGTCATAATCCATGACGCGGCGCGTCCGCTCGTGTCCGATGAGATAATCTCCTCCTGCATCCAAGGAGCGAAGGATCACGACGGCGCGATGCCCGTAATCACTGTCAAGGACACCGTTTATCAGAGCAAGGACGGCGAGATCATCGACTGCCTGCTCAAGCGCAGCGAGCTTTTCGCGGGTCAGGCTCCCGAAAGCTTCCGCTTTAAAAGGTATTATCAGATACATAACGAGGTCACCGACGAGGAGATCGGAGCCACGGCGGGCAGCAGCGAGATCGCATACCGCCACGGCATGGAGATCCGCATGGTCAAGGGCAGCGAACGCAACCTGAAAATAACGACCATCGAGGATCTTGAAACCTTTGAGTCTATTTTGAAAGGCGGCAACTGAAATGGAAACAATGAAGGCAAGAGTGTTAAGAGAAGTCGGCAACCTTGAATACTGCGATTATCCGATGCCCGAGGTCAAGCCCGACGAGGTCCTTTTCAGAGTGCGCGCCTGCGGCATCTGCGGCTCGGATATCCCGCGCATCTTCGTCAACGGCACCTATCATTTCCCGACTATCCCCGGTCACGAGTTCGCGGGCGAGGTAGCGGGCGTCGGCGATGAAAAATACAGTCACCTTATCGGTATGCGCGCCACGGTGTTCCCGCTTATTCCCTGCAAGCACTGCGAAAACTGCAACAACGGCGACTACGAGATGTGCAAGAGCTACGATTACCTCGGCTCACGCAGCGACGGCGCCTACGCCCAGTATGTGCGCGTGCCCGTGTGGAACCTTGTGCCTATCCCCGACAACGTATCCTTTGAGGTCGCCGCGATGACCGAGCCGTGCGCGGTCGCCATCCACGCTCTGCGCCGCGCGCAGATCGAGGTGGGGGACAACGTAGTGATCTTCGGACCCGGCACCATCGGAATGCTTATCGCCCAGTGGGCAAGAGCCTGGGGCGCGCGTGTGCTGCTTGTCGGCACCGACGTCAATAACTGGGATTTTATCGAAAGCCTCGGCTTTTATGAATACTGCAACTCCTCGCGCGAAAACGCGATCGAGTGGGTTAAGGAAAAAACCAACGGCATCGGCGCCGACGTCGCGATCGAAGCGGTCGGCATCGCGCTCACTGCCGGCAACTGCCTTGAGGCTGCAGCCTCTGGCGGCAAGGTGATCTTCGTCGGCAACCCGCACGGCGACATGACCTTTGCCCAGAACACCTATTGGCAGATTTTGAGAAAGCAGCTTTCGGTCTACGGCACCTGGAACTCCGGCTACAGCGACACGCACAAAAGCGACTGGCACATGGTGGTCGACGCGCTGTCAAAGGGCGTTATCAATGCCGAAAAGCTTATCACCCACCGTTTCTCTCTGGCTGAAATGGACAAGGGTCTTGAAATAATGAAAAACAACAGCGAATTCTTTGCCAAGGTCATGGTCGTTATCGAGTAAGGAGCTATTATGAGAGGCATGCTTTCTCCGTCGCTGATGTGCGCTGACGTTCTGAATTTACAGCGCGAGCTGACGGTTCTCGACGAGCTGGGCGTTGACTACATCCATCTCGATTTTATGGACAATCATTTTGTTCCCAACATCACGCTCGACACCGAGCTGATAAAAAAGACCAAATCCGTGCTTAAGCACATGAAGCGCGATATTCATATCATGGCGTTTGAGCCGCAGCAGTATTTTGACCGCATGGAGATCGGCGAGGGCGATATCGTTTCCGTTCACTATGAGGCGTGCGGCGATCTCGGCGCTGTGATCGCGGACATCCGTGCGCGCGGCGCAAAGGCTTTCGTCGCCATCAGCCCCGACACCGAGCCTGACGTTCTTTCACAATGGCTCGGCAAGATCGACGGCGTGCTGGTAATGACGGTTTATCCCGGCTTTGCGGGACGCCCGATCGTTCCCGGCAGCATGGAAAAGCTGAGGGCGGTCAGAAAAATGATCGACGAAAGCGGCAGAAGCCTTCCGCTTGAGGTCGACGGCCACGTCAGTTGGGATCTCTGTGCCGAAATGCGCGCATGCGGCGCCGATATCTTTGTCGCAGGCTCTTCATCACTTTATCAAAAGGGCTTGGATATCGGTCAGGCGGTGGAGCGCATGACTGAATTGGTTCAATAAATTGCATTTGGGGTGTATTTGTGGAATACCAAATCGAAGTCAAGGAGCTGTTGATTCAGAACGAACGAATGATCCTGACCATCACGGGCAGCGTCACCGATCCCGAGATCAACTCTCACTTTGTTTCCAAACCTAAAATAATTTTATATTTTACCAACGGTGAAGAGGACAGACGAATCCCCTTTGTGTTGTCGAACGTGATCCATACCGAAGGAAAGTGCTTTTTTTCCGGACGCTACACCTACCGTCTGGATCTGCTGTTCTGGAAAACACGCGGAAAGTATCTGCCCTTTGATATGTATCTCAACTTTTCCTTTGTTGACTATTACGAGGATAAGCTCCCGATCAGCCTGACTCCCGAGGTCTGCGAGGCTGATGACGAGAAATTCCATTATTCATGCGAAGGCAACCGCTATTCCTTTATCCCCGACAGGAGCAAGCTGGTCTATTCACCGCTGAGAAGAGGGCTTGTGGCGTTCTTCAACGCAGTTGTCAAGCTGCTGCTCGTGCTTGTTTCCATCCTGATGCTGCCGCTTTTCTTCCTCGAGGCTGTCATCCATTCAACGGGCGTCAAGCGAATGCCGGCGCGCTTCAAC
>ONHJ01000044.1:11279-12465 GCA_900317595.1 uncultured Eubacteriales bacterium | reverse complement strand
TAACACTGAACAATTAACAATTAATAATTAACAATTAACAATTAACAATTAACAATTAACAATTAACAATTAACAATTAACAATTAACAATGAAGGGTCGCTTCGCTCCGGATTTGTAATAGTGCGTGCTTTTTGGAAAGCTTTGTCATTCCGAGCGGTGCCGAAGGCAAAACCGCAAGGCGGTTTAGCCGAGGAATCTCCTGCGGCGATGCGCCGAGCGTCGCTCCTTAGCAAAGCCTCCGCTGCGTAAGGGGAGGTGCCGTGTGTCCGCCCCCGCACAAAAACTCAACTTTCAACTGACTCACAACCAACAACCGACTACTGACAGCTAAAACCATGAGATTATCAAATAACTGGAAAGATTATGAATTGATAGATACCTCCGACGGCGAGCGGCTGGAGCGCTGGGGCGATGTGATACTCATACGTCCCGACCCGCAGATCATCTGGCCGACGGAGAAGAAAAACCCTCTTTGGCACAGCGCCCACGCGCGCTACCACCGTTCCAACAAGGGCGGCGGCTACTGGGAAACCTACAAAAAAGTGCCTGACCGCTGGACGATCGGCTATGAGGGTCTGACCTTCAACATCAAGCCCATGGGCTTCAAGCACACGGGCGTGTTTCCCGAACAGGCGGTGAACTGGGATTTTGCCGCCGAAAAAATCAAAAAAGAAAACCGGGAGCTCAAGATCCTGAACCTCTTCGGCTACACTGGCTGCGCAACGCTGGCGTGTATGCAGGCGGGCGCTTCGGTCTGCCATGTCGACGCCTCAAAGGGTATGGTGCAGTGGGCAAAGGAAAACGCCCAATCAAGCGGCGTTGCCGACCGTCCGGTGCGCTGGCTGGTCGACGACTGCCTGAAATTCGTGCAGCGCGAGATACGGCGCGGCAACCGCTACGACGGGATAATCATGGATCCGCCGTCCTACGGCAGAGGTCCGTCGGGCGAGATCTGGAAGCTTGAGGAGCAGCTCTATCCCTTGGTGCGGCTTTGCAGGCAGGTGCTGAGCGACGATCCCGTTTTCTTTATCCTCAATTCCTACACCACGGGGCTTTCTCCCGCGGTCATGCAATATTTGCTCGAGATCCTGCTGAAAAAAGACTTCGGCGGCAGGGTCTCGGCGGACGAAATCGGTTTGCGAGTGAGCGACACCGGGCTTGTGCTGCCCTGCGGCTCCACCGCGA
>ONHJ01000044.1:0-11193 GCA_900317595.1 uncultured Eubacteriales bacterium | reverse complement strand
GTCGAGCGCGGCGAGTTTGTGGCGATAATCGGCCACAACGGCTGCGGCAAATCCACGCTCGCAAAGCATCTTAACGCCATGCTGCTGCCAGACAGCGGCAAGGTGACGGTTGACGGCGACGACACCTCAGATGAGGACAAGACCTTCGTCATCCGCGAAAAGGTCGGTCTGGTGCTGCAAAACCCCGACAATCAGCTCGTTGCGAGCATCGTGGAGGACGCCGTTCAAGCTTTCGGGCGGACAAAAGCAGCGCGTTGCCATCGCGGGCATTTTGGCGATCCTGCCGGAGTGCATCGTGCTTGACGAACCCACCGCAATGCTCGACCCGAACGGCAGGGAAGAGGTCATCTCGACCCTGCTCAAGCTAAACCGCGAAAAAAAGATGACCGTCGTGCTCATCACCCACTTCATGGACGAGGCTGTGCTCGCCGACCGCGTGGTGGTCATGGACAGCGGAAAGGTGCTCACTCAGGGCACGCCCGCAGAGGTCTTTTCGCAGGTGGAGCTGCTTAAAAAGCACCGGCTTGACGTTCCGCAGTCAGCCGAGCTTATCTATCGGCTGCGCGGCTGCGGCTTCAAGGCGGACAAGATCCCGCTGACGCAGGAGGACTGCGTGGCTATGCTCGGGGAGGCAATGCTATGAGTTGTGTTCTGGAGCTTAAAAATCTCGGCTTTGTCTACGGCAAAGGCACGCCCTTTGAAAAAAAGGCGGTGGACAATGTCAGCCTTAAGATAAATAAAGGCGAGTTTATCGGTGTGATCGGTCACACCGGCTCGGGCAAAAGCACGCTGATGCAGATGCTCAACGGCCTCATGCGCCCCGCTGAGGGTCAGGTGCTGCTCGACGGAGCGGATATTTGGGAAAAGCCCAAAAAGATCCGCGAGGTGCGCTTCAAGGTCGGAATGGTGTTCCAATATCCCGAATACCAGCTTTTTGAGGAGACCGTATATAAGGATATCGCCTTCGGCCCCGTAAATCAGGGCAAGCAGGGCGACGAGCTTGACCGCGCTGTGCGCGAGGCGGCGGATTTCACGGGCTTGAAGCCCAAGCTGCTTGAAAAATCGCCCTTTGACCTTTCGGGCGGCGAAAAGCGCCGTGCCGCGATCGCCGGCGTTATCGCCATGGATCCCGAGGTGCTCGTGCTCGACGAGCCAACCGCGGGGCTTGACCCGATGGGTCGCGAGGTGCTGCTCAGCCAGATCGTGCGCTATCACAAGGAGCGGCAGAACACAGTGCTGCTCGTCACCCACAGCATGGAGGACATTGCGCGCATCGCCGACCGCATAATCGTTATGAACAAGGGACGTCTGGAGATGTTCCTGCCCACGCGAGAGGTTTTTGCGCGCGGTGAGGAGCTTGAGGCGTTCGGGCTGAAGGTGCCGCAGATCACCGGCATAATGCGTCAGCTCAAGCAAAAGGGGATCGACGTTCCCGACGGCGTGCTGACGGTGGACGAGGCATTTTCGGCATTGCTTGATCTGCTTCAAAAGGAGGGTCGGCTGTGGTAAGAGACGTTTCCTTCGGTCAGTACTTTCCCGGAAAAAGCCTGATACACAGGCTTGACCCGCGCGGAAAGCTCCTGATTTTCATTGCTTATATCGTTATAATTTTCTGCACCTTCAACTTCGTGTCGCTCGGAATAACCACCGCGTTCACGCTGCTGTTTCTGGTGCTCAGTAAAATATCACCGAAGTTCTATTTCAAAAGCCTTAAGGTGATAATCATCATCGTGCTTTTCACCTCGCTGCTCAACCTGTTTTACGGCACGGGCGACCCGCTGTGGCAATGGGGCATACTGAGGCTGACGCTCAACGGCATATACCGCGCCGTGTTCGTCACCGTGCGCATAATCTGCCTGATACTCGCAAGCTCCTGCCTGACCTTCACCACCTCGCCGACGGAGCTGACCGACGCTATCGAACGGCTGATGAAGCCGCTCAAGGCGGTGCGCTTCCCGGTGCATGAGATCGCGATGATGATGTCGCTTGCGCTGCGTTTCGTTCCCACTCTGCTCGAGGAGACCGACAAGATAATGCAGGCACAGAAGGCGAGGGGCGCGGATATGGAATCGGGCAACTTCATCAAGCGCGTAAAGGCGCTGATACCCATCCTTATTCCGCTGTTCGTATCGGCGTTCCGCCGCGCCTATGACGTGGCGACCGCCATGGAATGCCGCTGTTACCGAGGCGGCGCGGGTCGGACCCGCATGAAGCAAATCCACATGTCAGCGCGCGATTTTGCCGCCTTCGCGGCTGCGGCGCTGATGATCGGCGGCGTGATCGTATGCAACATTTTAATGGGGTCGACCCTTTGAGAAATCTATTGCTCACAATTTCATATGACGGAAAGTGCTTTCACGGCTGGCAGATCCAGCAGAACGCCCTCACGGTGCAGGAGGTCTTTCAGGCTGCTCTCGCGAAAATCATCGGCGACAGCTTTGACGTCAAGGGCTGCAGCCGCACCGACAGCGGCGTTCACGCAAATATGTACTGCGTCAGCGTCAAGACCGCTCACCCGATACCGTGTGAACGGCTTAAGGCAGCGCTCAACCGCTGGCTGCCGCTTTCGGTGGCGGTGCTGGGCTGCCGTGAGGTCGGCGCGGATTTTCACGCGCGCTACAGCTGCAAAAGCAAGGAGTACGTTTATAAGATCTGGAACGCGCAGGTGCGCAGCCCGTTTCTCGACGGCTATGCCCTGCATTACCGCTATCCGCTGGACGAGCGCCTGCTGAACGAAGCGGCGCAGGCGTATGTCGGTCTGCACGACTTCACATCCTTCTGCACGCCCGACAAGCGCGAGCAGGGCGATCTTCGCCGCAACGTCCTCCATTTTTCCGTTACCCGCGACGGCGACATGGTGACGATGCGCGTTGAGGCGGACGGCTTTTTGTATAACATGGTGCGCATTATGGTCGGCACCCTGCTGCGTATCGCTCAGGGCAAGATCGCGCCCGACGGCATACCCGCCATAATAGAGCGGCGCGACCGTCAATTCGCGGGACCCACGGCGCCTCCGTGCGGACTGTATCTTAACAAGGTAAAGTATTAGTCGAGAGTTGAAAGTTTATTTTTGGTGTAGGGGCGTACCGGCGTGTCCGCCCTGCACAGTGAAGGAAAACGTGCGATAAAAACCGCACCGCAGCATTACAAACCGGGTGCGGATGTCACGCCATTCACTGTTCACCGTTCACTGTAAACCGATAACTGATAAAAACTCACATGAGTTGGGTGAAGCTATGTTTGATAAAATAAAAGGGCGGTTCGCCAAGAAAAAACAGGATAAAGAGCGAACCGTTATCAGCTACGAGGATATGCCGCTCGAGGATTACGAGCAGGAAAAAACGCAGATATCCCCGAAGGCTGTAAAAAAGATCATTCTCGGCGTGGTGATCGCGCTGGTTGTGGGCTTGATCGTTTTCGCTTTTGCGAACCGGGACAAGCTCACCTGGGACAATATTACTGTATGGTGGAATTATGAGGTGCTCGGCTCCGCCGGCAAGGGCTATCCCGCAAGCGTGGTGGGCAGCGACGTCGACGCCAACAACTTTGCCGTCAATCAGGGCAGGGTCGCCTACGCCTCGGACACCTCATTTATCACGCTCAATTCCACCGCGAAGGAGATCAATAACCAGCAGCTCCGCTACACAAAGCCGATTTTGAAGGCGGCTGAATACCGCTACCTCACCTATGGCTTGGGCGAAAACAGCTACCAGATCCAGAACTTCGACAGCAAGCTATATTCGGGCAGCACCGATGGCTCCATCTTTACGGGCGACATCGCGCCGAACGGGCGTTACTGTATCGCGATGGAGGGCAACGGCTTCTACAGTGAGCTGCACGTTTTTGATAAAAACAATAATCGGTTTTGTCAATATTATTTTTCGGAATACTATATTAATACGGTGGCTATCAACAGGAACGGCTCGGGCTGTGTCTGCGCCGGCATCAGCAACGATAACGGCGAGATCAAAACCGGCGTTTATGTGCTCGATTTTTCCAGCGAGAAGCCCGTAAAGACCTATGAGATCGCCGGTGACTACATCATCGACGGCAAATATATCAGCTCAAACCGCGCCGCGCTGGTCGGCGGAAGCGCGTCCTATGTGGTAAAGACGGACGACGGCAAGCTTGAGACCGTCGATTACGGCGGCAAGCCGCTGCAGAGCTACTGCTTCAATCCGCCGATGCACACATTTTCGCTTGCGCTTTCAAAGAGCGGCGACGGCAGAAGCTGCGCGCTGATCACCTACAACGACAACGGCGGCAAAAAGTCCGAGGCGGACAGCGAATACGGCTGCGACTCGCTCTCGTCCTACAAGGACACGATCGCCGCGCTTGACGGCAACATGATCTACGCCTATTCCTCCGGCGGCAAGCTGAAATACTCCTGCTTCGCGGGGACAGGCGCCAAGCGCCTGATATTGTCGTCGGACTCCGAGGCGTTCGTGCTCAGCGTGAATCAGATAAGAAAAATCGACCTGACCAGACAATCCTCTCCGGATTCGGTCAATTAACAAGGAATGACGGTATGATCTCCGGTATTATCATCTTTCTCATCGTAGCGCTCTTCATTTTTCTGGGCGTTCGGCGCGGCGCGGCGCGGTCGCTGCTGATGCTTGCGGCGTCTGCGGGCGCGGCGGTATTGGCATATTGGCTGGCTCCGTGGCTGGCGCGTGCCATCTATGACAATTCAATACACGACACTGTGCTGCGCAACTTGGAAAAGCTGCTGTCCGAGCACGGCGCCGACTACGCAGCGCGCCACAGCATGGAGGCGCTGCCCGACGGCGCCAGGGGCTTGGCAGGCTTTTTCTGCGGCATATTCGGCGCGTCGTCGTCGGATGTCCAGGGCAGGCTGGTGATCTCGTCCGATCATACGGAGCAGGCGGCTCAGGCAATGGAAAAGCCGCTCGGCGACCTGATCACGGTGCTGATTTCGGCGCTGCTTATGGTGGTGCTTTTCACGGTGTTCGCCATCGCGCTTCGGCTGCTGGCGCGTGTGGTGCTGGGATTCTTTGAGATCCCGGTCATAAGGCAGCTCAACCACATCCTCGGCGGCGTGCTCGGCGCGCTCGAGGGCTTGCTGGCGGTGTTTTTGCTGGCAAATCTGCTCTGCCTGCTGATAAGCTACTCAAATCCGCAGCTTATGGAAAACAAGACGGTTTTCGGCGGCGTTTTCAACGCGCTGCTGTTGTTCAGATAGATAATGGTTAGAAGGTTATGGTGACAGCTATGGACAGTTGGAGTTTTAAAAAGCGTGATCTGGTCACGATCCCGAATATCCTGACTTATATCCGCTTCCTGCTTGTGGCTCCGTTTATGTATTTCTTTTTGAAGGAAAGATATCTGCTGGCGGGACTGATGATCGGGCTTTCGGGGCTCAGCGACTGCTTTGACGGCATGATCGCACGGCATTTCGATCAGGTTACCCCGTTGGGCAAGATACTCGACCCGATCGCCGACAAGGTGACGCTTATCGCGGTGGCGGTATGTATGCTCATCTATATGCCGGCTATCCTGCCGATAATGCTGGTGCTGGTGACAAAGGAATTTCTGATGCTGCTCGGCGGCTTCATTCTGCTGATAAAGCACATCACGCCGCCCGCCGCGAATATTTTCGGCAAGGTGGCGACGGTGATCTTTTACTTCACGATCTGCGTGATAATCTTTTTGAAGGCGGTCGTCCACTACGAGAACATCGTGCTCATCATCATTTCCACCGTCCTTGTGGCGCTGGTTATGCTGGTGGCGCTGGCGCAATACGCGGTCATGTATTTCCGTTTAGTCGGCAAAGACGAGGAAAAAGCGTGACAGTTTTCTAAACCTTTGTGCATTTTCGCGAAATTGTTGTTTTTTTATTGATTTTCTCAAAACTTTCTTTTATACTATCATCATCAAAGACAAAGGAGAATGCTATGCTTTGTACAAGATGCGGAAAACGGCCTGCGGTCGTTTTCGTTACCAATAACAATTCCAAGGACGCGCCCACCGTCGGCTATTGCCTTAGCTGTGCCAAGGAGCTCGGAATAAAGCCCGTTGAGGATCTTATCACAAAGATGGGCATTTCCGACGAGGATCTGGAGGCTGTACAGGATCAGATGAACAACCTGATGCAGGGCGGCGATATGTCGCAGCTCATGGAGCAGCTCGGCGCCGATAACCTCGCGGAGCAGATGGATCAGTTCGCGCAGGAAAACGGCGGCAGCGAGGACGATGATTTCAGCCACGGCGCTCCCGCTTTTCCCGCGTTCTTTAATAATATCTTCGGCGGCGGCAAAACCGCCGACGGCAAGACCGCGGAAAAGAGCGGCAAAAAATCCGAAAAAAAGGAAAAGAAAAGAAAGCACATTAACCTCTACTGCGAGGATCTGACACGCAAGGCGAGAGACGGCAAGATCGACAATATCATCGGCAGAGACGTCGAGATCGAGCGCGTGATCCAGATTTTGTCGCGCCGCACCAAAAACAATCCCTGCCTGATCGGTGAGCCGGGCGTAGGCAAGACCGCGATCGCCGAGGGCTTGGCGCTGCGTATCGCGCAGGGCAATGTGCCGCAGAGATTGAAGGACAAGGAGATACAGCTGCTCGACCTCACCTCGCTGGTGGCAGGCACTCAGTTCCGCGGACAGTTTGAAAGCCGCATCAAGGGCCTGGTCGCCGAGGTCAAGGAGAGCGGCAACGTCATCCTTTTCATCGACGAGGTACATAGTCTTGTCGGAACAGGCGACAACGAAGGCACGATGAACGCCGCGAATATCCTCAAGCCCGCGCTTTCACGCGGTGAGGTGCAGGTAATCGGCGCCACCACCTTCAACGAATACAGAAAATATATCGAAAAGGACTCCGCGCTCGAACGCCGCTTCCAGCCCGTAAAGGTCGGTGAGCCGACCATTGCCCAGAGCATTGAGGTGATCGCGGGCGTCAAGGGCTATTATGAGGCGCATCACAAGGTAAAGGTCGACGACGATATCGTCCGCAAGACCGTGGTGCTCTCGGAGCGCTACATCACCGACCGCTATCTTCCCGACAAAGCGATCGACCTGCTCGATGAAAGCTGCGCCTGCGCCGCGCTGCGCAACAAGGATATGGAGCGCTATGAAAGGCTTACCGACGAGCGCTGCTCCCTGCTTGAGACCAAAGACGAGCTTTCCTCGATGGACGAGATCGACTACAAGGCGCTTGCCGAGGTCAACACCGAGCTTGCGCGCATAGACAACGATCTGAAGGGGCTTGACCCCGACGCTTTGATCGCAAAGGTCACCGAGGAGGATATCGCAAAGGTCATCGAGCTTTGGACGGGCATACCCGCCTCGCGCGTTCGTGAGAACGAGCTGTCAAAGCTTGCCGATCTTGAAGGCGAAATGAAGAAAAAGATCATCGGACAGGACGAGGCTGTTGAGGTGCTGGCTTCCGCGATTAAGCGCAGCCGCTGCCAGATCTCACCGCGACGCCGTCCCGCTTCATTCATATTTGTAGGCCCCACCGGCGTAGGCAAGACCGAGCTGGTCAAGGTGCTCAGCCAGCAGCTTTTCGACACGCCCGAAACGCTTATCCGCCTCGATATGTCCGAGTTCATGGAGAAACATTCGGTGTCGAAGATCATCGGCTCGCCGCCCGGCTATGTCGGCTACGACGAAGCGGGTCAGGTGACCGAGAAGGTGCGCCGCAGACCGTATTCGGTGCTGCTCTTCGACGAGATCGAAAAGGCGCATCCCGACGTGCTCAATATCCTGCTGCAGATCCTTGACGAGGGCAAGGTGACCGACGCCCACGGCAGAGCGGTCAACTTTGAGAACACCGTCATCGTGATGACCTCCAACGCCGGTTCCGCCGGCAAGGACACAGCGCTCGGATTCGGCAAGACCACCGAGGAAGCCTCCAAGGAAAAGGTGATGAAGGCGCTGCAGGACTTCCTGCGCCCCGAATTTATCGCCCGTGTTGACGAGATCATCGTCTTCAACA
Source organism: uncultured Eubacteriales bacterium (assembly GCA_900317595.1). Lineage (GTDB taxonomy): Bacteria > Bacillota > Clostridia > Oscillospirales > Acutalibacteraceae > Ruminococcoides. The sequence continues at coordinate 3,231 of ONHJ01000044.1, read as the reverse complement.
GCCTCACCGAGGAGAACTATGTGTCGATCGCGAGATTGATGCTCGAGGAGTACGTGGCTACGCTCGAGGAAAAGCACATTCGCTTCACCTTCGACGACAACGCCTGCACCTATCTGGCGAAAAAATCCTGCAACGGCAAAAGCGGCGCGCGCGATTTGAGAAACGCCATCCGCCGCGAGGTGGAGGAGAAGATCGCCGAGGAAATGATCCGCTCCAAGGACGGCAACCTTTCCGCGATCAATGTGACCTCCGACGGCGAGAAGATAATCGTTGAGTCGGTTTAAATCATAAACAATAAGGTCGGTTCAAATCTCTGGCTGAGTTTTGAGCCGGCCTTTTTAAGGTGTGGTTATATGGAAGAAAATTTGCGGCAAAACGACCGCGCACGGGCTATCGAGGTGTCGCTGACGCGCCCGCGCCGATTTAAGGAAAAGCTGTTTCACCGTTTCACAAAGGCGATCGTCGACTTTGAAATGGTGCAGCCTAATGATAAGATCGCCGTCTGCATCTCGGGCGGAAAGGATTCCATGCTGATGGCAAAGCTGTTTCAGGAGCTTAAGCGGCACAACAAATTCCCGTTTGAGCTGGTTTTTCTGGTGATGGATCCCGGCTATGAGGCGAAAAACCGCCTGCAGATCGAGCAAAACGCCGAAATGATGCAGGTGCCGATCACGGTTTTCGAAAGCGAGATCTTCGATTCGGTGGTAAACGTGGAAAAATCGCCCTGCTATCTGTGCGCGCGCATGCGCCGCGGTCATCTTTACAAAAAGGCGCAGGAGCTGGGCTGCAACAAGATCGCTCTCGGCCATCACTACGACGACGTGATCGAAACAAATCTGATGAGCATGCTCTGGGGCGGTCAGATTCAGACCATGATGCCCAAGCTGCACAGCACCAACTTTGCCGGGATGCAGCTCATACGCCCGATGTACTATATCCGCGAGGACGACATAATCGCGTGGCGCGATTATAATCACCTGACTTTTCTGCGCTGCGCCTGCCGCTTTACCGAAGCGCTCGAACACGAGGAGCGCGATCACGAATCCGCGTCAAAGCGCCGGGAAACCAAGCTGCTGATACGGCAGCTAAAAAAGACCAACCCGAGCGTGGAGGCGAATATTTTCAACAGTATGCACAACGTCGCCCTTGACGCGGTGATAGCCTATAAGACCAAGGGCGTCAAACACCATTTTTTGGATAACTATGAGGAGGACGACCATGCTGCCGAATGACCCGATGATCCTGCTAAGCTTCATCAACACCAAGCTCCGCGATTTCTATCCCGATCTCGACGCGCTCTGCGACGACCTGCAGGCGGACAGGGCTGAGATAGAGCAAAAGCTGGCTTCGATCGACTACGCCTATAACGCCGAACTGAACAGGTTCATGTAAAAGCATAAAACGCCCGCAATGAATTGCAGGAGCGGCGCCATCGTCGCTCCTGCAAATCGCTGTGCGATTACATCATTTCATCACCGCACCGTGATCCCGTTTGCGCGCTTTAAGGCTTTGGCTGAATCCGTCAAGCCCGTCGGTCGCAAGCAGCATATAAAGCGGCGTGAAGTTGAACGGATAGCGGGCGTTCGTTTCCCAGATCATAAAGAACAGCACCATGCCCGTCAGAATGATGCGGAACAGCGTTGTGACGTCAAGCCGCCGCTCACGCCTCGCCTTAAGTCCCGACAAGGCGATCATCACAAGCAGCATTATCTGGAACCCGAAGCTGTAGGCAAAAAACGCGAACCGGAACCTGCCCTCGTATAGGATAAAGCTGTGCAGCGGTGTTCGGTGACGGAAATGCGCCAGATAATTCGCTATGTAATAGGTGCCGTCCATATACGTCCAGACCAGCTTGTAGCCCGCGTGAACGATGATGCCGAAGAAGCCGTAGCCGGAAATGCGCCTGCCGATCTCCCGCAATTCGCCGCTCAAACGCTCCTGCTTGGTGGGAAAGCTCTCAGATATGCGGCTGTCCTCAAAGGTGAACGCGCCCTTGTCATTCAGACCGAGCATGACCCAGTGCGCCGCCGGAAATTGATAGCGGTCGCTCTGCTCCTCCGAAATAAGCTTGCTGCGCTTGATCGCGAGGTTGAATCCGCCAAGCAGCACGCAAAAGCTCAGCAGAAACACGCCGCACATCTTCGCGGCGCGCTTGAAGCCGTAGCGCATCGGCATATATATCAGCAGAGCCGGCACCATGATCGCGACGCTGCCCTTCATCTTAAAGCCGACGCAGCACAGCGCTCCGCAAATCAGCAGCAGCACCGCCTTTTTGCGGCGGCTGCCGCTTTGAAGCGCGGCGACAAGAGCGTAAACCGTGCCGATAACAAACGGAATGGAGAAGGAATCTGTGTAGTAATATGCGGTATAGGTATAATAGGGCGTGAAAAGCGCGCACAAAAGCAGCGTCAAAACCGCCTTTCTTTCGCCGAAAAGCCGCCGTGAGACCAGCACCGTCATCAGCATGGACGCGTTGATGCACAGCGTGGAAATGACGATAAGCGGTATTTGAGAGAATCCGCCGGTCAGCGAATAGGTGATTTTGTGTATCAGCGTTATGAACAGCAAATAGGGGAGATTATTCTGATATCGAATAATATAGTGGTTAAGCTCCGGGTCGTCGGAGTTCAGACAGGCGAATGAATCGTCGGTCACGATCCTGCGCGCGTAAAGCTCAAGCCGCTCGATATCTGTGATCGGCTTCATCCGCAGCAAAAAGGCGAACACAAGCTGAACGGCAAGCAGAAGCGCGGCGCAGCCGAAAATCACGGCGGTGTTGAATCTTCGGCGGTCAAGTCGTCTCAGCTTGTCCGACTGCAAAAAGCGGAAGCAGAAAACAAACAGGGCAGTCAGCGCGGCAAAGCAGAACAGCAAAGCCGCAAAGCGCAGGATCACCGTCGGCACAGGCATCGGATATTCCGTGCCGAGCTCGCCGAATACCGCGACCGTCACAAGTCCGGCTCCGCCGACCAGCACCGAAAGCGCGAGATAAAAAATAAAAAAGCTGCGGTTGAACACAGCGGCAAGCTTGTCAGACCGCTTGACTGTTTTTTTCATAATAATCTTCTCCCGACATATACTATTCTTATTATAAGATCAACGCGCCGCCGTGTCAAGAAAATGCGCGGCAAATCGGGCGGCGGAAAAAAATTGAAAATTTTTTAAAAAAGTTTTCAAAAAGGGGTTGACAAATCGCTCCGACTGTAATATAATAGCAAATGCGCTGACGCG
>ONHJ01000002.1 GCA_900317595.1 uncultured Eubacteriales bacterium | reverse complement strand
GCAACAACCTCATAACCCTCTGCGCCGAACATCTGACGGAAAGCCAAACGTCCGATACGGCCGAAGCCGTTAATTGCAACTTTTACTGACATAATAATTCCTCCTAAAATATTAAGGTAACTCTATTATATTACATTTTTTTCATTTCTTCAATAGTTTGATAAAAAAATAACTTAATTTTTTTATTTTTATTTTGCGACTTACACAAAATTCACCGCCTTTCTGGACTATTCTGTAATAACCAGATAGATTATTGCGATAAAGAATTATTTTTTAACAAAATACACACTAACTTATTGACAACCGCTTGATTTTATTATAAAATTACTTTAGATTCCATTACTATGGGGTCTGCGAAGCGACGGCTTTTGAATAGTTGCATTCAAGGTGCCGTTATTTGCTTTTGTAATCAGACTCTTTCGGGAGCCGTTATTTATAGATATTTTTTAATAACATTATTTCCTTTTTTACATTTTTAAAAAATATTGTATATCTTGTTAAAATTGAATATCTGAAACGTAACGGCACCCCAAAGGTTTTGTTTTATCAAAGCTGTTAATCTTTTAAAAAAACGAGAGAACAAGGAGGTGTCAGGGAGATGCAGTTAGAACCTGTTGTTTTTGTTCTGATTCTCGTCGCAGCCGCGCTGGTCGCCGGCGCTTTGGGCGTATTCATCGGTATCACTATCCGCAAAAATACCGCTGAAAAGGAGATCGGCGGCGCCGAGGAAGAGGCAAGGCGCATTGTGTCAGACGCGATCAAAAACGCCGAGGCAAAGAAAAAGGAGCTGGTGCTTGAGGGCAAGGAAGAAGTGCACCGCTTCCGCAATGAAAGCGAAAAAGAGATCGCCGACCGCCGCCGCGAGGTGCAGCGTCAGGAGCGACGCATCCAGCAAAAGGAAGAAACGCTGGACCGCAAGCTGGACAACGTCGAGAAGAAAGAAGAAAAAGCAGCCAAGAAAATCAAGGAAGCTGACAAAAAGCTTGAGGAGATCGAAGCCCTCAAGAAAAGCCAGTTTGAGATGCTCGAAAAAATTTCGGGCTATACCGCCGAGCAGGCGAAGAATCACTTACTCTCCCAATTGGAAAACGAGCTGACCCACGAAAAATCCGTGAAGATCATGGAATATCAGGAGCAGCTTAAAGAAGAAGCCGACGAAAAAGCGAGAAACATCATTTCGCTGTCGATCCAGAAGCTTGCCGCCGAATATGTGACGGAAGCTACGATTTCGGTCGTTCCCCTTCCCAATGATGAAATGAAGGGACGCATCATCGGCCGCGAGGGCAGAAACGTCCGCGCGATCGAAACGCTTACGGGCGTCGATCTTATTATCGACGATACTCCCGAGGCGATCACCCTGTCCTGCTTCGAGCCTGTCAGGCGCGAGGTGGCGAGAATAGCGCTTGAAAGACTGATCTCTGACGGACGCATACATCCCGCCAGGATCGAGGAAACCATTGAAAAGGCGCGCCGCGAGGTCGACGCGACAATCAAAAAAGACGGCGAACGCGCTGTTCTGGAGCTGGGCCTCCACAATGTGCATCCCGAGCTCGTCAAGCTGCTCGGCCGCCTGCGCTACCGCACCAGCTACGGTCAGAACGTGCTCAAGCACTCTATCGAGGTGGCGTATCTCGCCGGTATGATGGCGAGCGAGCTGGGCATCGATCCCACGCTTGCCAAGCGCGCGGGTCTGCTGCATGATATCGGCAAATCGATCGACCACGAGGTCGAGGGCACGCATATCCAGATCGGCGTTGACCTCGCCAGAAAGTATAAGGAAAGCGACGCGGTAATCCACGCGATCCACGCTCACCACGGCGACGTAGAGGCAAAAACCATCGTCGCTATCCTCGTTCAGGCAGCCGACGCGCTGTCAGCCGCAAGACCCGGCGCGAGAAGAGAGAATGTCGAAAACTACATCAAGCGCCTGCAGAAGCTTGAAGAGGTCGCCTCGTCGTTCCCGGGCGTTGAAAACTGCTACGCCATCCAGGCGGGCAGAGAGGTGCGCGTCATGGTCAAGCCCGAATCCGTCAAGGACGAGCGCATGGTGCCGCTTGCCAGAGAGATCTGCAAAAAGATCGAGGAAGAGCTGGAGTACCCCGGACAGATCAAGGTCAACATCATCAGAGAAAGCCGCGCGGCGGAATTCGCGAAGTAACAAGGCTTCGGATAAATTTAAAAAATCAATCAACGGCGGGTCATGCCTTTGCGGTGCGGCCCGCCGTTTTTTCGCGCCCTTCACAAAAAGCAAAAGAAAAACGGCGCCGCCGCCAAAAAGCTGTTGAAAAATCGCGCCGATTAAAGTATAATTAAGGAAAGCAATTTTTCACAATCAAGGAGGATATTATGGGACTTAATTTTCGCAAGAGTATTTCGATCTTACCCGGCGTAAAGGTGAATCTGAGCAAGGGCGGCGTCAGCCTGAGCGGCGGCGTCAAGGGTCTGCGCAAGAGCATCAACACCAAGGGTCAGACCACCACGACCGTGAGCATTCCCGGCACCGGCATCTATTACACCGACAGAAAGAAGATCACGAACCCCTTCAAGAGCAAGGACGATAAAAAGGAAAAGAAAGAAAAAGCCGAAAAAAAGACTAAAACAGAAAAGGCGGAAAAGGCGGAAAAGACCGAGAAAAAGGCAAAAGCCTCCAAAAAAGCACTGCCCGAAGCCGCAGCTCCGGAAATCGCCGCAGGCAGCGCCACAAGCAAATACCCCGCCTACAACCCCGGCGGCGGCTATCCGGCTTCAAGCTCGGCGGCTTCATCCTCATCTGCCGCGCCGATGGCGGCTGCTCCCGCATACACCGCAAGGCAGGTAGACGCGGCGGCGCTGAAATCCATCCACAAAACTGCCGACGACACGGTGGACTGGATGGAAATCCAAGCCTCGCCGATAGCTCCCGACGACTCCTACAATCAGGAGATGTGGACGTATTATCACTCGGTCGCGCAGTCGGTGATGATGGGCGATATCGACACCTATCTCCGCCTTATCGCCGAGGTGAACCCCCTCGACGACCTGATCGAATACGGCTCAAACTTCGAGTTCGGCACCGACAACCCCGGCAAAATGGAGGTCGAGTTCACCGTAAATGACGAGGTGCTTTCGGACGCGCGCCGCAATCTCAATCAGTTCCAGTTCAACGACCTGACTCAGGATTTCGTGTGCAGTATGGCAATTCGCATAGCGCGCGATATGTTCGCTCTGCTTCCCGTAAACCGCACCGTGGTTCACGCGGTGCTCGACGGCGTGACCGTTTTGTCAGTCGATTTTGACCGTGCCACCCTCTCAAAGGTGAAGTTTGGCATGATCGACCCCTCTGACGTGATGGGCAAATTCGCGCATAATATGAGCTTTGACCTGCAAAACGGCTTCGGCGCGGCAGACAGATTGCATTAAATTTTTATATTCGCCCCAAATTGCGGGTTTTTCTTGATTTCTTCGCGCGTCAATGCTGTCAGCATTATTAACCACACGCGACGAATAACAAATTTGTAATTATGCGCAAAGGGGGCTGAAAAAGCCTCTTTTGCGCGCGGAATTTTTCCGAGGAACAGATAAAAATGCTTAGAATTGAGAACTTAACAAAAAAATACGGCGAGAAAAAGGCTGTTGACAATCTCTCGCTCCATATCCGTCCCGGCGAGATATACGGCTTTATCGGCCACAACGGCGCCGGAAAAACCACCACGCTGAAGAGCGCGGTGGGGATTTTGAATTTTGACGAGGGCGAGATCTTCATCAACGGGACCTCGCTGAAAAAAGACCCCCTGCAATGCAAGCGCGACCTCGCCTATATCCCCGACAACCCCGATCTGTACGACTTTATGACCGGGATAAAATTCCTGAATTTTGTCGCCGATATTTTCGGGGTGCCGGCGCGGGAGCGGCAGGAAAAAATCAAAAAATACGCCGATCTGTTTGAGCTGACCTCCGATCTGGCGCAGCCGATCTCGGCATATTCGCACGGCATGAAGCAAAAGCTGAGCGTTATCGCGGCGTGGCTGCACGACCCGAAGCTGATCGTTATGGACGAGCCGTTTGTAGGGCTTGACCCAAAGGCGGCGTTCAAGCTTAAGGAAATGATGCGTGAGCACTGCCTTGGCGGCGGCGCTATCTTCTTCTCGACCCATGTGCTCGAGGTGGCCGAAAAGCTGTGCGACAAGGTGGCTATCATCAAGCAGGGCAGGCTTATCAAGTCCGGCACTATGGAGGACGTCAGGGGCGACGAAAGCCTTGAGGAAGTCTTTTTGGAGTTGGAGGCGGAGTAATTGCTGAAGATATTGATCAAAAAGCAGTTTGCCGAGGTTTTTAAAGCCTACTTTTATAACCGAAAAACCAACAAGCCGCGCTCAAAAGCAAACATCATCCTGATGTTCGCGTTTTTCGGCTTTTTGATGATAGGCGTCATGGGCGGAATGTTCACATTTATGGCGCTGGGGCTTTGCGGACCTCTTCACAAGGCGGAGATGGGCTGGCTGTATTTCGCGCTGATGAGCGGGATAGCGGTCGTCCTCGGCGCGTTCGGCAGTGTTTTCAACACCTATTCGGGGCTGTATCTGCCGAAGGACAACGACCTGCTGCTCTGCATGCCGATACCCGTGCGCACAGTGATTGCCGCAAGGCTTATCAATGTGTATTTGCTCGGCGTGATGTATTCCGCAGTCGTTTTGCTGCCCACGATGATCGTCTATTGGATCGTCGCGGGAGTCACGGCGCTTAATATAATCGGCGGCATCGTGTATTTTCTGACAGTCACCTCGGCAGTGCTGATCCTCTCCTGCGCGCTGGGCTGGGTGGTCGCAAAAATCAGCCTTAAGCTGAAAAACAAAAGTATAATAATCGTGCTGATCTCCCTTGCGGGCTTTGCGCTCTATTACTTTGTTTATTTCAAGGCGCAGGAATGGATCAAGGAGCTTTTGAGCAACGCGGCGGTCTACGGAGCCGGCATAAAAAACAACGCCTACGCGCTGTATCTTTACGGCAGCGTCGGCGAGGGCAACGTCGCGGCTATGCTTATCTTCTCGGCGGCGGTCGCCGCTCTGCTGTGGCTGACGCTTTTTGTCCTGTCACGCAGCTTTTTGAGGATAGCCACAGCGACCGGCAGCGTCAAAAAAGCGCGCTACACCGAAAAAACCGCAAAGCAGCGATCAACCTTCGGCGCTCTGCTGGGCAAGGAGTTTTCGCGCTTTGTCTCAAGCCCGAACTATATGCTCAACTGCGGCATGGGCGTCCTGTTCATACCCGCCGTCGGAGTGTTTTTGCTGATTATGGGCGGCGATTTTCTGCGATCGATCAACATCGTGCTGCAAAACGATCAAAGCTTTGCGGAAATGATGCTCTGCTCGGCGCTGCTTATCGCGGCGTCCTCGGTCAGCACGGCGGCTCCGTCGGTATCGCTTGAGGGAAAAAACATCTGGATACCGCAATCTCTGCCTGTAGAGCCAAAAACCGCCCTGTTCGCCAAAACCGCCGTGCAGCTTATTCTGACGGAGATACCCATGCTGTTCACGTCGGTCTGCGCGGTCATCGCCGTGCGCGCCCCGATCGGGGATCGGCTGATGATCTGCGTTTCGGCGCTGATCTTCGGCGTGTTCTCGGCGCTGTTCGGCACCTTCGCGGGGATAAGGTTTCCGATGCTCGAATGGACGAGCGACATGATCCCGATAAAGCAGAGCGGCGCGATCTTGCTGGCGGTCTTCGGAAGCTGGGGCATCGCGGCTCTGGCTGCCGCGCCGTACTTCCTGATCGGATATCGCATCGGTCTTGCCGCGTATCTGGCGATAATGTCGGGCGTTTTCGCGGGAGTATCCCTGTGGCTGTTCCATTGGCTGAAAACAAAGGGCGCGGCGCTTTTCGCGGCGCTGTGACCGCACCGATATGATATTTCCTGCACGGAGCGAGAAAAATGATAAATGATGAAATAATAAGCAGACTTTTTGAGCTGCGCGACGAAGCATACAGAGATTTTCAGAGCAAGCTTATCCCCACCGTTGATATCGGGGATTTTATCGGCGTGCGCACGCCCGAGCTAAGAGCCTTTGCCGCGGAGCTTGCAAAAAGGGACGACAAAGAGATATTCCTCTCAGCTCTGCCCCACCGGTATTTTGACGAATACCAGCTCCACGCCTTCACCGTATCGCTTGAAAAGGATTTTGAGAAATGCGTGGAGGAGGTCGAGCGGCTGCTGCCGTACATCGACAACTGGGCGGTCTGCGACCAAACGACCCCGAAGGCTTTTAAAAAGCACCGAAGCGCGCTGCTGCCGCATATCGAAAAATGGCTTGAGTCGGACAGAACATACACCGTTCGCTTTGCCGTAAAAATGCTGATGGACAACTTCCTCGGCGACGGCTTTGACCCGCGCTTTCCCGCGGCGGTGGCGGATATCCGCTCTGAGGATTACTATGTCAACATGATGCGGGCGTGGTATTTCGCAACGGCGCTTGCCAAGCAATATGAAAGCACGCTGCCGTTTTTCACCGGGCAAAGGCTCGACAAACGGACACATAACAAAGCGATACAAAAGGCGGTGGAGAGCCGCCGCGTCCCGGACGAAACAAAGCTGTATCTTAAGACACTGAAAATAAAGTAAAGGAAGCGATTTCCGTGAAAGCAGTAATAATCCACGGACAAAACCATAAAGGCTCCACATATCACATCGCGCGTATGCTTACGGACAAGCTCGACTGCGCGGTCACGGAGTTTTTCCTGCCGAGGGATTTCGGCGAATTTTGCTGCGGCTGCCTGCAGTGCTTTGGAAAAAGCGAGACAAAATGCCCGCATTATCAGGCGCTTGCCCCGATAACGGCGGCGATCGACGACGCCGATCTGATAATCCTCGCAAGTCCCGTTTACGTTTACCACGCCACAGGCGCTATGAAAGCGCTGCTCGACCACTACGGCTGGCGCTGGATGGTGCACCGACCCGACGAGATGATGTTCCGCAAGCAGGGCGTCTGCATTTCCACCGCTGCGGGCGCGGGCATGAAATCGACCAACAAGGACATGGCTGACAGCCTGTTTTTCTGGGGCATCGCCAAGACCTACAAATACGGCGTCGCGGTGTCGGCTGTCGACTGGAACAGCGTCAGCGAAAAGAAAAAGCGCTCGATAGAAAAGGCGGTCGACGCCCTCGCGCAAAAAATCACAGCCAAGCACGGCAGAGTGAGCTCGGGCTTGAAAACCAAGGGCTTTTTCAACATCATGCGCTTGTTGCAAAAGCGCGGCTGGAACGAGGCTGACGTCGCCTACTGGAAGGAAAAGGGCTGGACAGGCAAAAAGCGCCCATGGAGGGAATAAGATGGTAATCGCATTGATCGGAGAAAACTGCAGCGGAAAATCAACGCTCGCGGAAAAAATAAAAAACGCGCTCGGCGCGGAGATCATCACGGGCAAGGATTACCTGAGAATGGCGAAATCCGAAGGTGAGGCAGAAGCGCTTTTCAAAAAGAAGCTGAACAGCGCCGTTTCATGCGGCGGCATCGTCTACGTTATTGCCGACCGCGACCTGCTCAGACTGCTGCCCGACGGCGCGCTGAGAATACTGGTGAGCGCCGACATCGACACGATAAAGGCGCGGTTCGCTTCAAGAATGAACGGCGTTCTTCCCGCGCCTGTCGCCGCGATGCTCGAAAGAAAGCACGGCATATTTGACAGCGGCGAATATGATTTCCGCTTCGACGGCGTGAACGGCGACGCCGATCTGCTGTGCGAAGAGATCAAAAAACGGCTTTCATCAAACGATTGAACACACAGCACGGAAAAAACGCTCCGCATTTTCAGCGGAGCGCTTTTTTTGAGAGAGATTATTTATGATAAAGAAAGGAGATTGGGAATTAGTAAAATTAAAATGCTTTTATGTCTTTGATGTGTTTATTGATAAACGATTATATAAAATATACCTTCTAAACTATGCTTTGCGACTTACGCGCGTGTCCATCGTGTAGACATTGCGGTTTTTGTCTACCATTGTAATGGGCATTTCGGGAACCATTTGATTAAAGCGGATCAAAAAGCTCTCGTGACCGCCGTCGTGGATCCCTGTTACGATCTGCAGGGCGTTGTTTTCCCTGACAAACTTTGCCGCCGCCTTCGGAGCGTCGCTGCTGAAAATCACGGTCATATCCGCGCCCGCGTATTTTGACACACGGTTGAGATATTCGAGCTGATCGCTGATGAGCGCATAGTTTTCGGTCGGCATCAACACGCTTAACACATGGAGCTCACAGTCATATTCCGCGGCAAGCTGTTCGGCGGTCTCTATGATTCGGTCACATTCGTATTGGCTCGTTACACAGGCTACGACCGACGGCTGATTTGTGAACATCGGATTCACCTCCTTCATCTGCTGTGACTATATACTACCCCCTTTTTTTGAAGGCGACTTAACGGTATTGTGAATTAAATGTGAAGTTTTGTTTATGTTTTTGTGTTATTATGATAGAAATACTGCGCTGAAAAAGGAAAATCAGGTTTTTTTAAAAAAATTTCGGAAAAGTATTGAAATGTAAATATCAATGTGTTATAATCAATATGAAATTAACAAAAGGAGGAAAACGCGATGCAGGACGAACAAAGCTTTTTGCGGCAGTATCGCCAGGACGATTATCCGCGGCCGTCGGTGACGGCTGATGTGGTCGCCTTCACGCTTTCGAGCGAAGCGTCAGACAATTACCGACGCAACGCTCAGCCGAAGCTGCTGCTTTTGCTCATCAAGCGCGGAGGTCACCCTTTCAAGGGCTGCTGGGCGCTGCCGGGCGGATTTTTGAACCCGGGCGAAACGATCGAGCAGTGCGCGCTGCGCGAAATAGAGGAAGAAACCGCCGTCAAGCCCGTGTCGCTGATGTCGATAGGATTATTCAGCGAGCCCGACCGCGACCCGCGCGGCTGGATCATTTCAAACGCATTTGTTTCGGTATTGGGCGCGGAAAAGCCGGAGCAGAGGTCGGGCGATGACGCCGCCGACGCGCAGTGGTTCGAGGTCAGCTTTGAACGCGCAGAAGACGGGACCGAAGCACTGACGCTGACGCATGAGGACGTGAGTCTCAGGGCGGTGCTCAAAGAGGAAAAAAGCGCTTTCGGGATCAGCGCCTTCAGCGTGCTCGACAGCGGCAGTCTCGCCTTTGACCACGCTAAGATCATAGCCGCCGCGCTTACCGCGCTGCGGGGCTGCGCAAGGGATTTTGAGATGATCTTTGATTTTCTGCCGGAAAAGTTCACGCTCACCGAGCTGCAGAACGTGCAGGAAACCATCTTGAATGTCTCGATGCAGTCCGCCAATTTCCGCCGCAAGATCGCGGGCTTGGTGGAGGAAACGGAAGAATACACCGGCGGCGCGGGTCACCGTCCCGCAAAGCTGTACAAAAGAAAACAGGAGGCTTGACATGAAGCATTTTTTGGTTGTAGTCGATATGCAGAAGGATTTTGTAGACGGCGCGCTCGGCACAAAGGAAGCCGTGGCGATAGTGCCTGCCGTCGCGGAAAAGATCAGGAATTTCGACGGAGAGATATTCGCGACCTTTGACACCCATTTTGAGAATTATATGCAGACCGCCGAGGGCAAAAACCTGCCCGTTCCCCACTGCATCAAGGGCACCGAGGGCTGGGCGCTCGACAAGACGGTCGCCGCCGCTCTGGACGAAAAGGGCTATACGCCCGTGGAAAAGGTGACCTTCGGCTCGATCGATTTGCCCGAGATGATCGGCGTCGCGGCGCAGGGCGATGATTTTGACATCGAGCTTGTCGGTCTATGCACCGACATCTGCGTGGTCAGCAATGCGCTGCTGCTCAAGGCAAGCTTTCCCGAGACCGAAATAAGCGTCGACGCCGCCTGCTGCGCCGGCGTTACTCCGCAGGCGCATGAAGCGGCGCTCATAACCATGAGAAGCTGCCAGATCAAATGCTGACTGCGATCTGCTTAAGACAACTCAACAGGAGGTTTTTATGTATCAATTCAACGCTGCAAAAATAAAGGACGAATGTGTACAGTGGATACGCGATTTTTTTGAAGCCAACGGCAAGGGCTGCAACGCCGTGGTCGGCATTTCCGGCGGCAAGGACAGCTCAATAGTGGCGGCGCTCTGCGTGGAAGCGCTGGGCAAAGACAGGGTCATCGGCGTGCTGATGCCCTGCGGCGAACAGGCTGACATCGACATGGCTAAGCTGCTGGTCAGCCATCTGGATATCAAGCACTTTATCATCAACATCAAGGACGCGGTCGACGGCATCACCAAGGCGATCCCGTTCGAGTTAAGCGACCAGAGCCGCGTCAACCTGCCGCCGAGGATCCGTATGTCGACCCTTTACGCGGTGTCGCAGAGCCACAACGGCCGCGTAGCAAACACCTGCAACCTCAGCGAGGACTGGGTTGGCTACTCCACCCGTTACGGCGACAGCGTGGGCGATTTCAGCCCCTGCTCTAACCTGACCGTACAGGAAATGAAGCAGATCGGCAGGCTGCTCGGACTGCCCGACGTGCTTATCGACAAGGTGCCGAGCGACGGGCTTTGCGGCAAGACCGACGAGGACAACCTCGGCTTTACCTACGCGGAGCTTGACCGCTATATCCGCGAGGGCGTCATCGAAAACGAGGAACACAAGGCGCTGATCGACCGCAAGCACAGGATAAATCTCTTTAAGCTGGAGCTGATGCCGGCTTTCAAGCCCGAAAAGCTGTTTTAACGGAGGCTAACCATGAAACTCGAACCTATTGTGATATCCCTGCTCGATACCGACCTCTATAAATTCAATATGGATCAGGTGATCTTCCACAAGCACACCGACCTCTGCGGTCAATACTACTTCAAGTGCCGCAACAAGGACGTGGTGTTCACTGCCGGGATGGAGGAGGAGATCAACGCGCAGATCGACCACCTGTGCAGCCTGACCTTCAAAAAAGAGGAGCTCGACTATCTGCGCTCCATCCGCTTCATCAAGGACGACTATGTGGAATTTCTCCGTCTGTGGCGCCCCATACGCGACTATGTGACGGTCAGCCGCAGCGACAGCGGCGAGCTGAGCATCGTTGTCGACGGTCCGCTGTTTTCCGCGATGCAGTTCGAGATCTATCTGCTCGAGATCGTGAACGAGGTCTATTTCAGAATGAAGTATGACTACGAAACTCTGCGCAGCTCCGCCGAGGAAAAGCTGGACAAAAAAATAAAGGCGCTCAACGACGGCACCTATACCTTTAAATTCGCCGAGTTCGGCTGCCGCAGACGGCTTTCGCGCGAATGGGAGGACGTTGTGGTGCGCCGTTTGGCGCAGGAGACCGACAAATGCGTCGGCACCTCCAATGTGTATTTGGCTATGAAATACCACCTCACGCCGATCGGCACCTACGCGCACGAATACGTGCAGATGTATCAGGGCATTGACGAGATCCCTCTCGCCTACACCAATCACTACGCGATGCAGGATTGGTATAACGAATATCAGGGCGATAACGGAACCGCGCTGACCGATACCATCACCACCGACCTTTTCCTGCGCGACTTCAACCGCTCAATGGTCAACAACTACTCCGGAGTGCGCCATGACAGCGCCGACCCCTATGAATGGGGCGAAAAGATCATCCGCCATTATGAGAGCTACGGCGTCGACCCCAAGACCAAGCTGCTGCTCTTTTCCGACAGCCTCGATTTTGACCGCGCTCAGGCGCTTTACGACTACTTCAAGGACAGAACAAAGGTCAGCTTCGGCATCGGCACCTTCTGCTCCAATGACACCTGCGAAAAGGCGCTGAACATCGTGATAAAGCTGCAGTATGTCAACGGCAGACCCGTGGCAAAGCTCTCCGACGCGCCCGGAAAGGCGATGTGCCGCGACGAGCATTATCTTGAATATCTCCGCCGCTCGGTGGAATTCAGGCTGCACCGCGAAAAATAACGCATGATACGCAAGAAAGGGTTTTGCGCGGCAAAAATCTGCGATTGCAAATAGTTGAATGATTGTCCGCGGCTGAGGTGATTCCCCTTTCGAGGGGAAATGTCGCGAAGCGACAAAAGGGTTGCCGCCCGGCTACGGGTCGCGGACGTTGTTTCCTGCTGAAAACTTCTGCTATCGGAAAGGTTGGCGACCCCTCAGTCAGCTTCGCTGACAGCTCCCCCTTACGCAGGGGAGCCTTGGTGCTGACAAAAGCGTTCTGCGCTTAAGTTGATGACATTGCCCTAAACACAACCCGACCCAACAACTCAACAAAATAAAAAAGCAGGGGCTTGACTCTTACTCGCGACAATGAGTTTGAGTCAGCCCCGTTTTTTATTGAATATGCGCGGTTTTGCCCTGCGCGAACACCTCGCGCTCGGCGCACAGCTCGCGGTAAAGCTGCGCGGAGGTGAAGCCGACGTTGGCTTCGGTTTTGACCGCCTTAAGCGCCACGCCCAGCTTTTTTCGCCTGATCTGATCGAGCAGGATATTCAGAAATCCGCCTGCGACGTCGGCAAAATAGAGCATTTCTTCGTCGAAATCCTCAGGCGGCGCGACCGGCGCTTCCGCCTCAAGCCCCAGCAAAGCGGCTATGGGCTTGCCGAAATCCTCCTTAGGCACCTCACGGGCTTCGATAAAAAAGCTGCGGCAGAGCATTTTGAGCTTTGCCGCCTTTTGCGGATGCAGATTGTATAATAAAACCGTAGCCATATCAGTTTCTCATCAAATGAATCGTTGTTTCCGCCTTTTCGATTATGCGCAGATCGTTGTCGTAGGTGCAGAGCTTGCGCGCCTGCTGCAGATCGACCCAAATATAGCTGTCGATCTCCTCCTCCTGGATCTTCACGTTGTCGGTAAAGGCGCGCGCGAGGAAGAACACCACGCGCTTGCGGATCTTGCCGAACGGACAGTATTCGCTGATCTCACGGAAGTTGTTGATGATGGTGACGTCGAGCCCCGTCTCCTCCTTGATCTCACGGATGGCGGTCTCCTGCTCGGTCTCGCCGTCCTCGATATGCCCCTTCGGAAAGCTCCAATATCTGCCGTTGCTGTTTTTTACAAGCAATATCTTCGTGTTTTGTTTGGTCTTATAAAAGATTATGCCGCCGCAGGATTTTTCGTAAAGGCAGCGGATGCTTTTTACCTTCACCCTGGTCAGCTTTCCGAGCATATTCCGCAGCTCAGGCTCATAAAAGACCTCGCCGGGCTGCGACACGATCAGCCGCTCGCCCGTCATGCCCTCAAATTCGGCAACGGCGACGACAACGCCGTCAAAATACTCTCTTATCCGCTTGCGCGTCACCACATATGCGCTGCGGCTGCTGATGACCGCCGAGCTGACATAAGCCGAATACAAGCCCTCGGAAATTGTGCCGAACAACATTCCTCTGACATTTTCCGCTATCATCCCGCTGCCTCCTTTCTTGTTTGATGTTTTTTCGGGTTATTTGAACAGCGCTTCCATCTGATCGAAGCGGTCGCCGTCGTTGGCGCTCATAACGCCGTTGATAAACAGCACGTCGGTAATGCCGTTCTGGCGGCAATAGTTCGCAAGGTTCACGTCGGGAGACGCGTCGCGGAAATAGCGCAGATCCGCTACGTGTACTTCCTCAAAGTTTGATGTCAGATACGGCACAAAGGCGTTGCCGTAGCTCTCCTTGACAACCACGATTTTTCTGCCTTTTTCGGCGTTGGGTGAGGACGAGCGCATGACAGTCAGCGGATGGTCGCCCACGATAAACACGCCGTAGGTGTTGGAACCGCCCTCGGCCCACGGATAATAGGGGCTGTCGTAGGTTTCGGAATCGTCCACGTTGTTGTACACCGTCATGGAAACGTCATACGGGAACGTCCAGTAATGCACGGTATCGGGCTCGATGCTGCTGTCATTGCCGATCAGGGTGCCGGTGAAGCCCTCTACGGTGTTTTCTGTGCAGTCGCCCAGCGACAGCGGGGTCATGCCCAGAGTATCGGCGAACGCCTTGTAGGCGTAGTAGGAGCCGAGACCCGTCCAGTGGTGGTCGGAATTGAAGTAGATATACTCGTTGCAGTGCTCGGAGAGATAGTTGTAGCAGTTGACCGGCGTCACCTTTGAGGTGTCCATCGCGGCATACGCCGCCTTGATGTTGTCCGCCTGTGAGTTTGTGCTCGCCTTTTCCTTTTCGCGCTGCGGAAGTCCCATCTCGGTGTGGTTGGGAACGATCATGCTGTAGACGTTCATGCCGATCAGCTTGTCGGCAAGGCCGTTTACGGTTTCAGCGTAAAGCTCCGCAGAGTAATCGCTGCCGCCGAACAGCTCGAACGCGGTATTGTTCCACACATAGACCACGCCTGCGCTGTAGCCGTCGCCGCCGTTATCGGTGGGATTCGGCGCGATGAACACATCGGATTTAAGCTTGTCGCCGCTCGTCGCCGCGGCGCCTGTGGTGCTTTCGATATCGCCGCCGGAGGCTTGAGAGCCGTTTACCTGCTGCTCCTGCTGCGACTTGGTTTCTCTTGAGACGCTGTCGGTGTTCTTGCTATCGTCCTTGCAGCCGCGGAACATGAACACTATCAGCATTATCAGCAGCACAAGCACAAGCAGCGCAAGCGAAACGATAACGATGCGGTTTCTGGTCCTGGTGCTTATCAGTTTCTTTTTTGGTCTGCGGCGGTTGTATGACGGTCTTCCGTTATAGGAAGGCTGACGGCGGTTCGGCTGGCGGCGGCGGTAGTCGCGGCTGTCGATGCTGTCGTCAAAATTGTTATAATCATAGTAGTCGTCACGGTTGCGGTCGCTCATCTTTATCCCTCGTTCTGTAAAATGTATACATATATAGACATTATACTACATTTTGTTCACAAAAACAATAACCTTACGCAAATTTTTTGTCCGGTCGGTCGCCCAAATTCAGGGTTTTTGCACAAAAAAGCCGCTCGGCGTTCCGAAAGCGGGATCGGGGAACGCAGAGCGGCATATCATGCCGGAAAATTATTGCCAGTGATGGAGCTTTTCAGAGGAAAGACCTATGTCGTCGGCATGGAACACAGGGTTGAGCCTCCGCTTTTTCTGGCTTTCAAAATCCTTGAGCGCCTTGACCGCGACGCCCGACAAAACGACACAGCAAGGGATATTTATCAGCGTCATTCCGCCCATCGTGATATCGGCAAGCGCCCAGGCGAGATCCATAGACGCCAGCGCGCCGAAGAATATGACCGCCACACACGCGATATAGAAGACCGTCATAAACCTTTTTGAGGGCTGTCTTTTTCTGTTGAGATAAACCAGCGCGTTGTCCACGTAATAAAGATTGCCTATCAGCGTGGTGAACGCGAACAGCACCATCGCGACCGTGATGAAAACCGGGCCGGCGGCGCCGAACACCGTTGAAACCGCGTTCTGCACATATCTCGCGCCGGAAACGCTTTCGCTGCGCTCAACGCCTGAGGCAAGACACATAAGCGCGGTGGCGGTACACAGCAGCATGGTGTCGATATACACCGAAACCGTCTGCACCAAGCCCTGCTTGACAGGGTGGGTGACGTCCGCCGACGCCGACGCGTTCGGTGCGGAGCCTACGCCTGCCTCATTTGAAAACAGGCCGCGCTTGATGCCGAGTATCAGTCAGGAGCCGCTCAATCCGCCGAAAATGGCGCGAAAATCGAAGGCGTCGCTGAAAATCGCCGCGAAGGTCGCGGGGATATAGTTCACATGGGCGAACACCACGATCAGCGAGATCAGCACATAAGCTACGCCCATGACCGGCACCACCTTTTCGGTGAATCTCACGATGCGCTTGCCGCCGCCCAACAGGCAGAAGCCGACGGAAAGCGCCAGCACGCCGCCGGTGATGATCGGCGTCCATATGCCGTCATAAAAGGAATAGGTCTAAAAAGAGAACTGCAGATTATAGGAGCAAAGCAGATTGAAGCCGAAGGCGTAGGTCGCGATAAGGAACACGCAGAAAACCGCAGCTATCACAGGCAGCTTCAGCGCTTTTTCGATATAGTAGGCGGGGCCGCCGTAGAAGTGACCGTTTTTGTCCTTTTGCTTAAATATCTGCGCCAGCGTGCTCTCGATAAACGCCGACGACGCGCCGATTATGCACATCAGCCACATCAGAAGCAGGCTCCGGGGCCGCCGAGACAGATAGCGGTGGAAACACCGACGATGTTGCCGGTGCCGACGCGCGAGGCGGTAGAAACCATCAGCGCCTGAAAGGAAGACACCTTCTGCTCCGACGCGGGCTTTTCGACGATGAGCCTGCACGCCGTTTTAAACAGCCGCACCTGAACAAAGCGCGTGCGGAATGTAAAAAACAGACCCGCCGCGGCGAGAACGATGACGAAGATGGGATAATACATCACATCGTCGACCTTGTTGAAGAATTGAACAACAGCATCCATAAGCCTGCACCTCCAATTGATGACAATCAGATTATAACATACAGGCAGTCACCCGCACAAGGTTTTTTTAGGTGATTTTTGATAAAAAAGACTTTTTTTCACCATTTTCGGCACGCGCAGGCGGCGATAAATATTTGTGAAAAACCAATAAACCATGTTGATTTTGATCTTAAAAAATAGTATAATATAAGACAGTATATTATTCGCCTTGCCACAGACACGGAGGGCAAAGGACTGAAAAAAGATTTGCGGCGGCTGCTCCGCCGCGGGGTGCGATATGAGATTTCCAAATGCGGAAAAAGGGATAAGAAAAATATATTTTGCGGAGATTTTTGCCATCTGCGCCGCAGTGCTCAGCGGCGCCACCACGCTGCTGCTTGACAATCTGACTCAGCACATCAAGGACGCCGAGCCTTTTGTGGTCTCGTCGCTTAAGACGTTCAGCACGCTTTTTGCCTCGGCATCGCTGGTGATGATGACGCTGACGGCTGTTTTCGCGTTTATCGGCTATGTTCAGGCAGGACAGGACGAGGTGGAGTTTCGCAAGGCGATGATCTGCGCGGTCGCCAACGGCGTGCTGGTGATCGTCGGCATGTTCTTCCAGATCTCAAACGGCACGCTCTACACCACCCTCAACGCCGCCGCGTCGATAGTTGAGATGTTCGTGATGATCTTCGGCCTTACGGGGCTTATCAATATCGCGGAGAGATGCGAGCGCACCGATATGGTCGAAAGAGGCAGCACGGTTCTGCAGATCGTGGTCGCCACCTACATAATCTCCTCGCTTAACGCGCTGATAATAAGAATATTCGAGCTTGCCGCGCCGACCAAGATCATCGCCCTTGTAACGGGGCTTGTCGATCTTGCTCTCAGCATCGTGCAATACATAATCTATCTGCGTTATTTAAAGGCGTCGCTGAAGCTGCTTCGCGCGCTTCCGGCAGAGCAAAATGAGGGTGCCTTATGAAAAACGCGAACGTAAACGTAAAAACCATCGTAACAAAAATAAATTATCAAAAGGACTGGATCGGCAGCCAGAAGTGGATCGCGCCGTTCTGCTTCGGCTTTTCCCTCGCCATGACGACCGCCGCGCTGGTTTTGCTAGCGGTGAGAGGCTTTGAGGATATGCGCGGAGAGTGGCTGTTTTCGATCGGCGCCGACGTTTTCTGCATGGCGGTTTGCACCATGCTCTGCTTCAGCGCCACGCTGAACCTAAAGGGTCAAAATGCCGACACCCACGTCTTTGTCACCCTGCTGACCAACACCACGCTGGCGCTGTTCACCGACGAGCTGAGCTGGCTGGTGCAGGGCAACGCGCAGCTTCGCTTTGTTAATATCGTTGTAAACGTGCTGTTTTACATCATGGGCTCGGCGCTGGTGTATCTGTTCTGGAAATACATCCGGCGCGCGCTTCGGCTCCACGACCGGGCGATGAAGATCGCCGACCTGTTCGTGACGGTGATGCTTTACCCGTCGATGCTGCTCAGCCTTATCAACTTCTTTTACCCGCTGTTCTTTTCGGTGGACGAAAACGGAGTTTATCAGCGCGCCGCCCAGTGGGACGTAAGCCAGGTATATCTAAGCATCACACTGACGGTCGTTATCATAGCCATATCCTTTGCGAAGGCGTCGGTCAAGGACAGGATAGTGGCGATCTCATTCATCGCTATCCCGCTGCTCAACCAGGCGCTGACGGCGAATTGCTTCGGGCTTTCCACCCAATACTCCGCGATGACGGTCTCGGTGGTGCTTATTTACGGCGTGCTGTTCGCCGACCGCGAAAAGGCGCTGGCGAACACCGAGCTGGAGCTGAACTTCGGCACAAAAATACAGGCGAATATGCTGCCGAACAGCTTTCCGTTCATGCCGGAGCGCACGGAATTTGACCTTTACGCCTCCATGACGCCCGCAAGAGAGGTCGGCGGCGACTTCTACGACTTTTTCATGGTGGACGACCGGCATCTGGCGCTGGTGATGGCGGACGTTTCGGGCAAGGGAATCCCGGCGGCGCTGTTTATGACCGCAGCAAAGATCCTTATCAAAAACCGCGTGATGACCGGCGAATCTCCGGGGCAGGTGCTGCGGAACGTCAACGACCAGATCTGCGAGAGCCGTCAGGAAGAGATGTTCGTCACCGTTTGGCTGGGCATCCTCGATCTAATGACCGGCTCGCTGTTGTTTGCAAACGCCGGTCACGAATGTCCGATCTTCAAAACCCCCGGAGGGGATTTTGAGCTGATAAAGGACAAGCACTCCTTTGTGGTCGGCGGCATGAAGGGCATGAGATACCGCGAAAGCGTTTGGCACCTTGCGCCCGATTCCAAGCTGTTTTTATACACCGACGGTGTGCCGGAGGCGGAAAACGACACCGAAACGCAATATGGCTTTGAGCGGTTCCTCGGCGTGCTTAACAAAAACCGTGACGCCGCGCCGCGTGAGCTGCTCGACGCGGTGAGCGCGGATGTAAAGCGTTTCACAAAGGATCAACCGCAGTTTGACGATCTGACCATGCTTTGCATACATTATAGAGGGAAAAAGATATGAAAGAATTAACTATTGAAGCGGCTGTTGAAAACATCGAGGTCGTGACCGATTTCGTTACAAATGAATTGGAGGCGGCGAACTGCCCGATTAAGGCGCAGACGCAGATATCAATCGCCATCGACGAGCTTTTCGGAAATATTGCGCGCTACGCCTACAGCCCCGACATCGGCAAGGCGACCGTGCAGCTTGAGGTGGTCGACGACCCGCTGGCAGTCATCATCACCTTCATCGACCGAGGCAAGCCGTTCAACCCTCTGGAGCAGGCAGAGCCCGACATCCATATGTCGGCAAAGCAGCGCAGTATAGGCGGCTTGGGCATTTTTCTCGTGAAAAAGACAATGGATATGCTGGACTATAAATATAAGGACGGCAAAAACATTCTCACAATAAAAAAGAAATTCAAGTAGAATAAAAGGAGTATGCAAAATGAATCTGAAAACCAAAAAGAACGGAACCACTCTCAACGTGATTGTCAGCGGCCGCGTCGACACCGCCACCGCTCCCGAGCTTGAGGCTGAGGTAAAGCCGCAGCTCGACGGCGTAACCTCCCTTATCCTCGACTTCAAGGACGTGAATTATGTGTCGTCGGCGGGTCTGCGCGTGCTGCTTTCCCTGCAAAAGAAAATGATGACGCAGGGCGAAATGAAGCTGCTGCACGTCAACGACGTTGTGAACGACGTGTTTGAGGTGACCGGCTTCGACGAGATCCTTACCTACGAAAAGGGTGAATAACCATGGGTATACTGCAGCTTTTGGCGCAATACGCGCAGGAAAGCCCAAGCACCGCCGTTCTCTTTGACGAGGCACATTCCAAGGGCGTCACCTACGCCAAGCTCGACGACCTGAGCGGGCGCGTTTACGCCTATCTCGCCGAAAAGGGCATCGGGAAAGAGGATTTTGTGCTTATCAACCTGCCGCGCGGCATCATGCCCGTTATCGCCATGATCGGCGTTTGGAAGGCGGGCGCGGCGTGGGCGCTGGTGGAGGACACCTACGCGCCCGAGCGCATCGACTACATCCGCCGCGACTGCGGCTGCAAGGCCGAGCTTTCCGCCGCGAACTGGGAGGACGTGATGGCGACCGCTCCCCAAAACGGCTTTGTTCAGGCGGACGAGCACGACGCCGCCTACGCTATCTACACCTCCGGCACCACAGGCAACCCCAAGGGCGTGCTTCACGAGGTGGGCAACCTGACAAGGGCAATCGAGTCGGTGCGCATCAACGGCGAAAATCCCTTCACCAACAAGGAGCGCGTGGCGCTGCTGGCGCCGATGAACTTCGTCGCCTCGGTCATAGTCATCCTAAAGCAGTTGAGCTACAGCGGCGCAAAGCTGTATGTGGTCAGCTACGCCACGATCAAAAACCCGATGGCGCTGAAAATGTTCTTTATCGAAAAGCGCATAACCATCACCTTCCTCACGCCCTCCTATGTGCGTATGCTCGGCAATCAGACAGGCCCCTTCCTGCGTATGCTGTTTGTCGGCAGTGAGCCCGCTAACAATATCTATAACAAGAGCCTCGACCTTATCAACATCTACGCCGCCAGCGAGAGCGGCTTTGCGGTCGGCGTTTTCCAAATCGACAAGCCATACGAGACCTGCCCCATCGGCAAACCCGAGATCGACTGCAAGATCACCCTGATCGCCGAGGACGGCACCGAAGCGGGTGATGGCGAGATCGGCGAGCTGTGCTTTGAGAATCCCTTTGTGCGCGGCTATATCAACCTTCCCGAGGAGACCGCAAAGGCGTTCCGGGACGGGGTCTATCACACGGGCGACCTCGCGCGCCGCGACGAAAACGGCAATTATGTGCTGCTCGGACGCTCCGGCGACATGATAAAGATCAACGGCAACCGCATCGAGCCCGCAGAGATCGAGGCGTCCGTGAAGCAGGTGCTCGGCATCGACTGGGCGGCGGCGCGCGGCTTTGAGGAAAACGGCAAAAGCTATCTCTGCGCCTACTACACCGCCGACGTGCAGCCCGACGCGGGCAAGATGCGCGAGGAGCTTTCAAAGCGCCTGCCCTACTACATGATACCCGCCTACTACATCAAAATCGACAAGGTGCCGCTCAAGCCCAACGGCAAAATGGACAGAGCGGCGCTGCCAAAGCCCGACGCCTCCGATTTCAAAACAGACTACGCCGCTCCCGAGACCGAGACCGAGCAAAAGCTCTGCGACGCCATGGCGGCGGTGCTCAAGCTGGAGCAGATCGGCATCAACGACGACTTCTACGCCCTCGGCGGCGACTCGCTCGGCTCGATCCGCGTAATCACGGAAAGCGGTCTGCCGGGGCTCAACGCCGGCGAGATCTTCCGCGGAAGAACACCGCGCAGGATCGCGGAGCTGTATGAGGCAAACCACAAAAACGACGACGGCGAAGCGCCCGAAATAAAAAACGCGCGCGCCATGAAAACCGACCATCCGCTGACCGCGGAGCAGCTCTACATGGTCGACTATCAGCTCTACACGCCGAAATCGACGATGTACAACCTGTTCACGATGATGAAGCTGGACAGGGAAATGTTTGATATGCAGAAGATGGCAGACGCCATGCACACCGCTATCCGCAATCATCCAGCGCTGCTGACCACCTTCCGCTTCAACGACGACGGCGAGATCGTTCAGCGCTACACACCCGAGGTGCTGCGCGATTTTCAGGTGGAAAGGCTCAGCGAATTCGAGTTTGCCAACATCAAGGACAACCTTGTGCAGCCGTTCAAGATCATCGGCGGCTGTCTGCACCGCTGCCGCGTGTTCGAGACCGAAAAATACGGCTATATCTTCTTCGACGTGCATCACACGATCTTTGACGGCACCTCGCTGAAGGTCTTTATGAACAACGTGGGCAAGGCGTATATGGGCGTGCAGCCCGAGCCCGACCTCTATTATCTGATCCTTCAAAACCGTGAGGACGAGATCAAAACCGCCTTTTATGAGGAGAGCCGCCGCTATTTCGAGGAGAAGTTTGACGGCGTTGAGTGGTCGAGCTATCCCAAGCCCGATCACGAATCGCGCGAGAACGAAACGGGCGAGCTGTTCGCGCCGCTCGGCATCGAGCAGCCGCAGATGAAGGCGATGGAGCGGCACTACCGCATCAGCCGCAACGAGTTCTTCATCGCCGTGGCGGCACTCGCCATCTCGATCTACAACGGCGAAAACGATATCCGCCTTTCATGGATATACAACGGCAGAGAGGATATGCTCGCGATGAATTCGGTCGGTCTGCTGTTCCGCGACCTGCCCGTCGGCGTGAGGCTGAAGGACGAAACCACCCTGCGCGAACTGTTTGCCGACGTACACGAGCAGGTGCAGAAGGGAATCGAGCACTGCTGCTACCCCTATGTTGACATCCACAATCAGGCAGGCGGAAACGAGGCGGCATATCTGCTCTATCAGCAGGATATCCGCGATATGGGCGGCTTTGAGGGCATGGACGTCGAGACAGTAGACATCCGCCAGAATCAGGCGGCTTCGCAGACCGTGCTCGACATGGAGATACTCGACGGCGCCGACGGTCTGGTGCTGATGATCGACTACGCCGCCAGCCGCTACAAAGACGCCAGCATGGAATCCTTCAAGGATGTTTTTGTGCGCACGGCGCAGGGCTTGGTGACCCATAACTCGCAGACCGATGTGACCGTCGGTGAGCTGCGCAAAAAATACAACAGCAAAAAGAACTTCTTTGAAACAGTGAAAGGTATTTTCAGGAGAAAGAAATGACGGAAGAAACGATTCGCAGGATCCGCGACAGCTACGGCGAAAACCGGGAGATCAACGGCGAATTTGACCCTCGGCTCTCGGCAAAATGCGCCAACGGCGTTTTCGTGGGCGCAAAAGCGGGCGACGTAGCCGCCTTTCGCGGCATACCCTTCGCTAAGCCTCCCGTCGGCGAGCTGCGCTGGAAGGCGCCGGTTCCGGCTCCGGACAGCGACGCTGTGCGGGAAGCGTACTTTAACGGCAAATCGCCGATACAGACGGCGTGGCCGACCGAGCAGGCGTCCTATTACCCTCAGGGCGAGGACTGCCTGTATCTGAACGTATGGAAAAACCTCTCGGACGAAACCGAAAACAAGCCCGTGATGGTCTTCCTTCACGGCGGCTCCTACGGCTGGGGCGGCACCGCCGACCCGATGTATGACGGCAGGAATCTTGTAAGCAAGCACTCCGACATAATCCTTGTCACCGTGGGCTACCGCACCGGGCTGATGGGCTTTGTCGACCTCTCTTATCTTGAGGGCGGCGAGGATTATCCCGACGCGCCCAACCTCGGGCTGCTCGACCAGATCGAAGCCCTGCGCTGGGTGCAGAAAAACATCTCTGCCTTCGGCGGCGACCCCGGCAATGTCACCGTGTTCGGCGAATCCGCCGGCGGCGGCAGCGTGTCGCTGCTGCCGGTGATACCGCAGGCAAAGGGGCTGTTCAGGCGCGTTATCGCCGAGAGCGGCTCGGTGGCGCTGACCTTTTCCAAGGACGAGTGCCGCGACTTCACCCGACGGCTCATGCGCGAGACCAAAGCGTCCAAAATGGACGACCTGCTTGGCATGAGCGAGGACGAGCTGATGGCTGTCAACAAAAAGCTCAACCTCTTCAACAACTTTCCGCAGCGCGACGGCAGGCTGATACCCGAAAACCCCTATGCGCCGTACGAAAACGGCGAAACGGCGGACGTCGATCTTTTGATCGGCACCAACGCCAACGAAATGAACTACTGGATAGGCGAGATCGGCGGGCTGGTGCCGTACCGTTTCAGTATCCCGGTCAAGTTCGAGAACGATATGCGGGTGCTTCCGCCTGAGGACAAAAAGCGCGTAAAGCAGTTCATGTCGCGCATGAAAGGCCACAGCATGTGGAAAATGACGGCGTTCTACAACGAAATGATGTTCCGTCTGCCCGCTGTGGCGCAGGCTCAGGCGCACGCTCGCAGCGGCGGCAGGACATTTATGTATTACTGGACGGTGCCGTCGGCTCTGCCTCTGAGAAAGGCTTGCCATGCCGTGGAGCTTGCCTATGTGTTCGGCAACCTTGAGGAAACCATCTACACCGGCGACCCGGCAGACGAAACGCTTTCCGACACCGTTATGCGGCTTTGGACGAATTTTGCCCGCACCGGCGACCCCTCTGCGGACAGCCTGGAGTGGGAGCTGTATGACGAGCAGGCGCGCGGCACAATGGTGCTTTCCGACAAGCCGCACATGGAATATGACGTTCTCAACGAGCGCAGGCTGCTGCTGTTCCCGCTGCTTCGCCACATGATAAACCCGTCTTACGCGACACTCGACTACAACGTGCCATTCGTCAGAAAAGCGGTTGGCATCAGCGTTGCGCTGACCGCCGGCATCACCGGAGCCGTGCTGCTGACCGCCAAGGCGTTGAAGCGCAAATGATTTGAAAGGAGTTTTTATATGAGCAACCAACTCGGTCAACAACCGACCGCAAAAACCAAAACAAAGCGCTCCATCCTTTCGTCCAACCCCATTATGCACAGGCTGGACAAGGTGGACGAGCAGGCGTATGAAAACGCCGCGACCTTTAACGGCATCACCGTAAAAACCATCTATTTTCTGCTGTTCAGCATAGTCGGCATCTTCGTGCAGCGTATCGCCGAAAGCTATCTCTCGACCGGCAGCCGCATCGACATCAACTATGAGGGCTTCAAGGTGCCGCTCTACAGCACCGAGGCGATCGTGCTGATCGGCGTTGTGATCGCCGCGATCGTTTTTCAGCTTTTAGCGTTCTTCGCGAGCGCAACCACGCCCGTGACCGGCGCGCTCTATTCCGTCACTCAGGGCTATTTTATCTCGTTTTTGGTGTTCAAGGTGCTGGGCGCCTACGACCTGGAATATCTGGGCGCCATGGCGCTGATGATAACGGTTTTGATCGTGCTCACCATGTCGCTCCTTTACGCGAAGGGCATAATCCGCGTCACCAAAAAATTCAAAATGGTTATCACGACCCTCTTTATCACGGTCATAGCCGCCTCGCTGTTCAGCTTCATCGGCTATTTCATTCCCTTCACCAGACCGATGATCGTGGCTATGCAGCACAATTTCGCACTTTCGGTGATCTCGGGCGTGATCTTTATCATAATCGCGGCGCTGTTCCTGATCTGCGATTTTGACACCATCGATCATGTTGTCACCAACAAGCTGCCCAAGAAGTATGAGTGGCAGGCGGCGTTCGGACTGGCGTTCACCGTGCTTTGGATCTACCTCAAGGTGCTCGACCTCATCATCACCATAGCCGGTCACGGCCGCGACTGACCGCGACCGCGGTGGGCAGAGCCGCCTTTGGAAAGCTTCTCCTTTTCGGAAACCTTCTGCAACGGCGGGTCACCGCTGCCGCGGTTGGCAAAACATGCCGTTGCCACGGTTAGCGAAACACGCCGTTTCAAAATGATTGTAGGGAGCGACGCCCTCGTCGCTCCTGCAAATCGCCTTGCGATTTGCTTAAGTTAACAGCATTAATTTCAAAAACCGGCAGAGAAAACACGTCTCTCTGCCGGTTTTTATTATGCAAGCCGTTTTTCGGCGGCGCAAATCAATCTGCCCGCGCCGAAAATTATCAATATTTCGGGAACGCATTTGATCGCCTGGCTTATCAGGCGCGAAATCAGCCATGCGTTATAGGCTTTTCCGACGCTGGCGCTGTAAAGCAGGAACAGCCAATACGCGGCGAGAAAGGTCTCGACCAGCAAGGTGTTCAGCGCCCACGCAATTATCACGCGCGGCAGCGTTATCCGGTTTTTATAGAGAATAAAGCCGTAGATCGCGCCCGTGAGCGCGCCGCTGATCGTAAAGCCCGGGAAATAGGTGCCGGTAGGCGCCAGCAAAAACGAGATAACATCGCCGAGCGCTCCTATCAGCAGCGCCGGTACGGGTCCGAACATAGCGCCCGCCACAGCGATCGGCAAAAACGCGCCGCTGATCTTTACGGCGTTGCCGAATATCGGCAGCGTGGCGTTGGCGAACATTCCGAGTACCACGCGCAGCGCCAGCAGCATTGCGATCACCGTTAGTGAACGCAGCCTTCTGAGCTCTCTCAAAGACTCCGCAAATGCTTTTAAAGGTGACAAAAGTATTCCTCCTCGTCACAGAGGTCGCTTTGAAAAGAAAAGACGGGCAAACGCCCGCCTTAAAAATCTCTTCAAAAAAACAGCGGGATGCGAGGCAGACATCGCGGACAGAACAAAACACCCTTCGTTCCCGCAGCAACTCCCCGTCCGCAGGACACTGTAACGCGTCAGCCTCTACTCTGTGAAATCATATTGTGCCTATTATATCACGTTATGGGATTTTGTCAAGACACTCAGATGATTTTAGCGAAAATCAGCAAAACGAGTATCATTGTCGCCACCGCCAAAGCAGAGACCACGGCTACTATGATGGTGTTCAGCCGCTTGTTTTCATTGTCGTTGCTGTCGCGGATCGGTATAAGCTTTGACTTGCGCAGCGCAGTCACCAGCGGCTTATAGATCAGCAGCACCAAAGCGGAGTTTAGTCCCGCTTTTATTGCGTTGAAAGGCAAAAGCAAAGTGGGCATCATTCCGACGACCAACTCGCGTGAAACACCCATATATATAGGGGTCATAATGTAGTTCCACAGCAACATAACAGCTACCATCGCGAGTGAGCCTGCGATCAAACCTATCACCGCGCGCAATATCGTCTTTTTGCGGTAGTAGATAACCGAAGCCACCCCCACAAATGTTGCCGAGGAAAGGAAATTCATCAGTAAGCCGATCGGTCCCGTTTTACTTATCGGGATTTCCGCCAAACAGGTTACAAGCGAAATAATCAATCCCGCAATCGGATTATAAATAAAAGCGGCAATAGAAATTATTACATCCTTAGGTTCATAAGTCAGGAAACCGCCAATGTTCGGTATCCGTAAATAATAATCCGCCACCACGGCAAGCGCGGTAAGCATAGCCATAATACTTAGCATTTTGATTCTTTCGGACGTCTTTTGTTTTGTCATATAAAACAGCTCCTTTGAGATAATAAAAGGCTGAAAACGGAAAAAGCCCCGCTGAAAAACAGCGGGGCGATAACGCGGACATAATGCCGAAACGGCACACGCGGTCTTCTTTCATCCGGACTTTGACCGTCGGTGCCTGAATGAGGGCAAGCCGCTTATCGGTTCGCCTTATCTGTTTTTATTATAGCACATTCCGCGAAATTGTCAAGTCCGCCTGCGGGCTTGTTTTTTCATAAAAAGAATTTTATTGACAAAAAGAACCGCTTTTTGTATAATAGTGTCGGATAAGGCGTACCACAACGGTAGGCGGCTACTCTTTGCCCTCGGAAGGGGGCGTTGCGAATGGAATACCTAATAACCCTGATAATTGTTTTAGTCGTTATTTTCTACACCGTTCTTGCAATAAAAAAGAAATAAACCGCCTCTCCCAAAGACCGGTTTATTTCTTATAACCATTTAGTTTTTTGAGGGCAAGCCGCTTATCGGTTCGCCTTATCTGTTTTTATTATAGCACATTCCGCGAAATTGTCAAGTCCGCCTGCGGGCTTGTTTTATTTTTCGGGTGTTTCGGGAGTGAACCAATAGCGGCAGATCTCTCTGCGCGCGCCCTGATAATCACCCTCGCCCTCAAACTCCTTGACGAAGCCGCATTTTTCCATCACCTTGCGCGAAGCGATGTTATCGGCAAGGCAGACTCCCTCCACTTTATTGATGTTGAGCCGCTCCATCATAACGGGCAAAAAAGCCCTGACCGCCTCTGTGCAGTAGCCCTTTTTGGTATAGAGAACGGCGATATGATAGCCGATCTCCCACACTCCGTCACCGAGCGGCACCGCCTGCACATAGCCGATGTTCGAGCCGTCCTTGAGCAGCACGGGGTACACAAACGGACCCTCGTCGCCGCCGTAGCGCGACATCAAAAATTCGATCGTCTCAGCAGCGTCCTCGACGGTCTCAAAAACCTCGTCGGGAACAAAGCGGCGGTTGTCCTCATCGAGCGAGTTCTCGTGTACCGCCTGCGCCATATCCGGCGCAAATTCGGTGATATTCAATCTTTCGGTTTCAATAAAAAACATTTTTTGCTCCTTGTCTTATCCGATCGCCTTCAGCAGCGCGTCCGCCTTGTCTGTCTGCTCCCATTTTACGCCCAGCTCTTCTCTGCCGAGATGCCCGTAGGCGGCAAGGTCATAATACTGCGGCTTTTGCAGCTCCAGCTCGGTGATTATGGCGTTGGGGCGGCAGTCAAATACCTTGTCCACCGCCGCGGCGATCTGTTCGTTTGTATATTTTGATGTGCCGAAGGTGTCGACCATGATCGACACGGGCTTTGCGACGCCGATAGCGTAGGCAAGCTGCACCTCGCACTTGTCGGCGATGCCTGCCGCGACCACGTTTTTGGCGATATAGCGCGCGTAATACGCCGCGCTGCGGTCGACCTTTGTCGGATCCTTTCCGCTGAACGCTCCGCCGCCGTGGCGCGAAAATCCGCCGTAGGTATCGACGATTATCTTTCTTCCGGTCAGACCGGCGTCGCCCACAGGTCCGCCGATGACGAATCTGCCGGTTGGATTCACAAAAATCTTGGTATCGACAAACAGCTCGGCGGGGATTATGGGCTTGATGACATACTCGATCATATCCTCGCGGATCTGCTCCAGCGCGGCTGCGGGGTCGTGCTGAGTTGAAACGACGACAGTGTCCACACGCGACGCCTTGCCGTCCTCATACTCCACGGTCACCTGAGTTTTGCCGTCCGGGCGCAGATAACCGAGGGTGCCGTCCTTGCGCACCTTTGTGAGCTGCTTCGCCAGCTTGTGCGCCAGCGAAATGGGCAGCGGCATAAGCTCGGGCGTTTCGTTGCAGGCGTAGCCGAACATCATGCCCTGATCGCCGGCGCCGATTTTGTTGTTCGCGTCCTGTTCGCCGTCCTTGTGCTCATAGCTTTCGTTGACGCCCATAGCGATATCGGCGGACTGCGCGTCGAGCGAGGTCAGCACCGCGCAGCTTTTGCAGTCAAAGCCGTATGCGGGGTTGTTGTAGCCGATGTCGTCGATGACCTTGCGCGCGACTGAGGCGATGTCAACGTGCGCGGTGGTCGAGATCTCGCCCATGATATGCACCACGCCGGTGGTCACGGTGGTTTCGCAGGCGACGTGCGCCTTGCTGTCCTGCGCGAGAATACTGTCGAGCACCGCGTCGGAGATTTTATCGCAGACCTTGTCGGGGTGACCCTCGGTCACGGATTCCGATGTAAACAAAAACTTTGCCATTTGATTACTCCTCTCATACTTCCATAAAAAACAAAAACGCCCAATCATCCGAAAGGGCGTGCAAATAAACTCATCTTTCGGTAAAACCGCAGGATTTGGCACCTTGCAATGCAGGTTGCCGGACATCAAAGGGCCTGTTCCCTCCGTCACTCTTGATAAGGTTGTATTCAACTTGTACCATTATATATTATCGCGCCGAAAAAGGCAAGGGGTTTTTTCAAGAAATTTCGGGAAAAGTTTGTATTCGCGCGGTTTTTGTGCTATACTTGACGGGAAAAGAGGGATATATATGAACATTTTGATAAGGGAATACCGTGAAACCGACCTTGCGGGCATGACCGAAATATGGAACGAGGTGGTGCGCGACGGCGTCGCCTTTCCGCAGACGGAGCTTTTGGACAGGGAAAGCGGCAGGGCGTTTTTTGACAGCCAGAGCTATTGCGGCGTCGCGGAGGACAGCGAAAGCGGCAAGCTGCTCGGCTTATATATCCTGCACCCTAACAACGTCGGGCGGTGCGGCCATATCTGCAACGCAAGCTACGCTGTGACCGCCGCCGCAAGAGGCTTGAAGATAGGTGAGAGGCTGGTGCGCGACTGTCTGGAGCAGGGCAGGCTGCACGGATTTAAGATTTTGCAGTTCAACGCCGTGGTCAGAACCAACATTGCCGCCCGCAGGCTTTATGAAAAGCTGGGCTTCACTCAGCTCGGCGTGATACCCAAGGGCTTTTTGATGAAGGACGGGCGTTATGAGGACATCTGCCCGTATTACCATGAGCTTTGAAGCAACAACAAGAACGGAGAGTTATTATGATTTTTGATTTGAAAAACGAAGCCCCCGAGATCCTTCCGAATTTCAAGGGCGGTGAGGGCGAATTTATCGCCAAGATACATTTTGACGGGCTGAACAAGGTGATCCACGGCACTCTGCCGCCTAAATCGACCATTGGCAAACACACGCACGAAAACGACAGCGAGATAATCTACATTCTCAGCGGCAGCGGCGAAGTGGACGACGACGGCGCTGTCCTGCCGCTCGAAGCCGGCGACTGCCACTACTGCCCGAAGGGTCACTCCCACAGCCTTATCAACAACAGCGAGGAGGACTTGGTTTTCTTCTCGGTGGTGCCGGTGCAGTGATATCATTATCCTTATAAAATATCCGCGAAAAAATTTACGTTGTATATTCAATCCTTCACGCTCGATAAATCGAAAAATTCGAGCGTGAATTTTTCTTTTTTGCCGCGCGTGCAGACCGAGATCGTATAATCGGCAAAAACCTTTGTCTGTATATAATAATCTAAGCCGTCCTCGGAAAAAACGTCGGCGCAGACGTCGACAGATTTTGCCGCTCGGTGAAAGCCCTTGCCCATACATTTGAGCAGGGCTTCTTTTTTTGTCCAGAATCGGTAGAACTGCCCCAAACGGTCGGGGTTTTCGCGGATCGTTCGCAATTCGTTCTCGGTAAAGACTACCTTGCCGAGACGCAGAGCGTCCGCCTGACGGTGCCGCTCGATATCACAGCCGATCTCATTGTCGCCGAGCGCCAAAAGCGCCCAGTCGCCGCTGTGTGAAAGATTGAAAAAAGCGCCGTTCGCCGCGCGCGGCTTGCCGTATTCATCCGCAGCGATCGCGGTATCTCCCAAAAAAGCGCGCAACAGCAAGCCGCCTGCCACACAGCGCTTTTGATCGTCCGAAAAACGGCAGCGCAGCGCCTTTTCCAAGCGCTGCGGCGTGATCAAATCAAAATGCCCGGTCGTCACCTCGTTGATATTCGCAAGAAAAAGCTTCATAATTTCACTGTTTTCCCAATATATTAAGATAGGTCACCGAGTTTTGAGCTTTTCAAGGCATTCGGCACAGATGTGCCTGCCCTCAAACGCGGTCAGGTTTTCAAGCGAGTTGCAGAAAACGCACTTTTCCTCAGCCTTGCGGATGGTGATACATTCATCGTCGGCGTTGATCTGCAAAACATCGCCCGCCTGAATATTCAAATGGCGGCGGATATCCTTGGATATAACGATACGACCCGCCTTGTCGATTTCTCTGAAATTGGTGTAGATCATGCTATCCGCTCCTTTTTGACTTTTACTGCCATTATTTTACCATTTTTTGGATTGTTTGTCAATTCTTTCTCTGATTTTGTAATAAATTGTTGTTTTTAACAGGAGAAACCCTTATGCTGAATACCATTTGGAGTTTTATTGTCGTTTTCAGCGTTATTTGCGCGCTTTTTCTCGGAAACACTCAGGATTTGTCGAAGGCGTTCATCGACAGCACCGCCGACGCGGTAGGGCTGCTTATGACGCTGACAGGCGTGATCTGCCTGTGGACGGGGCTGATGAAGATCGCCGAGCAAAGCGGGCTGAACGCGCTGATCGCCAAGCTGTTCGCGCCGGTTTTAAAGCGGCTGTTCCCCCGGCTCGACAAAAACAGCGCGGCTTTTGAGGCGATCTGCATGAACATCAGCGCGAATCTGCTCGGGCTGGGCAACACCGCCACGCCTCTGGGGCTGAAAGCTATGAGAGAGCTGCACCGCTTAGACGGCGGCAGCGACACCGCGAGCGACGAAATGGTGGTGTTTGTCGTGATGAACACCGCGTCGCTGCAGCTTTTTCCGACCATGCTGGGCGCGCTGCGGCAAAGCTACGGCAGCAGAGCGCCGTTTGAGATACTGACGCCGGTGTGGATCAGCTCTGCCTGCGCGCTCGCGGTCGCGCTGACGATCGCGGCGGCGGGAAACAAGGCTGCAAAACAGCGTCAGCGGCGCACGCTGCGCGCGAGATGAGGCAAAGGAGAGCACGATGGATTTTATTATGCCCGCGTTCGCGGCGGTTATAATCGTTTACGCCTTTATCAGGCGCGTGCCGGTTTTCGACGCGTTCATGGACGGCGCGCGCGACGGCGCCCAAACGCTGCTTCATATCGCGCCGACAATTCTCGGGCTGGTGTTCGCGGTCAGCCTGCTGCGCAACAGCGGCGCCGTTGAGGTTATCTGCCGCCTTGCAGCGCCGGTCGCGGGGTTGGTCGGCTTTCCGCCGGAGGTCGTTCCGATGGCGCTTTTGCGGCCTGTTTCGGGGAGCGGCTCGACGGCTCTGCTTGTGTCGGTGTTTGAGGAAAACGGCGCCGACAGCTTTGCCGGCAGGGTGGCGTCGGTGCTGGCAGGCTCCAGCGAAACCACCTTTTACGCCACCGCGATGTATTTCGGCAGCGTCAACGTGACTGAGATACGCCATACGCTGCTCGCCGCCGTCGCTGCCGACCTGACGGCAATGGTGATGAGCGCGGTGACGGTGCGGCTGTTTTTCGGCTGAAATCGTTTTGTAACCATTTTGTCAAAAATAAGCCTTGACACAGATAATATACAGTTTGTAATTTAATATGTGGAGAAC
Source organism: uncultured Eubacteriales bacterium (assembly GCA_900317595.1). GTDB lineage: Bacteria > Bacillota > Clostridia > Oscillospirales > Acutalibacteraceae > Ruminococcoides. Next base: position 5,276 of record ONHJ01000002.1, on the reverse strand, counting down.
TTTCACCTCGCGTTTTGTGTGGAAAGAACAAAAATCACGGGAATTTTTGACGAACCCGTCAAAGCGCAGGAAACAATTACCTCTTTTAAACAATGCTCTTAACACTTTCCACATAGTTTTCAACATTATAATGAAGAATAAGAATTTTACAAATTGTATAACTTCCGAAATAGAATTTTTATACGCCCGTTTTAATTCCCGCGAAAAATAATACAATTCTGTAATTCTGAAGGGAGCGCCGCTTTGGACAAAAGCTTGTGGAAAACTGAGATCATCGGGGTCGGCTTTGTCGCCGCCTGTTCCTCGGCGATGCTGCGCCTCTATGATTTCTGCGGAGGTCAGGCGCTCGGGATCCTGTTCGGCGCGGTCAACAACAGCGCGTGGGAGCGCTGCAAGACCCTGCTGCTGCCCTATCTCGTTTGGGGGCTGCTGGAGCTGCTCTGCGTTCGGGTGGCGGTGTACCGCTTCACGGTGGCAAAAACAGCGGGGCTGTATTTTTTGGGCGCGCTCTGCCTGCCTCTCGGCGATCTGCTGCCGGCGGCTCCGTGCGCCGCGCTGAGCGTGTGCGCGTCGTTTTTGCTCTCGTTTTTCCTCTACCGCTCCCGGCTGACGCTGCGACCGCTTTTTGCCCCGGCGGTTTGCTTTCTGTTTCTGTTTGTGGCGGTCTATGTCTGCTTCACGCCGTTTCCGCCGCAAAACCCTTGGTTCCGCGACGCCGTGACCGGGCTTTACGGCATACCGCCGACCAACGCAGGGTGAGCGTGTCGGCAATGCGGAGAAAAGCACAAGATATTGCGCTATAATTCTGAAAGAGAATATAAAAGCATGGCGAAGTGTGTTATAATAAAAGGGTATATAGACTATTTGCGAGGAAAACGGAATGAGAGAACAGAATAACGAACCCAAGCCCGACGTCATAGCGGGCAGAAATCCGGTGAGCGAGGCGGTGCGGGGCAACCGCCCGATCGACAAGATCCTTGTGGCGCGCGGCGAAAGAAGCGGCGCGATCGTGGGTATTCTCGCCAAGGCAAAGGACAGGCAGATCCCGGTCAAGGAGGTCGACCGCGCCAAGCTCGATTTTCTCAGCGGCGGACAAACCCATCAGGGCATCGTCGCGCTGGCGGCGGCAAAGGAATACGCCGAAGTCGAGGACATTTTTGCCTGCGCCGAAGAGCGCGGCGAGCCGCCGTTCATCATTGTACTGGACGAGCTCGAGGACCCGCACAACCTCGGCGCGATCATCCGCACAGCGGAATGTGTCGGCGCGCACGGCGTCATCATCCCCAAGCGCCGCAGCGTGGGTCTGAGCTACACCGTCGCCAAGGCAAGCGCCGGCGCGGTCGAGTATATGCGCGTGGCGCGCGTGACTAACATTGCCAAGCTTCTTGACGAGCTTAAGGAGCGCGGCGTGTGGGTCTTCGGCGCCGATATGAACGGCGAGGACTACCGCAGGTGCGATATGTCCGGCGCCTGCGCCATAGTCATCGGCAACGAGGGCAAGGGGATATCGCGGCTTGTGCGCGAAAAATGCGATGTTATCGTATCCCTGCCGATGAAGGGTCACATCAATTCGCTGAACGCCTCGGTCGCGGCGGGCATATTGATGTATCACGCGATGGATAAGCGATAAATCCGACGAAAGGAAGTGTTACCGTGTCGGAGCTTGATAAAAAAGGCGACCTGCTCAAGGAGCTTGAAATCCAGAGCATCCTTGACGAGCGCCACCAGATAGCGGACGAGGAGCAGATGAAAAAGACCGCTCAGCGTTACCGCGCCAAGCCCAAGGTTCAGGAGATATTCAGCAACGCGGACAAAAAGCCGCGCCTGCAAAACGAAAACCCCTTGGATCTGGAAAAGAAGGAAAAAGAAAAAGCCGAGGAACAGGCGCAGCCTGATACCTCAAACATCATTGTCGGCGAAAAAACCGCCGCCACGATGAAAACAGAGCTGCTTATGGACGGAAACCAAAGCGGCGAAAAGGTAAAGACCCCCGAGGAACTGGAGGAAGAAGCGCGTCTTGCCGCCGAACAGGCGCAAAAGGACGCCGAGGAAACCGCTCGGCAGGAAGAAGAAGCGGAGGCTGACAAGATCGTCACTCTCGATCCCGAATACGCCGAGGACACGCAGTTCGCGGGCGAGGTGCTCGGCGAGGTCGATCCCTTCCGTGAATCCGCGGATATCGAGAGCATCAACTCCATAGACATCGAGCTGGCGGAGGACGACAAAAAGCCTCAGACCGCCGTCGAAACCAACCGCTATGAGGAGGCGTTCGGCGTAAAGCCGCAGCAGCCGAAGATCGAGGCGGAGCGCATAGTGGCAAAGGTGCCTGTCTACCGCCCCGAGGAACCCGGCAATATCCTAAATGTAAAGGCGGGCAAGTTTTCCGAGGTGGTCGCGCGCGAATATGAGGAATACATACGCTCAAAGAACCCCTCGGTGATCGCGCACGTCATCCGCCCGACCGCCGAAAAAGAGGAGCCCGAGGAAAAAGAGGAGGACACCCGCACAACCAAGGAGAAGATCCTGAGCGCGGTGGTCGGCTTTTTCTCAAAGGACGAGTCCGACGACGAGGACACCCCGAAGGAAAAGGTGAAGCCCGTTGAGGATTACACCGGCGAGGAGGACGAGGAGAGCATCAGGTTCGAGCTGAACGAGAACATCAAAAAGCTCTTTTTCCGCAGCGTGATATCGGGAGTCATCGCGCTGGTTTCCGTCATTCTGACCTTTATCACCCGCGTGTTCCCGGACGCGATCATCTCGGCGATACCGGTCGCTACCGCCGCCTACGCGGTGTTCAATCTGCTGCTTATCGGCTCGTCGGTGGCGCTCAACCGCGTTTCAATGCTCAGCGGCCTGACCCCTCTGCTCAAGCTCAAGGGCAACTCCGACACCGCCGTCGCGGTTGCGGGCGTCGCGGCTGTAATACAGTGTGTGGCGGCGTTCTTCACGCTGGGCGACCTGTCGGGCTTCAACGTAAACTATTATCTTGTGATAGTGCTGCTCGCGTTCTTCGCCAACAATGTGGGAAAGCTGCTGCTTGTTCGGCGCGTCAAGGACAATTTCCGTTTCCTGACCGCCAAGGGGCAAAAATACGCCTCTAAAATCTACAATAACGAGAGCGTCGCAAACAAAATGCTCAGCGGCACGGCGTCCGAAAAGAACCTGATCGCCTATCAGCACAAAACCAAATTCGCGTCGAACTTTTTGAAGATATCCTATGCGCCCGACCCCAGCGAGGATCTGGCGTCCAAGCTTGCGCCGATCACCACTGTCTCTACGCTGCTCATCACAGTGCTCTACGGCGTGGTAAAGGGCTCGTTCACCGACACCCTGAACACATTGGCGCTGCTCACCGCGCTGTCTGTTCCCGTATCGACGCTGCTTGCGGTCAACGTGCCGGTGAGAAAGCTGTGCAAGACCCTGAACGGCTACGGCGCGATGATGGCGGGCTATCCCTCTATCAAGCAATTCTGCGACAGCACCGCGATAATGATCGACGCCGGCGAGCTGTTCCCGGCGGACACTATCGAGCTGGAGGGCATAAAAACCTTTGAGAACTTCAACGTGGATGAGTCGCTGCTTTGCGGAATAGCCATTTTGAAGGAAGCGCAGAACCCCATCGCAAACGCCTTTGACTCGGTCGTTTCCGAGGCGAAGGAAACGCTGCCCGACGTTGAGAGCGTGCTCTATGAGGACGGTCTCGGCTTGGTGGGCTGGATCAACGGCGAGCGCATCCTGGTCGGCGCGCGCGCGCTGATGGAAAAATATCAGGTCGACCTGCCCGCCGACGATTACGAGGAAAAATTCATCGCCGACGGCAGCCAGATCACCTATCTCTCACGCGCCGGAAGGCTGGTGGCGATGCTGGTAACGCGCTACCACGCAGATCCCGAGCTGAAAAGCGAGATGCAGCGCGCCGAGGCTAACGGCATCAGCTTCCTGATCCGCACCACCGACCACAACATCACCGACGATCTTGTGGCGCGGCTGTACAACCTGTTTTACCGCAGCATAAAGGTGCTGCCGACCGGTCTCGGAAATGTGCTGAAGGAAGCGCAGGGCGTCGTTGAGGAAAGCTCACGCGCCTACCTGATAACCCACGGCAAGGCGGCGGGAATGGCGCGCTCGGTTTCGGGCTGCGTGCGCATCAAGCAAAACATTTCGCTGGCGATAGTTATCCAGCTTATCGCCGTGATAATGGGCTTGCTGATCTCAATTCCGCTGGTGATGTACGCCGGTGTCAGCGTCATGGGCAGCCTTGAGGTGCTTATTTACGCGCTGTTCTGGGCTGTGGCGGCTATAGTCGCGCCGGCGCTGCAAAAGCCGTGACCCGACTGTCATTGAAAAAAGAAAGGACTTTACGCTATGAAAATCGCTCCTTCACTTCTCTCCTGTGATTTTTCCAAAATGGGCGAGGAAATCAAACGCATGGACAAGGCGGGCGCAGACTGGATGCACCTCGATGTGATGGACGGGCATTTCGTTCCGAACATCACCTTCGGCGCGCCCGTGATAAAATGGGTGCGCCCCTACACGGACAAGCCCTTTGACGTACATCTGATGATCTCCGACCCGCTGAAATATATCGACGACTTTGCCGACGCCGGCGCGGACATTATCACCTTCCACGTGGAGTGTGACTCCGATATCGACGCGACCATTGAAAAAATAAAAGCCCGCGGCGTGCAGGCGGGCTTGGTGATAAAACCGAAAACACCTGCCGAGGCGGTGTTCCCCTACCTCGACAAGCTTTCGCTGGTGCTGGTGATGACCGTGGAGCCGGGCTTCGGCGGACAATCCTTTATGGCAGATATGCTCCCTAAGGTCGGCGCGATCAAGGAAGAGTGCAAAAGACGCGGGCTTGACTTGCTGATAGAAGCCGACGGCGGTATCGGCGAAGCCACCGTTAAGCAGGCTGCCGACGCGGGCGTCGACGTCTGTGTGGCAGGCACGGCTGTCTTTAAGGCAAATGACCCGGCGGCGGCGATCAGCGCGCTTCAGGCGGCTTCATGCTGAAGGCACTTAACCGATCTCCGCAAATCGCCTTGCGATCTGCTTAAACCGCAAATAAACGCGCATGAAAATGGGGGCTGGCTCAAAACTCATTGTTATGAGTAAGAGTCAGCCCTTTTATTGTAATTGCATTGTACTGTAGGGTCAGGTCTTGTTTCTGCCCTCTAATAGGGGGACTGAGGGGGTCTGGGCACAGCCGTACCCTGACCGTGGGTTTAATGCCCGGTGTTTCTGCCTTTATCTGCGGCACGGTCAAGACCGTG
>ONHJ01000061.1 GCA_900317595.1 uncultured Eubacteriales bacterium | reverse complement strand
AGTCCCCCTATTAGGGGGCAGAAACAAGACCTGACCCTACAGTACAATGCAATTACAATAAAAGGGCTGACTCTTACTCATAACAATGAGTTTTGAGCCGGCCCCTTTATGCTTGATAATATTACGAATATCAGTATCAATCCAGCGGCGTAAGGCTGATGAAATAGCCCGGCACCGCGACGACGGCGAAAAACGCAAGGCTTATCAGCGTAAAAACGAGGATGAATTTTTTGCCGTTTTGCGGGTATTCTCTGACGTAAAGGCGGTAATTTATTACCGAAGCGAGTGAGCCGATCAGCGTGCACAGCCCTGCGGAATCAAGCCCGTAGAGCAGCGCTCCCCGGTTGGCGGCAAAGGGATAGAGCACGATCGCGGCAGGCACATTGGAGATCAACTGGCTGAGCAGAATACTCCATACATACTCATTGTTCGCCACCGCGCCGCGCAGGAAGCCGGAGATTGCCTCGTTTCGCGCGATTGACGAGGAAAAAATGAAAAAGCAAAAAAATGTCAGCAGCAGCACATAGTCCGTCATCAGCAGGATATGACGGTCGATGAAAAACACCGCCGCCGCGACAGCCAAGACCGCAAATATCCACCAATCGGCGCGGGTGACGATGGTGACGATAACCAGCGCGAAGATCGCCAGATAGCCTATGCGCTTCCGCCGCCGCCAAGCCTGCCATTCGCCGATGAACCGAAAGCTCTCGATATCGGTCCCCTGACGGAGGTTTTTGCGGTACAGAACCGCGACGAACACGACGAGCAGAACGCCGGAAATGATCCAGATCGGGAACATATACGTTATGAACCGCCACGCCGAAACGCCCGACTGACCGTAGATAAACAGATTCTGCGGACTGCCGAACGGCGTAAGCAGCGAACCGCGCACAGCGGCGATATTCTCCATGCTTATGACAGGCAGGATATAGCGCTCTTTATTTCCTGCACGGAATAATATTATGGTCAGCGGCACAAAAATTATCAGCGAAACGTCGTTTGTGACGAACATCGACGAGAAAAACACCGAGAAAACCAAAAACAGCGACAGCCCCACCATGGAGCGGATATTGCCCGCAAGCCGCAAAATCGGGCGGAAAATGTTCTCTTTTTTGAAGCCCTCAAGCACCGTCAGCATCATAAACAGCGTGCCGAGCGTGCGCCAATCGATATCAGCCAGCAGCTTTTGCGACGGCGGCGTGATTATCATAGCCGCTGCCGCCGCCAAAACCGACACCGTGAGCATCGGTTCCTTTTTCAGAAACCCCAAGACCTTTTTCATATTTCTCACCTGACATTATCATAGCAGAAACAGAGAGCTTTGTCTACCGTCCGACGTCAAAAAATGCAAAACATTCAGGAAAAAATGCGCGGAACGGTTGTTTTTTTCGACATTTAATGTTAGAATAGTGATGTATGTATCTCCCCGCTTGAATAACCAAAAACAGGAGCAGGAAAATGATAAAGAAAGCATCCGCGCTACCTCCGATCGAGCGCATCGACACTCACCCCGACAAGGGTCTGACCGCCGGTCAAGCGGAGGAACGCGCCGCAAAGGGTTATTTGAATAAAACGACCAACCCTAACGAAAAAACCACTGCGGGCATCATCGCCCACAATCTTTTCACATTTTTCAATATCGTTCTGTTTACGATCGCCGCGATTTTCTTCGCGTTCATCCTCTATTTGCAGTCGATCGGGCGCTCGGACATAGTCAACTCGCATTTCGGCTTTTCGAAATTCTTCTTCCTCGTCCCCGCGCTGATGAACGTGAGCATAGGCACCTTTCAGGAGGTGCAGAGCCTTAAGGTCATCAAAAAGCTGCGCATCGTCACCAGCACCAAGAGCAAGGTGGTGCGCGACGGCGAGGTGCAGACCATCGAGGCTTCCCAGATCGTGCCGGACGACATAGTCGCGGTCGCGGCAGGCGACCAGGCGACCGCCGATCTGCTGGTGCTGACCGGCGAGGTCGAGGTCGACGAATCCATGCTGACGGGCGAGTCCGACCATGTCAAAAAGCTGCCGGGCGACACCATTCTTTCCGGCTCGGCTGTCATGGTCGGCGCTGCGCGCTGCCGCGCTGAAAAGATCGGCGCCGACACCTATATTTCGGAGCTGACCCGCAAGGTCAAGAGCACCGAGGGTCACAAATCCGAGCTGATGACCTCCATTATGAAAATAATAAAGGTGCTGACGGTCTGCCTTTGCGTAGCTATCGCCGCGATCACCGCCACCCTTGTAATAAAAATCTCCGCGAACGGCGGCGACCCCGCTGTGTGGGGCAGACAGATGTCGCTCGACGACCCGGTCACCTGGTCGCTGCTGGTGCTGACCGACGGAATGTTCGGCATCGGCATGATACCGTCGGGTCTGGTGCTGACCACCTCGGTCGCGCTGATGGTATCGATCGCTGGGCTGACAAAAAAGCAGACGCTTGTGCAGGAGCTTTATTCTCTCGAAAACCTCTCGCGCGTGGACACGATCTGCTTAGACAAAACCGGCACCCTCACCGATGGCACCATGTCGGTGTCTGAGGTCAAGGCATTTGCCCCTGATGAAGAAATAAAGCGGCATATGCGCCTGCTGATGGGCGCCTCTGACGACAAAAACGCAACCTCCGAGGCGATCCTCGCCTTTTTCGGCGCGGGAGAAGCCCCGCAGTTCAGCGAGCTGATCCCGTTTTCAAGCGCGAACAAATACGCGGGCGTAGTGCGCACCGACGGCAAAAAGCTGCTGATGGGCGCTCCCGAATATCTGCTGCCCGAGGGCGACGAACGGCTTGCCTACGTCACCGAGCAGGCGATGCGCGGCAACCGCGTGATAGCCGTAACTCTCGATGGTGAGCTTGAGGCGTTTATCGCGATCGAGGATCATATCCGCGACACTGCCGCCGACACCCTGCGGTTTTTCCGCGAGAACGGCGTAACAGTCAAGGTCATCTCAGGCGACAACCCGCTGACGGTCAGCAAGATCGCCGAAAAATGCGGCATCGTCAACGCCGACAAATATATTTCTCTTGCGGACGTCTCCTTGGAGGAGATACCGCAGATCGCCGAGGAATACACCGTTTTTGCCCGTGTTTCTCCGGAACAGAAGGAGGCGCTGGTGGCGGCTTTGCAGGCAAAGAAGCACAAGGTCGCAATGACCGGCGACGGCGTCAACGACATTCTCGCTCTGCGCCGCTCCGACAGCTCCATCACCTTTGCCAAGGCGACCGAGGCGGCAAAATCCTGCGCCGACGTCATTTTGCTCGACAACGATTTCAGCCATTTGAGAGAGGTCGTCGGCGAGGGCAGACGGGTTATCGGCAATATCCAAAAAACCACCGTGCTGTATCTGATGAAGTCGATCGCGGTTTTCCTGCTGGCGTTCGCGCTTATCCCCTTCGCGAAGGCGCAGATGTGGTACGCTATCGAAAATATGTATATGCTTGAGGCCGCGGTCATCGGCACAGGCGGCTTCCTGATATCCTTGGAGCCGCAGCGGATCCCGATCAAGGGCTCCTTCCTGAAAAAGATTCTTTCTCAGGCGCCGTGCGCCGGCGCGCTTGCGGCGTGCGCCGTGATGCTGCCCATTTTGCTGTACACGGTCCCGGTGTCGTTCGGCTATCCGCCGATCATCGCGGGCGAAAACGTGCGCGCGATGATAACCGTAATGGTCACCACAGCGGGCATCATCGTCGTGTTCTCGATGTGCCTTCCCTTCAACCGCTACCGCGCGCTGGCGCTGGCGGCGGTGACCTCTGTCACAACGATACTCGGGCTGCTGCTGCCCTCCTCATATGTAGGCGGACAGCCCATAACCGCGCCGATGCTCGCCTTTGACGCTTCTGCCGGCGAGACGGTTTTCGACTGTCAGCTCATGCGCGAGATGTTCAGACCGCTGAACTCGCCCACAATTCAGGCGCTGTTTTCCGATATAAACAACTACTTCGTAATGAGGCTTTTCCTCTATCTTGCGATCCCGATGTTCCTGCTTGTGCGCATCGCCGTGGAAAACCATTCCAACCGCGCCGAGATCCGCAAAAAGGGCGAGCCCCGCTCGATACGCATCGGCAGGGATCTGATGTTCGTTTCGGGCATCGTGCTTATTCTGAGGTCGGTGCTGATGACGATCGAGATGTTTACCATCGGCTCACCTCACGGCCTGTACTCCGACTATTCCTCGGGAGATTTTATCGCGGTTTCCGTGCTCTTTTCCGTTTTCTATCTGACGGCAGGCATAATCGGCTATCTGACCTGGAGCCGTCCCGGCGAATTGATGATGAAGATCGCATTTTTCGCGGGCATCGCTCTGATGATAATCAGCATCTCGCCCTTGGCGGCAGCATCTAATCTCGACGAATCTGCCGGCATGCTGCTGCGGCTCGACTGCTCAGCCGTGCTGATAATGGCGGTCATCTTCGTGATCGGCGCATGGGGCGTGGGCAGGCACAATATTTTCAGTATGCTGAGATCAAAGAAAAAATGAGTGCCGGGAGCAACCGCTCTTTGGATACAAAAACTTTCCCCGGAGGCAGTGTGTGGACAAACGAACCGTGATCTATTATCAGGACGAACTGAATGATGAGTTTTCCACCGCGGTGATCAAGCCGCGCAGGATCGACGAAAGCTATGTCTATGACAGAAGCGGTCCGTTTCGCGCCTTCACCCGCTTTTTCTGGTACCGGATCGTGGCGACGCCGCCGGCGTTTCTGTATGTCAAGCTGTCGCTTCACCAAAGGACCGTCGGGCGTGAAAAGCTAAAGCCCTTCCGCAAAACTGGAATCTTCATCTACGGCAACCACACGCAGTCGATCGGCGACCCGCTGACGCCAAACGTGTTCTGCTTTCCGCAGCGCGTGTCCTTTATCGTACACGCCAACAACGTGTCGATGCCGGTGCTCGGACGCATAAATCCCTCGCTGGGCGCGATCCCGCTGCCCGACACCCGCGAGGCGCACCGCAATTTTGTGAACTGCGTCAACAGCCGCATAGAAAAGGGCTCGGCGGTGGTCATCTATCCCGAGGCGCACATCTGGCCGTATTACACTAAGATACGCCCGTTTTCCGACGCCTCCTTCGGCTATCCCGCAAAGAGCGGCACACCGGTTTTTTGCTTTGTCAACACCTATCAAAAGCGGCGCGGCAGAAAAAAGCCCCGCACCGTCACCTATATCGACGGCCCGTTTTATCCGGACATGACCCTTCCGGTAAAGCAGCGGCGCAAGGCGCTGCGCGACGCGGTATACGCGCAGATGTGCGAACGCGCCAAGCTGTCGGATACCGAGGTAATAAAATATATTAAAAGGGTCGGCAGCGCTGAGTCGACCTGAAACCGCGCTGTATTCTCACCGATACTATTATCAAATAAAACCCGTTAACATCTTTTGCGTTTTAATTGAAAATAGTATGAAAACCATTCCCGGAGGTACGACCCTTGGTAAACATACTGTTCTGCGGCAACGACGGCGTTTTTGACGGCTTTCTCACCTGCGCCCTGTCTTTGATGAAGCGCACATCGTCCGACGAGCCGTTCGCCTTCCGCATCTTCACAATGGAGCTGACGCGCGTCAGCCCGAAATACACAGGGCTGCCGGAAAGCCATGTGGCGCTTTTGGAGCGCGTTATCAAGCAGTATAACCCCGCAAACACTCTGACCGTCACGGACGTCGGCGAGCTGTATGAGCGGGAGCTTGGGCATTGCCCCAACGAGGGCGCCTACTGTTCGCCCTATACCCTTCTGCGGCTGCTTGCCGATCTTGTCGACGGCATGCCCGACGACAAGCTGCTGTATCTGGACGCGGACATCATGTTCCAGAGAGACGTCCACCTGCTCTACGATATCGACGTCAGCGCCGTGGAATACGCCGCTGCACGCGACCACTACGGCAAATATCTGCTCTATCCCAACTACATCAACGCCGGCGTCATTCTGTTCAACATGAAGCTGGCAAGGCAAAACGGCTTGTTTGAAAAGGCGCGCAGGGAGCTCAGGCGAAAAAAATTCCTTTTTGCCGACCAAACCGCGCTTATCCACGCCACAACAAAGAAAAAAATGCTGCCGCAGCGCTTTAATGACCAAAAATTCCTGCATAAGCATACGGTGGTGCGGCATTTTTCAAAGCGGCTGTTCTGGCTGCCCTATCCCCACACCAAAAACATCAAGCAGTGGCAGACAGACAAGGTGCATGACATCTTCCGCTACCGCCAGTTCGACGATATCCTCGACGAATACACGGCTTTGATAAATAACGACATGACGGAGGTCCATCATGGAGAATAAAAAGAACATCCCGATTTTTTACGCGTGCGACGAAGGCTTTGTTAAATTCAGCATCGTATCTATCTTTTCGCTGATGCAAAACGCCTCTCCCGACTACACCTATACAATTTATATTCTGCATTCGGGGATCCCCGCCGATCAGCAGCAAAAAGCGCTGGAGCTGACCCGCGACGGCTTTGAGATCATCTTTGCCGATGTAAGCGAACGGCTGCACACGATCACCGACGTGCTGCCGCTGCGCGATTACTACTCGAGCACCACCTATTTCAGGCTGTTCATCGCCGAGATGTACCCCGAATACAACAAGGTGCTTTACATCGACAGCGACACCGTGGTTCAGGGCGACGTCAGTGAGCTGTACAACACCGAGCTCGGCGACCGCTGGCTCGGCGCCTGCCATGAGCAGGCTATGGTGCAGACCGACCACTACGGCACCTATGCCGAGCAGGTGGTTGGCGTTTCGCGCCACAACTTTTTCAACGCGGGCGTGCTGCTCATCAACGCCCAGCTCTTCCGCGAAAAGGAGATCCTGCGGCGCTTTGCCGACAGGCTTGCCGAATACCAATTCGTCGTGACTCAGGACGAGGATTATCTCAACCTCATCTGCAAGGATCACATCCTCTGGCTCGACCAGCGCTGGAACACCGAGGTATATTGCGAATTCCCCTACCCCATCGAGGAAGCTAAGATCATACATTATATCATGGTCAGCAAGCCTTGGCATTACGAGGACTGCACCGGCGGCGACATTTTCTGGCGCTATGCCGCTCAGACGAATGTCTATCGGGAGCTGCGCGACGTGCTGGAATCGTTCTCCGAGGAAGAAAAGCTGCGCGACGCCGAGGTCATGGACAACCTTCTGGCGCTTGCCAAGCAGGAGACCGACCGCGACGACAACTATCAGAAGCAGCTCAACAATTCCGTGCGCGCCAAAGACCGCGTAAAGATTTTGGAAAAAATAGCGCAATTCGAGAGCGAAGGCAGATTCGGCGAGGATGTTGAGGACGATCCGCCGTCGCGCACGCTGATGCCCGACGAGATCGAATACGGCAACCGCGGCTTAAGGCAGCGCATGAAGAGCAAGCTTGCATTTGCGGCGGCGCGCCGCTATGTCAACTCGCTGATCGAGGACAAAAAGCTGATAATCAAGGAGATCAAGGGGATCGAGAACTTCCGCAATCTCAACAGCGGCGCCATCATCACCTGCAACCACTTCAACGCCTTCGACAGCTTCGCGATGCAGCTCGTCTATGACGCGGCGCAGCAGCCCAGCCGCATCTTTTACCGTGTTATCCGTGAGGGCAACTACACCAGCTTCCCGGGCTTTTACGGCTTTTTGATGCGCAACTGCAACACTCTGCCGCTTTCCTCCAACCTGCGCACGATGAAAAAATTCATGCGCGGCGTTGACAGCCTGCTTAAGGACGGCCACTTTATCCTCATCTATCCCGAGCAGTCGATGTGGTGGAACTACCGCAAGCCCAAGCCCCTGAAAAACGGCGCCTACAGCTTTGCGGTGCGCAACAACGTGCCTGTCCTTCCCTGCTTCATCACGATGCGGGATTCGGACATCATGGGCGACGACGGCTTCTATGTTCAGGAATACACAATCCATGTCGGCGAGCCGATCTATCCCGACCCGAAGCTTTCCTACCGCGACAGCGTGAAGGATATGCTCGACAAAAACTACGCTCTCTGGAAGGAGATCTATGAGCGCGAATATCATATGCCGCTCGTTTACGACACCGCCGAGAGCGCCGACACTTCAGAAAAAACCGAAAAAACCACCGACAAACCGGCTTCCGCCTGATTCAGCATCAGCGGACGAGGTTTTTCGGACAGTGTTAAACGGGGTTGACTGTTACTCATTTCAATGAGTAACAGCCAACCCCGTTATTCTTTATAAAACAGTATAAAACACAAACTCGCCGTGCGCCGTGCAGCTCCATGACGGATTTGACGATAGCAAGCCCCAGCCCGTTGCCGGTTTTACTGCGGCTTTTGTCTTTTCTGAAATGCGGCTGCCAAAGCTGCTTCAGCTCCGGCTTTCCGAGGCTCTCGCTCGGATTGCGCACGCTGAAACGGCTGCCGCTGAGGTCGATTTTTATCTCGCTGTGCGGCGGCGAATACTTCACCGCGTTATCGATCACGTTTTGCAGCGCTGTCTTTATCAGCGCGCGGTCGGCGTTAACGGTGTTATTGCCGCTGTGGGCAAAGCTGACGGTTTTGCCGTCGGGCAGCAGGCTGAAATCCTCCAATATCTCACTGATCAACTCCCGCAGATCAAAGCGCTCCCGGTTGAGGGTCATCGTGTCGGAATCGAGCTTGCTAAGCTCCAGCATCTTGTGTACCAAAGCGTTTATTCCGTCGGTCTGCGCGATGATCTTATCGAGATAGCCGTCGCGGGTGCCGTCGTCGATATCCTCCTTGAGGCTGTAGGCGTAGCCGCTGATGACGAACAACGGCGTTTTTATGTCGTGCGCCAGCGCGTTGGTCAGGTCGACTCGCCGCTGCTCCTGAACGATCTGAGCCTTTACGGTGCGCCATATCATCAGGCACAGCAGCAGGGCGATGGTCAAAAAGAAGCCGAAGAACACCGCCACGCCTATCGCCAGATCAGCCTTGCAGTTGTCGAGGATATTGACCTTCCTCGCGTATTGGAGCACCCACGTAAGGTCTTCGACCTCGGTGGAAACAAAGGCGGAATTGAGAAAATCGTTGGCAAAAAAGATGTATTCCCAAGTGCCTGTCTGAATCAGCGCCGTTGATTGTCTGCGCTGCTCATTTGTCAGCGAGCCGATGAGATCGGGGTTATAAACGCCGTCCAGCAAAAATCCCGCCGGAACGGTGTTGCGCCGCAGAGAACCTGATTCCTCGATACGCATGCCCTCAACGGCGTTGCGGCTGAGATCGTACACCGCCACGCTGTCATCCAACGTAAAGCGCTCGTCCTTGCCGTTGACCAAGACGATCTTAAGCTCCAGCGGTATAATGCAAAGCTCCTCCAATCGGAACTTGGTGCAGACCAACTCATAATAATTCCCGTCGTCGCGCTTGGTGTTCAGCCATTTCGCGATATCCTCAAGCTGCCCTTCGCTGAGCGCGTTTCGCAGGGCGTCGTAATCAAGCAGCCCGCTGGCGTCATACGTCGCCTCACCGCTGACGCGCATCTGAAAGCACACACCGACCGTTTTCGCCGTGTCAGCGATCACCGCGCCCGTCCTTGGATTGAAGATCATAACTTGAAGGTCATAGTCGTCATTTGATTTGTCTTTTTCAAAAACCAGATCGAAATACTCGATAAAAACGCGGTCGACCGCCTTAAAGCTGCCGTTGCCGACGCTCATAAGCTGCTTGGCGTAAGCCAGCTTTGAGTTCTCTCTGTTTTTGATATTCGCTTTTTCGTTGTTCAGGCGCACCGCGCAGAACACCGCCGAAACACTCAGCCAAACCGCAGTGATTATCAGGATAACGCGCAGAAGCAGCCTGCGCCTTTGCCGTTTTAACCGTTCTTCCATCAGCAATCCTCTATTTTATAACCGCGTCGGATCACGGTCTTTATCATCTTTCCGTCGGAGCCGAGCGCCTTGCGCAGATTGCGCATATGGGTGTCGAGCACGCGTTCGTCGACGCCGCTGTTGTAGCCCCACACCATGTCCATCAGCTTTTCTCTGCTGATAACGCCGCCCTTGTTTTCCATCAGCACCTTCAGAATAGCGTATTCGCGGGCGGTCAGCTTGACGCTGCCCGCGCTGCCGACCACAGCGCCGTTGTTCGGGTTAAGAGAAAGGCCTCCCGTTGAAAACACGTGCGAACGCACCAAGCCCTTGGAGCGCTTTATCAGAGCGTTGACCTTTTCATAGAGAACAGGCAGAGGGAACGGCTTTACGACATAGTCGTCGCAGCCGAGCGCGTAGCCGTTGAGCATGTCGCTCTCATTTGCGCGCGCGGTGAGAAAAACGATGGGGACATCGCTTTCGCGGCGTATCTCCCTGCATATCTCAAAGCCGTCCAGCTCCGGCAGCATGATATCGAGCAGCAGGCAGTCGTAGTGATTCTCATACGCCTTTTCAAGCCCGGTCTGCCCGTTATCGGCGATATCCACCTCAAACGCGCCCTTCTCTTTCATGTGAAAATAATTGGCGACCAGCTCCTGAATATCACTGTCGTCCTCAACCATTAAAATCCGATACATCAGCCACACCTCACCGCTGCCGGGAAACTTGATAATACTATTATAAAAGACTTTTTTGCGTTTTGCAACAGCTTTGACCGATCTTTGAAAAAAACGGACTGCCGAAGCAGTCCGCTTTTTGCTGTGATTTTAAGATCAGAAAGAGGTGATATACTCCGCGGCAAAGCGCTGGATCTCGGTGACATCCTTGATATTCACCTTTCCGTCCTTGGTGACGTCCGCTCTCTTGAGCTGTTCGGGCGTGAGCGTCTCAAACTCAGCCAGATACCGCTGCAGGAGCGTTGCGTCCTGAATAGTGACAACGCCGTCTTCGTTCAGATCGCCGAGCGGGAAGCCGATCGAGTTTTGAGAATAGGAAAGAACCAAAGTATCCTTCTCATTTCCTGCGGTGAGAGTGAAGGTGACCTCAACGCCGCCGGGTACGAACAGCTTGTTCGCGTCTTCTCCGAGATTGGTGGTGTTGTAGAGAGTAGCCTCGGTGACTTCTGTTCCGAGCCAGCCGTCCGTCATATACCATTTGGCATTGCCGGTGGTCTTAACCGCGACATAGCTGTCCTGCTCGAACTTAGCGGTCAGAGTGCCGTCGACGAACTTGTACTCGCCCATGTTAGCCGCGTCTTCCTCGCAGGCGTAGTTTGCGCCGTTGATGTAGCCGAACAGATAGTAATCGACTGCAGCGGGTTCTTCGGTGGTGGGTTCCTCGGTGGTAGGCTCCTCGGTAGTGGGTTCCTCGGTAGTGGGTTCTTCGGTAGTCGGCTCCTCGGTGGTGGGCTCGGTAGCGGTGGTGTAGGAAAGAACTAATGTATCCTTTGCGTCTCCCGCTGTAAGAGTGAAGGTAACTTCCACTTCTCCGGGAACGAACAGCTTGTTAGCTTCGTTGCCGATAGTGTTGGTGTTGTAGAGAGTAGCCTCGGTGACGTCTGTTCCGAGCCAGCCCTTGGTCATGTACCAGTTCGCGTTGCCGGTGGTCTTTACCGCGACATAGCTGTCCTGCTCAAATTGTGCGGTCAGAGTGCCGTCCTCGAACTTGTACTCGCCCATGTTAGCCGCGTCTTCCTCGCAGGCGTAGTTAGCGCCGTTGATGTAGCCGAACAGATAGTAATCGACTGCAGCGG
>ONHJ01000155.1 GCA_900317595.1 uncultured Eubacteriales bacterium | reverse complement strand
GCCCTTGTGGGGCAATGTCGTCAACTTAAGCAAATCGCACGGCGATTTGCAGGAGCGACGAGGGCGTCGCTCCCTACAATCGAAAAGAAAAGTTTGGTTGATCACTGTAGGGAGCGACGCTTTTTTCCAAGCACGCACTATTACAAATCCGGAGCGAAGCGACCCTTAACTGACTACTGACAACTGACTACTGACAACTAAATACTGACAACTGACTACTAACAACTAACAACCGACAACTAACAACTAAAAGATTGACTATCTCCCTGCAAAATGGTATAATCTTAGCGGTCATTCGACATTATCAGACACGGAGGGATCGCCATGAAATCAGCCGAAGCCATTGAGATACGTTATTTCAGCGGATATATCCGCAACTACAAGCGCCTTTGTGAGGAGCTTTCGATCGAGCTGCCGCTCAGCCGCCGGGAGCGCGAGGCGGCAATTTTGAAAAAAGCCTATGCGCGCTGGGGCAGCGAGCTGCCCATGCACCTTTACGGAATGTTCGCGGGCGCGCTGTGGGACAGCGAAAAAAAGACGCTGTTCGTGTTCCGCGACCAGGTCGGTCAAAAGCAGATGTTTTACACGCAGGCGGGCAGCGAGCTGCTCTGCTCGGGCGACATCAACGAGCTTGCCGCCGACCCGCGCGTCGAAAAGCGCCTTAACAAGCGGATGCTGCAGCAGTATCTGTTCTACGGCTACCCCATCGGCAGCGAGACCTTCTATGAGGGCATTTTCAAGCTGCCTCCGGGCTGCTTCATCGAGTTCGACGGCGCCGACGTCAAGCTGACGCGCTACTGGAAGCCGACCTTTGAGCCCGACCGCAGCAAAACCTCCGACGAATACGCCGCGGAGATCAGAGCCGTGGTCGAGGAGATCATGGACGAGGAGCGCGCCGACAGCGAGCTGCCCTACAAGGAGTCCTTCCTTTCGGGCGGCGTCGATTCATCATATCTGCTTGCGGCAAGCGACGCTCAGGCGGCGAACACCGTCGGCTACGCCGAAACAGGCTTTGACGAGTCGGCGCTGGCGCGGCACACCGCCGAGGTGCTCGGAAAGCCCTTCAATGTGAAGATGATAACGCCCGAGGAATACTTTGCGCGTATCCCCGAGGTGATGGATAAAATGGGTCAGCCGCTCGGCGACGCCTCGGCGGTCGCGTTTTCGCTCGGCTGCGCCGCAGTGCGCGAACACGCCCGGGTCGTGTATTCCGGCGAGGGCATCGACGAATTTTTCGGCGGCTACAACGCCCACAAGCGCGAGCTGCCTGCCGACTGGACATACCTGACCTGCTCTCACATCATGTCCGAGGAGGTCGTGAAGTCGCTGATGCGCGGCTATGACGAAAGCGTCAGCGCGACCGACCCTGTCAGGGAGCTGTGGCAGGAGGTCAAGGGTCAGGAGCCGCTGGCTCAAAAGCTGACCGTGGACATCTCGCTTTGGCTCGAAGGCGACATTTACCTCAACACCGACCGCACCTCGACCGCCTGCGGCATCGAGCTGCACACGCCGTTCAGCGACCTGCGCCTGTTCAATGTGGCGCGCAAAATCCCCTCCGAGTACCAGTTCGAGGGCGAGCAGAACAAGATCACCTTCCGCAAGGCGGCAAGCCGCAAGCTGCCCGAGGAAGTCGCCTTTCGCAAAAAGGTCGGTTTCCCGGTGCCTATCCGCGCGTGGCTGGCGGACTCGCGCTATAACAAGCCCGTCGAGGAAAAATTCTTCGGCGAAACCGCGCAAAAGCTGTTCAACACCGACGCGCTGCAAGAGCTCTGGACGCGCTTCATCGGCGGCGAATCGCTGCTCTGGAACCGCGTTTACGCCGTATATGCCTTCCTGCTTTGGTATGATTTGAAATTTTGATGATGGAAAAGCTGATTTTTCTTGAAAACGACCGCGTTTTGGTTGTCGCGCCGCACCCCGACGACGAAGCGCTCGGAGCGGCGGCGCCGCTGCTTTTCGCTCCCGAAAAAACCGATATCCTGGTAGTCACCGACGGCTGCCGGGGCTGCAGGTCGCGCTCCAAAGAGGAGGAAGCGGCGGTGCGCCGGCGGCAGTTCGACGCGGAGGTCGCGCTTGTTGAGCCGCACGCGGTTTTCTGGCTCGGGCTTGAGGACGCGACGCTGACCGAGCGCCCGTGGAACGCGGAAGACTTTGACTTTACGCCCTACACCAAGATATTTCTGCCGTGGGACAGGGATTTTCACGCCGACCACGTTTCCGCCGCAAAGTCCGCGACGGCGGCGATACGGACGCAGAAAGCGGCGGCAGAGTGCTTTTTCTATGAGATAACCGCGCCGTTCTACCGCCCCACGCACTTCGCGGACGTCTCCGCCGCGATGGACGACAAAAAGCGGCTGATCCGCTGTCACGCCGACCAGCACGGTCACGAGGAGATAGTAACAGCGCTCAACGCCTTCCGCGCCGCCCAGCTCTACAGGGAACACAAGTGCAAATACGCCGAGGCGTATTTGAGAGTTGATTAGCAGGCAGTTGGCAGCAGTCGGTTACGGGTCGCTTCGTATTTGTAATAGTGCGGGCGTGGTTTTAACGCTCGGCTTCCTTAACTGTGCAGGGGCGGACCCGTGTGTCCGCCCTTGTGGGGCAATGTCGTCAACTTAAGCAAATCGCACGGCGATTTGCAGGAGCGACGAGGGCGTCGCTCCCTACAATCGAAAAGAAAAGTTTGGTT
>ONHJ01000040.1 GCA_900317595.1 uncultured Eubacteriales bacterium | reverse complement strand
AGAAATATCCCGGTATAAAGGTCGTGCTCGACATACATCGCGACGCTCTTGGCAGCGACGAATGTAAAATAAAGACGGTATTTGAGCATAACGGCAAAAAAGGCGCTCAGATGATGATTCTTTCGGGCTGCGACCCCGAAAATGAGCGCGGCTTTTCAGGCTGGCAAAACAACCTCAGCTTTGCCCTTAAGCTTCAAACGACCGCCGAGCAGCTATACCCGGGAATGTGCCGTCCGCTCGACTTCGGCCGCTTTGCCTACAACGAATACCTATGCGACGGTTCGCTCCTGATCGAGATAGGCACCGACGCAAATTCCATCGAGGAAGCGGAATACACAGCGGCGCTTCTAGCGGATGTGCTTTCAAGGGTTTTGTGATCGCTGAAAAAAACTCTTGCATTACGGCGGCATTTTTGCTATAATAGAGGAAAAATGTAAAGATAAGAGGGTATTCGAATGCTGCAAAAAGCAATGCGAAAATTGCTGCCTGTCTTGTTCGCGTCTCTTTTTTTGATTTCTTTCGGTTTCCTGAGCGTCTCCGCAGAGGATCTGAATCCCGACGATAGCTTTGACGATCAGCAGAGCAGCGCTGTTGATTATCCCGAACCCACCGACGCCCGGTGGCCGTTCACGCCCACCGATCCCGAGCCCACCGACCCTCCGTTTACAGAGGAGGAAACGGTCGCGGACGATGATGACGATAACGACGACGATGATTTCTATACCGTGCCGCCCGAAACTCAGAGCGCGGGCGTTGCCGACATAGACAACGACACCGACGATAATGACGACACCTACAGCGCCGACCCCGGCAGCGGCAGTGATCGCGGCGAGCTTCAGGTCGACGATGAATGGGTCAGCCTCGGAAACTCCGCCGATGCGGGGCAGAGCATAAACTCAACAAAAATGAACAAGTCCGTC
The DNA here is from genome assembly GCA_900317595.1 of uncultured Eubacteriales bacterium. GTDB lineage: Bacteria > Bacillota > Clostridia > Oscillospirales > Acutalibacteraceae > Ruminococcoides. The sequence continues at coordinate 10,509 of ONHJ01000040.1, read as the reverse complement.
AGTAAAAAGACCTATTCCACCGACTATACCGCCGGCATCGTGTCATGGATCTGTGTGGGCGTGGGCGTGATCGTGATAATCGTCATGCTCGTGTCAACAAAGATATCCGGCAGCAGAGCGGCTCGGAGAAGAGTATGACGGCTGCATCAGTCGGCGGCGTTGTCCTGCCGTCAAGGGCTCTTTTGGCGCCGATGGCGGGCGTCAGCGACCGCGCGTACCGTGAGCTGTGCATGAGCATGGGCGCAGGCTACTGCGTCAGTGAAATGGTCAGCTCCAAGGCGCTGTCCTTCGGCAGCCGCAAAAGCGAGGAGCTGATGGTGATCTCGGCGCGTGAACGCCCCTGCGGGATACAGATCTTCGGTGACGATCCGAAGTGTATGGCTCAGGCGGCGGAGGCTGCCATGCGTCACGCTCCCGATATCATCGACATCAATATGGGCTGTCCCGCGCCTAAAATAAGCGGCAACGGCAGCGGAAGCGCGCTGATGAAGGATCCGGCGCTCTGCGGGGCGATAACCCGTGAGGTTGTGCGGGCATCGGCGGTGCCTGTCACCGTCAAGCTGCGCAAGGGCTGGGACGACAACTCAGTCAACGCCGTTGAGATCGCCAAGATCTGCGAGCAGGCGGGCGCGGCTGCGGTCACCGTTCACGGAAGGACGCGCTGTCAGTTCTATAAGCCGCCGGTCGACTACGATATAATCCGCAGCGTAAAGCAGAGCGTTTCTGTCCCGGTGATCGCAAACGGCGACATCGACAGCGCCCAAAAGGCGAAGCAGGTGCTCGACTATACCGGCGCTGATTTTGTGATGATCGGCAGGGCAAGTCTGGGCAATCCGTGGCTGTTCGCGCAGATAAACGCCTGCCTTGAAAACCCGGATCAGCCGCCTGCCTTTCCTTCTTTGGAGGAAAAGCTCGACACCATGGTCGCCCATGTGGCGAAAATGGTCGAATACAAGGGCGAGTACATCGCCATGCGTCAGGCGCGCAAGCTGGTCGTCGGCTATTTCAAGGGTATGCGCGGCGCTGCCGCACTGCGCAACGACGCCGGAAAAATGGAGACCATGGACGATTTGCTCCGGTTAAAGGACAAAGTGCTCAGCGCCTCCCGATAAGCTTTCAAACATCATTAAATATATTCAATCAAGTACAAAAAAGGGGAAAAAGAAAATGAGTGAATTGACAAACATCGCCTCACTTGAGTATCTCAAGGAGTACGATCCCGCCGTTGGCGAGGCAATGGACAAGGAGCTGAAGCGTCAGCGCCGCAATCTGGAGCTTATCGCCAGCGAAAACATCGTAACGCCCGCCGTTATGGCGGCTATGGGCAGCCACCTTACCAATAAGTACGCCGAGGGTTATCCCGGAAAGCGCTACTACGGCGGCTGTGAATGTGTTGATATCGTGGAGGAGATCGCCCGCCAACGTGCCTGCGAGCTGTTCGGCGCGGAGCACGCCAATGTGCAGCCCCACTCGGGCGCTCAGGCAAACATGGCGGTCTATTTCGCCGTGCTCAACCCCGGCGACACTGTCATGGGAATGAACCTCAATGAGGGCGGCCACCTCACCCACGGCTCACCCGTCAATATGTCCGGTAAATACTTCAATTTTGTGCCTTACGGCGTCGACAGCGTGACTCACCGCATCGACTACGACAAGGTGCTCGAGATCGCCAAGGAGTGCAAGCCCAAGCTGATCGTCGCAGGCGCTTCGGCTTATCCGCGCATCATCGACTTTCCGAGACTCAGAGCCATAGCCGACGAGGTAGGCGCTATGCTGATGGTAGATATGGCGCATATCGCGGGCTTGGTCGCCGCAGGCGTTCATCCCAATCCCGTGCCTTACTGTGAGTTTGTCACCACCACAACCCATAAGACCCTTCGCGGTCCCAGAGGCGGCATGATCCTCTGCCGTGAGGAATTTGCAAAGGCTATCGACAAGGCGATCTTCCCCGGCACACAGGGCGGTCCGCTGATGCACACCATCGCCGCAAAGGCTGTCTGCTTCGGCGAGGCGCTTAAGCCCGAGTTCAAGGAGTACGGCGCAAAGATCGTTTCAAACTGCAAGGCGCTTGCCGACGGTCTGCTCAAGCGCAGCGTCAAGCTCGTTTCCGGCGGCACCGACAACCATGTGCTGCTCGTTGACCTGCGTGACTCCGACGTGACCGGCAAGGAGCTCGAGGCTCGTCTTGACGACTGCTATATCACCGTTAACAAGAACACTATCCCCGGCGAGCCCCGCTCTCCGTTCGTGACCAGCGGCGTGCGCATCGGCACTGCGGCTGTGACCACACGCGGACTCAACGAGGAGGATATGGATCTGATCGCGGAGTATATCACCCTCGTCCTCAATGACTACGAAGCCAACAAGGAAAAGGTGAGAGCGGGCGTTGAGGCGCTCTGCAAAAAGTACCCGCTGTACGAATAAGCATTTAACAAGGGCTGTCTGAGGATAGCCCTTTTGAAGTTGCGGTTATTTACCTAAGAAAGCTTTTCTTTTTTAATTGTAGGGAGCAACGCCATCGTCGCTCCGCCCCGCAATTCATTGCGGGGATAGAATAAGCGCCTTTAAGAAAATGACAGTGCATTTAAGTGAACGTAAATCCGGAGGTTTTTATGAAAAAGCCGCTTGCCGACCGTTTTAGGCCGCAGACGCTTGATGATATCGTCGGACAGAAGCATCTTCTTGCCGAGGGCAAGCCGCTTCGCCGCATTATCGAGAGCGGTGAGATCCCGAATTTGATATTCTACGGTCCGTCGGGCGTGGGAAAAACCACGCTTGCCACCTACATAGCCAACAAAACCAACAAAACCCTGCGAAAGCTCAACGGCACAACCGCCTCAACCGCCGATATCAAGGAGATAGTCGCGCAGCTCGGCACCTTTTCGGGTCTGAACGGTATTTTGCTCTATCTCGACGAGATCCAGTACTTCAACAAAAAGCAGCAGCAAACGCTGCTCGAGTTCATCGAGAACGGCAGCATCACGCTCATAGCCTCCACCACCGAGAACCCGTATTTTTATGTTTATAACGCGATCCTCAGCCGCTCCACCGTTTTTGAGTTCAAGTCGGTAGAGCCCGACGAGGTCGAGCGCGCCGTGCGCCGTGCGGCAAGGCTGCTGGAGGAAGAGCAGGGCATACAGATCGGGCTTGACGATATTTGCGCTCACAAAATCGCCGTAGGCTGCGGGGGAGACGTGCGCAAGGCGATGAACGCCGTGGAGCTGTGCGTCATCGCCGCCGACCGCGACGGAGACAAACGGCTTGTTACCGAGGAAACCGTTGAAAGCCTTGTTCAGCGCAGCGCCATGCGCTATGACCGCGAGGGTGACGAGCACTATGACATCGTTTCTGCTTATCAAAAAAGCATGCGCGGCAGCGATCCCGACGCGGCTCTCCATTATCTCGCAAGATTGTTGGAGGCGGGCGATCTTCCTTCCGCGTGCCGCCGTCTGATGGTCTGTGCCTGCGAGGATGTGGGGCTTGCCTATCCGCAGGTCATACCCATCGTCAAATCCTGCGTTGATATCGCGCAGGCTGTCGGCTTGCCAGAGGCGCGTATCCCGCTTGCCGACGCGGTCATTCTGGTCGCGACCGCGCCAAAGTCAAATTCGGGAGAGCAGGCGATTGACGCCGCAATCGCGGACATTCGGCGCGGCAATGTCGGCGCCATACCGCGTCAGCTCCAGAACAAGCACTTTGACGGCGAGGACAACCAAAACAAAGGACAGCACTACCGCTATCCGCACAGCTATCCAAATCATTATGTCCGCCAGCAATACCTGCCCGATGATCTTTTGAACGCCGTATATTATCACTACGGCGACAACAAAACCGAGCAGGCGTTCAAGGCGTATTGGGATAAAATTATTCGTAATTCGTAATTTATCACTGAATATAAAAACGGATGTGTTTTTTCGACACATCCGTTTTTCGATCCGAAATCATTCATTTTCAAACAAAATACTCAGCAGCATCTGCGGTATCTGATCTACCAGCGACAAGCCGCTCATTGTATTTGAGGCGGCAAAGAGATACACGTCGCGGTCGGTGTTGAAATAATCCACCGCACCGAAATGCGGCTCCATCTGTCCGACATGACCCATGCCGTCGAAAGTCATCTCCCAAAGACCGTAGCAATATCCGTTGGAGCTTTCCGGGTTCGGGTTTTCCGTCATTTCTTTGAATGAGTCGGCTGAAATGATCTTTCCGGAGCTGAGTCCGCGCATCCACTTGTCCATGTCCGCGGCGTTGGAAACTATATCGCCGGCGCCGTTCGCCACACCGGGGTTGGTCGTTTCAAGCATAAGCTCCGTCTTTGAAAGCGCCGACGCCCACTCCTGATTTTCGGTGATCTTATCGACAAAGCCCGTGTGATCCATCCCCAAAGGCTCAAAGAAGTTTTTCCTGATAAAATCGTGATAGGCTTCGCCGCTGACCTGACTTACGATATCCGCAAGCAGGAAGTAGTTTGAGTTGGAATACTCATAATCGTCGCCGGGCTCAAAATCAAGCTCCTCGTCAAACATCGCTTTCTTTATTATGCCGATATTTTCCTCTTCGTTCGCGCCCAGCATTGACGGCTCCAGATAAACATCATAATTCGGGATGCCGGAGCTCATTGTGAGAAGGTTTTTGATTTTCAGGCTTTTGCCGTATTTGTATTCGGGATAAAACTTGTCAAGCGTATCGTCAACGCTGAGTTTATCCATGTCGCAGAGCTTCATAACGGCGGCGGCGCAGAATTGCTTCGACACCGAAGCGACCGGCAGAGAAGAATCCGCCGTCAGCGGATTGCCGTTATCGTCGTCACCGTTGACATACTGATAGATCACTTCGCCGCCGCGCGAAATCTGTGCCACGCCCTTGAACTTGCTTTGCGACAGAGCCTGGTCAAGCCGCGCTTTGATGTCCTCGGCAAGCGTTTCCTGAGTTGTCTGCTCCTGCGCTTCGGATGCCTGTGAGCTCGTTGCCGCCGAGGAGCTCTTTGTCGACTTGGAGCCGCAGCCCGCGAATGCGGTGATCATAGCGGCGCTCAAAATTAATGCCAATACTTTTTTCACGATATCTCTTCCTTTCATTTTATACATTAGTAAATCGGCAGGCGATTTGCGGGAGCGACGCTGTCACAGCTCGCACCTGCGCGATAAAAACGTATGCAAAAAATCCTTGAATACACGCGCCCACGCGTTTTCGTGGTGCGTTTCTTCACGAATGATTATCTTGTTTAGCCGTTCTGCGGGATAATACCTTGAGATCGCCTCAAACACCTTCTCGGTGCTTTCGCAGATCTCCCGTTCCGGTTCACCTTCCGCTCCGCTGTAGAGATAAAGATACGGAAAGCTGTCATTAAGCGTTGAAGCCGTCCATTTTATGACATCATCGACGAAGCAGAAAGGAAATGCGGGCGAAAAAGCGCCGCAAGCGCAAAACCGTTCCGGGTGTCTGAGTACGGTATAATACGCCTGCAGACCGCCCGAGGAGCTGCCGCAGAAGGCAGCGGCGTTTCTTCCTGTTTCGACCGGAAAGAGCTTTTCGATTTCCGGCATCACGGTGTTGATAACAAAATCATCGAACAGCTCGCCCTCTTGTCTGACGAGCTTTTTTAATTGATCGGGCATTTGCGGCGGAAAACGGATATCGCCAATTTCCTTAGGCGACAGCTCATTAAGGCGCTGCAGGGGTCCTTGGTCGTTATGTATGCCGACGATGATCGCCTTGCCGACTTCGCTGACCGTCTCGCGCGTATACCAGCAGCCGAGCTGACCCGGATTATTATCCTCAAAAAGGTTTTGCCCGTCCGTCATATAAATCACCGGCAGCTTTTCGCCGTCCTCATGCGAAGGAACAAAGACCCTTACCGTCCTGTTTTGCCCTGTATAATAGGGCAGGCTGAGTTTGCAAAGCTGTTTTTCTGTCATATTTTCCTCCTGCTTTTATTTTGTGCAGGATATCACCCAATCAATAAAGTTCTCTATGCCGTCGCCGCCATCGCGCTCAGCAAGATCATGGTTGCGTTCCCAAATCGTTTCAAAGTCCACGCTTTCAACGCCGTCGAAGGCTTTTAGCGCAAGGTCGAGATTGATTTCGGTCGTCACCGAGTTGGTGTCCTGCTCGATTCCCGAACGGATGCGCCAGTATTTCGCGACATTCGCCGTTTTATAGCCCTCACGGCTCTCCATCAGAAAGTAAAGCGGCGAATACATATTCACTCTCTGCTCGACGGAATAACCGAGAGCGTCTTTTTTCGCCAGATCCTCACTGTAATCGGCGGCGTATTTGCTGCCAAGCTCGGTAAGGACATCACAGAGGATACGGTCAAAGTGCGCGCGCTTGCTGTCGCCGTAGCCGAAAAGATTATTCTGACCCTCGGGCTGATCGAATCCTGTGGTCAGATTCTTTGCCTGCTTGCACTCCCTTGCGAAGTCGGCGATGCTTGAGATCGTGGCTGTGTTCGTGCTCTTGTCATAATCGATCCACTTTTTGCCATCATTCATATCATCGACATATCCCTGCGCGGCTTGAGGGTCGGACAGATCGGCGAGGTAATTGTTGAGCGATCTCTCTATAACGCCCTTGACGTGATCGTAGTAGCTGCCTGCCTGATAAATCCCTTCCTCAGACTCGGCAAGCTTAAGCTCGTTTCCGTTTTCGTCAACAAAGCCGGCGCTGTTTACATATTTCGCGAAGGCTTCCGCCAGCTTATCCGACATCGCGTTTTCCTCCGGGCTTCTGCCTTCGCGCGTACAGCCCATCATCCACTCATATTCGGCGTTGGCGGTATCAAGGCTTGTGACCGGACACCATGACGCAGAGCCGAGAACTGAGTCGGAAACGCCCTGCACCGCGCCTATTGCTTCAAGATACGGTTCATACATCTCGCTGTCGCCCGAAGCGCCCAGCAAGACAGACTGCGCGCCGCCTCCGCTCAAGCCGAAGGTGAATATCTTCTCGGCGTCGCCGGCGTTCACATCGTCGCAATAGCGCAGGTAGCGTATGGCAGCCTTGAGGTCGGTAACGCCCGAGGGCGCGCCCTCGTCAATGCCCCGGCAGCCGGGATAAACATAGACCATGCCCATAGAGGTAAAATCTCCGATTCCGCCCATATTGATCCCCATATCGACCGTGTCCTCGGTCATCGCTTCGGCGGCGTAATAGCTGGGTGTGTTTACGGAAAGGGCGATCGGCGCGGTTGCGGCGGTGAAGCCGTTGACCTCGGCGCTTTCGTTAAGCTTGCAGGTGTAGGTATCGTCGGCGTTCTTTGTCGCGTCCATATAGGGAGCGGGCACAAAATACGCGAGCTTTTGGTATCTTTCGTCCACGGGATGCTCACAGTATGAGATACCGATTTGATAGTATAAATCGTTCTCCTCGCTGTAATGCCACTTGGTCATATCCGTTTTGGGAAGGTTGGTGACGGGCTCGGCAACGATCGTTTCAGGCACGGTCGATTCAGGCACTGTCGTTTCGGTTGCGGCGGCTTCGGACGCACTGCTTTCCGTCTTGCTTTTTGCTTGTCCGCAGCCGGATAACGCTGCCGCGGCGATCGCCGAGACCATCAGCGCGGATAAAATCATTCTTGCTTTCATTCTTTGTTCTCCTCACTTATTATTAATGTTTTTTTGTTTGAACAATACTTTTATTATATTAAAACTCAACCGTAGAATCAAGCAACTTTGTCTTTACGAAAATCAACCTCCGTTGGAAAAATCAATCAGCGGTTGATTTTTGTCGGTGTCACACATTACGTGATATTGACCGAAAAAAGCCTTGCAGCGTTGCGCCACATCAAGTCCTCGTAGTCGTCCTCGGAGATAAGCTCCTTAAGCTCGTTAAAATACTGCTGATAGAGGGAGCGGTCGCCGGTTTTGTTATGCAGCAGAGTGTCTTTGCCGTCGATGGGGTTGTCGGTGCCGAACAGCATTTTTTTGCTGCCGTAACGCCTGATGGCTTCAACGGCAGTCGCCACGGGCACCCAAGTCGTGTCGCCATAGAGATTCGGCAGTTTGCCCAATAAATCAAGCGCGGCTTTGTTGTCTGTGCCTAAATCCATATGCACCATCACAAAGTCGATCTCGGGATGGCGCTTGGCGGCGTTGTACAGATGGATCGACATGGCTTCTTCACAGCCGCCGGTGTGCGACACAACCGGAAGCCGCAGCTCGGCGGCAAGCTCATAAACAGGCTCGAGCTTGGGGTCGTCGGGAGCGGTGAGGGAGTGGAAGGGGTGAAGCTTCAACCCGTAAACTATATCGCGGTTTTCTTTTATCAGCTTAATGAATCCCGCGTCGGGCAGCTCCTGCCTTATCCTCAGCCAAGGCAGGACGCCGAGCTTTTCCGGGGCTTTCCTCGCGATTTCAAGCGTTTTTCGCAGCAGTTCGTTTTGCGGCGTCTGCCACTGAGGCGGCACCGGGTTGCCCAGATGGTCGTTTTCGGCGCCCTCGATGTTGCTTATCAGTGAAAAATCAATGCAGTAGCGCTCCATGGAATAGAGCAGATCGTCCGCCGTCATTTGAAACGGCGGCAAAATCCCGATATGGGCGTGGCTGTCAATAATCATTTTTATCCCTCTTTTAAACTAAAATCTGAATTATTCAATGCAGCAGCACAGCGAGTCTTTTCCCCAGAAAAATACCGAGAAGGCAAAACGCCGTACTCAGCACTATGTAGATACTGCCGAAAAAATATGATTTTCTTTCAAACAAAGAATAAGCTTCAAGCGAAAAGGTCGAAAAGGTCGTAAAGCCACCGCAAACTCCGGTTTTCCAGAACAAAACCGCGTTGCCGGATATCTCGCTTCTGTTGCCGGCGACACCCGCGATAAAGCCTATAAGCACAGCTCCCATGACATTAGTTATCAGCGTCAAGAAAGGGAACTGAGTTTTTACCGGAATAAGGCTTATCGCATATCTTCCTGTAGCGCCTAACGCGCCGCCGAGAGCGACAAACAAAAAACTCATTTTTATACTCCTTTGAAGATGTATATGTTTATTGACAAAAAAACACTATTATGATAAAATTTTAAAGCATAAAATAACACTTAACGGGGTGGTAATCTTGATTTTTGGAATCATTTTGTTATTGATGTGGGTGGGTATGGTTGTACTGTGCAGTCTGCACAAAAAAAGAAAAGATTCACCTTTTCTCGGTATTGCGATACTTTTGATGATAGCATTTATGGTGATTCTGTATTTTTGTATCACATCCGTCCAGAAGGATACTGCCGGGGTCGTTGCGCAAGAACGGCATTACAAATACTATATCAACGGTGTATATGCCGGCAGCGGTACGGAAAAAAGCATGTCGCCTACTACCGGAAACATTACTGTGTCGATTTTGGGAGGACTTATAGCTTTCCTTCTTGCACAACTGCTCGCTAAGCTTTTTACGATGGGAAAACTATTCACTTCTCTCATACTGATGTTTGTTTTCGCGATAACGGCGATAGCAACGCTGATAGGCGGTATCTATTTTTTGAATTCATCTCCGCTAACACGGGAATACCGGGAATTCGGAACGGTAATGCTGATCATCAGCGGAGTTTCGTTCGTTTCCGCTGTGGTTTCCGGCATTGTAATGTCCAAAACCGCAAAAAAGAACGGTACGCTGTCCTTATTCTCACAGAATAAGGAAAACAAAGAATAATCATCCCTTTAGCCGCGTCTGTTGATGCGGCTGTTTTTATCGTTAACATTCGGATTTCTATGTTGAATATCAGACCGGTATCGGATTTGAGAAACAAATACCCTGAAACAGAGCAGTTTGTGCTCTGAGGATAAGAAGTATTTTTGACAAAAAAACAGTTAAGGTTCTATGGTCGTGTCAACGGAGAATAAAAAGTACCGGTTGAGGTTCCTGTACAGCAGAAGAGATATTCGATCTATCATCTGAAAAAGGCGTATCACGAATGACGTTTTTATTTAATCAGCAAATGCCGATCCGACGTTTTGGCTTTTTCAGATTTTCGTCATCAAAACCACTGTTTCTATATGCCTTGGGACAATAGCGTGAATAAAACGGTGTCTATTTACGCTGATTGCTCGTCCTCCCTCGTTGAGCAGTTCCCACTCTCTGAAACGGTCGAGTGGGCAGATTTGATAATAGATCGAGACGAAATCATCCCATAAAACTGGAATTTGTCAGTGGGCCAGTCAAAGAGGCTTCTCCATGCAGTACAGGGTATGTCCCTTCGGATAATCCTCCAGCACGCCGGTGACTTTTTCGTAACCGTTCTTCCTGAAAAAACCGACGTTCCAATCGAACGGCTCAATAGCCAGCCTGTAGGCGCCTTTTTCCTTTGCCTCCTGCTCGAATGCACGGAGAAGCGCGGACCCGATTCCTTGCCTGCGGCAGGATTCGTCCACCCAGAGGGCGTCGATATCCGGGTTGTCCCAGCCATCTACACCGCCTAGGATCCCGGCGATGAGTTTCCCGTTCTCGTCGATTGCTTTTTTGCAGATGGAGATATCAGCGTGTTCGCGCGGGACACAAGCTTCGTCATGCCGATTCAGC
>ONHJ01000137.1 GCA_900317595.1 uncultured Eubacteriales bacterium | reverse complement strand
AGGGATGATGCGCAAGGGTCTGTTCAAGGAGGCTGACCCCGAGCTGCTCGCGACCGAGGTAACCGCGCCTGTCGCTCTCTGGATCGCAAAAGCTGACAGGCAGCCTCAGTGCGCGCAGGAAAGTATGGAAAATATCGAAAGGCATATCCGTCATTTTTGCGACGTGTATATGAGTGAATAAATACGGAGGTAAGCTATGCGGTTAGACGGTTTTGGGATATTCGTAAATGATATGGGCAGAATGATACGCTTTTACAGGGACGTGCTCGGCTTTGAGATCAAAGAGGCTGAGGACACGAAAAACGTATATCTTGTCAAGGACGGGACACTGTTCCTGCTCTACGGCAGAAAAGACTTTGAAAAAATGACGAACCGAAAATACAATTATACGAGCGGTTTTAACGGTCACTTTGAGCTGGCGCTGTATGTCGATACCTTCGAGGAGGTCGACGCCTCCTTCAAAGCGGCTGTTGAAAACGGCGCTTTCCCCGTGATGGAACCGACTACCGAGCCTTGGGGACAGCGCACCTGTTATATCGCCGACCCGGAGGGCAATCTGATCGAGATCGGCTCTTGGGATAAGCCATATGAAATAAAAGATCAAGACAATCTTTGATATTGCGTTGAAAGGAGGACATTGTGAAAATCTTAGTATTAAACGGAAGCCCTAAAAGGGATAAAAGCGACACCATGCACATCACTCGCGCCTTTTTTGACGGCATGAACGAGGTCGCCGAGAACGAGATCAAAACCATCAGCGTGATCGACAAACATATTGAATACTGCACCGGCTGCTTTGCCTGTATGCGCAACGGCGGCGATTGCATACACCGCGACGATATGCGCGGGATATTGGAGGAAATCCTTAACAGCGACCTGCTGATTTGGAGCTATCCGCTGTATTGCTACGGCATGCCGGCGCCGCTTAAGGCGCTGCTCGACCGCACCCTTCCGCTGTCAAGCATGGCTATGCAGAAAGTCGGCGACCGCTATGAGCATGTCGGTCAGGCGGATTTCAGCCATCTGAAATATGTGATGATCTGCGGCTGCGGCTTTCCGAACAGCAGGCATAACTTTGAGCCTGCCGTCATGCAGTTCAAGCGCTGTTTTCCGACCGGCCACACGATCATAACAATCCCCGAAAGCCCTATGTTCAACGCGCCCGAGGCGGCTGTTGTCACCGAGCCGCGCCTTGCGCTCATCAAAGAAGCGGGCAGGCAATACGCCGGGAGCGGAACGATAGGCGAGGAGCTGCTAAAGGAGATCACCTCGCCGATGATCCCTGAGGAGCAGTACGCTCGGACAGTCAACGGAACAGTCAACTGATTTGGTGGAAGTCAGTGGAGCCGGGTGGAAGTAGTTTTGAGAACTTCCACCAAGAAAAACCGCATAGGTAAGCCATTTTTTTGGGTTTAGTGGAAGAAGTGGAAGTAATTTTAACTTCTTAGCGATTCTTTGATAAATGAATTGCATACGCAAGAGAGAAAAAAGAGGGTGGGGGTAAAATATATATAGAGAGTTGAAAAAACCGCCACTTCTTCCACTAACTGCCACTAAGCGTCCCAAAAACCGCATAGTTAAGCCATTTTTTCGAGTCATCCTCGGCGGAGGTGCAAAGATTCTTCCACTAAACCGCCACCTTGCGTCCACCGAAAACTTCAAAAAAGCCCTCGTCTCAGGCAAATCACAGATTGTTTTGCCGGATTGACGAGGGCGTTCGCTTATTTATCGGATTTTCTTTGACGGTAATCGTCAAGCGCCGCTTGGATAGCTTCCTCAGCCAAAACGGAGCAGTGCATTTTGTAGGCGGGCAAGCCGTCAAGAGCTTCGGCGACCGCCTTGTTGGTGAGCTGCATCGCGTCCTCAACGCGCTGACCCTTGATAAGCTCGGTCGCCATCGAGCTTGAAGCTATAGCGCTTGCGCAGCCGAAGGTCTCAAACTTTACGTCGGTTATGATGTCGTCGTCGATTTTCAAATACATCTTCATAATGTCGCCGCACTTGGCGTTTCCGACCTCACCAACGCCGTCGGCGTCCTCGATTATGCCGACGTTGCGCGGCTGCAGAAAATGCTCCATCACTTTATCGCTGTATAATGCCATTTTTATGATCCTCCTATTTTAAGATGAATTCTTTTTTGCCTTCCGTCAGGTCGCGCCAAACAGGGGAGAAGCCCCGCAAATGCGCAACGACCTCCTTGACGGAATCGATTATATAATCCGCTTCTTCCATGGTGATATCCTCGCCGATGCTAAGCCGAAGCGACCCGTGAGCGACGTCGTGGATGCGTCCGATCGCGAGCAATACATGGCTCGGGTCGAGCGCACCGGAGGTGCAGGCGCTTCCCGATGAAGCCGAAATGCCCTTTTGGTCGAGCAATATCAGGATCGACTCGCCCTCAATGCCCTCAAAGCTGAAATTCACGTTGCCCGAAAGCCGCCGCTCGGCGTCGCCGTTCAGCGCGCTGTGAGTTATCTCCGACAAGCCGCGGATAATATGGTCTCTGATCTCGGTTTTGTGCGCGTTGTCGCGCTCCATATTTGCCGCCGCTTCTTTCAGCGCTGCCGTCATTGCCGCGATGCCCGGAAGATTCTCGGTACCGGCGCGTTTGCCGCGTTCCTGAGCGCCGCCCTCGATAAGATTTTGCAGGACAATGCCCTTGCGCACATACAAAAACCCAACGCCCTTGGGACCGTGGAATTTGTGCGCGGAGGCTGAAAGCATATCGATGCTAAGTGCCTTGACGTCGATCGGGATATGACCGACCGCCTGAACAGCGTCGGTGTGGAAAAGCACGCCATGTCTGCGGCAGATATCACCGATCTCGGCGACAGGCTGAATAGTGCCGATCTCGTTGTTGGCGGTCATTATCGTAACAAGGCAGGTGTCCTCGCGGATAGCGGCTTCAAGCTCGTCTGCCCTGATTATGCCGTTTTCATGCACAGGCAAAAGCGTGACCTCAAAGCCGTTCTTTTTCAGCTTGTTCAGCGTGTGGAGGATAGCGTGGTGTTCAAACGCGCTTGAGATTATATGCGTTTTGCCCTGCTTTTTGCCGATAACGGCGGCGGTCAGCAGCGCCTGATTGTCCGATTCGCTGCCGCCCGAGGTAAAAATGATCTCTCTCGGCTCGGCGTTTATCACGACGGCTGTTTGAGCGCGCGCCTCCTCAAGCTTTTCCTTTGCTTTTTGACCGATGGTATAAAGGCTCGACGGATTGCCCCACCAATTTTTGATACAGTCGGTCATAGCCTCTGTTGCCGCCGCGCTCATTTTTGTGGTGGCGGCGTTGTCAGCGTATATTTGCATAGTGTCAACTCCTTGTTTATCAATGATTCTATTATAATCATATAC
>ONHJ01000009.1 GCA_900317595.1 uncultured Eubacteriales bacterium | reverse complement strand
AAGGTCAGACGGAAGCTCGAGGCGCTGGCGGTGAAGGACCTGCGGCTGGTCATCAACCGCTTCGACCGCCGCATGTTCCGCAAGCTCGGCTTCTATGAGGACCTCGACGCGGTGATCAACGCGTCCCAGACCCGCCTGATCGCGCTGGTGCCGTTTTCCATCGACATCTCCGTCATCATGCAGCGCGGCGCTGCGGGCTTGGAGCAAAGTCCCGCCTTGCAGGTGTTTGACCGGCTGGCGGACAGGCTCGAGGGAATGCGCGTCCCGCTTTTATACAGATAGCCTGTTTTGAGGGGCTGCGGGAAGAAGAGAGGCTTCTGCCCGCATATGATTTAGTGGTTTTGTTTTGTCAAATAACGTGAATTGTTTGGAGGAAAGAGTATGAATATCGCATTGATTGCACATGACGAAAAAAAGGAATTGATGGTTCAGTTCTGCATCGCCTACTGCGGCGTGCTGAGCCGTAATAATCTTTGCGCAACAGGCACCACGGGCAAGCTTGTTTCGGAGGCGACAGGTCTGTCGGTTCAAAAATTTCTTTCGGGCGCACAGGGCGGCAGCCAGCAGATAGCGGCGCGCATCGCCTGCAATGAGATCGATATGCTTCTTTTCTTCCGCGACCCCCTCAAGCAGAAGGTCAAGGAGGCTAACGACATGGATATGCTGCGCCTTTGCGATATGCACAATATCCCCGTCGCCACCAACATCGCCACCGCCGAGGTGCTTATCCACGGCCTGGAGCGCGGAGATCTGGATTGGAGAAACATCATCAAGTGATTTTTACGCGTTATCGCGGCGGGCTTTGCCCGCCGTTTTTTGTTTGCCCCAAAAGCAGAATTCACGCGCGAATTGATAATAAACCACTTGCGCTCGGCTGAACATTGATGTATAATAGCGGTGTATATGTATTGGAGGAAAGAGTATGGCTTTAATTACAAAAAAGATCAAGGGAACAGAGGATGTGCTGCCTAAGCAGAGCTACCGCTGGCAGTTCATTGAGAATATCATGCGCGAGGAAAGCCGCGCCTACGGCTTTCGAGAGATCCGCACGCCCGTGTTTGAGCACACGGAGCTGTTCGCGCGCGGCGTAGGACAGACCACCGATGTGGTGCAGAAGGAGATGTACACCTTTGACACCAAGGGCGGCGAAAGCGTCACGCTCAGACCCGAAGGCACAGCAGGAGCGGCGCGCGCCGTTTTGGAGCACGCGCTCGAAAACGAGGGTCTGCCCATAAAGGCGAGCTATTTTGTGTCCTGCTACCGCTATGAAAAGCCGCAGGCAGGCCGCCTCAGAGAATTTCACCAGTTCGGCATCGAGGAATACGGCACCCAATCGCCGGTCGCTGACGCCGAGATCATCTGTCTGGCGCAGTCGGTGCTCGACCGCCTCGGACTCGGCGACGTGCGCCTGGAGCTTAACTCCATCGGCTGCCCCGAGTGCCGCGCGAACTACAACAGGGCGCTGCGCGAATACTTTTCACAGTATAAAGAACAGCTTTGCGACACCTGCCTTTCGCGTCTGGAAAAGAACCCCATGCGCCTGCTGGACTGCAAAAGCCCCGAGGATCACAAGATAGCCGAGGGCGCGCCGAGGATCACGGATTTTCTCTGCGAAGAGTGCGAAAGCCACTTCCGCGAGGTGCAAAAATACCTTGACAGCGCCGGCGTTGAATACACCGTCAACCCCACCATCGTGCGCGGATTGGACTATTACACCAAAACCGTTTTTGAGTTCGTCACCGACTGCATCGGCGCTCAGGGCACCGTTTGCGGCGGCGGCAGATATGACGGCCTGATCGAGGAGCTCGGCGGCAGACACATGCCGTCACTCGGCTTCGCCATGGGCTTGGAGCGCATTTTGATGGTGATGGACGCGCAGGGCGTAGAGATACCGCAGCCCGAAGGCTGTGCGCTCTATATCGCCACCATGGGCGACGCTGCAAAGCTCAAGGCGTTCGGGCTGCTTGCCCAGGTGCGCCGCTGCGGCCTTGTCGCCGAGACCGATGTTGTCGGACGCGGCCTGCGCCCGCAAATGAAATACGCCGACAAGATCGGGGCGAAGTATTCGATCGTCCTCGGCGACAACGAGATCGCCGAAAACAAGGCGAAGGTGAAGAATATGCAAAGCGGCGAGCAGACAGAGCTCGCGCTCGACGATACCTTCGCGGAAAAATTTTCCGTTCTGCACCTCAGCGACGCAGCGGCGTTTAAAATATAATAGAATGGATTATAAAGGAAACAAGAAGTTAGTTCCTTTGGCAAAGACTTTAAGAAAAAACATGACAAAAGAAGAAAAACATCTTTGGTATGATTTTTTGAGAAGTCATACTGCCGGATTCAGGCGGCAAAAAATCTTGGGTAAATATATCCTTGATTTTTATTCTGCAAAGGAACAGATTTCGATCGAAGTTGACGGGGAGCATCATTATTCGGAGAAGAAATTCGCGGCAGACATTGAAAGGACAAATTATATCAATGGCTTTGGAATTTCAGTTTTGCGATTTTCCAATAAGGAGATCCAAGAAAACTTTTCCGGTGTTTGTCAGTTTATTGATGAATATATCACAAATAAAAGATTGAAAAACAAGGCAATCGATAACCGCTCTCCGGTAAACAGATATTAATATCAGGTGTTTTAGGAGATTTGTCGGCTTTTGGATGAACGCGAATCGTTTGTGCAGTCGGAAAGGCTCCCCTGCGTAAGGGGAGCTGGCGCCGCAGGCGACTGAGGGGTCGCCGACCTCGCCGATCGCAGAAGGCTTCTGTGCGAACTACAGCGAATACTCCGATTGATCGAAAACGGGCGCAATCGGAAGCGTTTGCGACCCCTCAGTCAGCTTCGCTGACAGCTCCCCTTACGCAGGGGAGCCTTTGGTACTATTCCTACACTTGAGTTTTTTAAATTGATATAGAGGAGTAATCAAAATGGCAGAATTTATGACAGGCTTAAAGCGTACACATTATTGCGGCGACCTGCGCCTTGCCGACGCGGGCAGCGAGGTCACCGTCTGCGGCTGGGTGCAGCGCGCCCGCGACCTCGGACAGCTTATATTCATCGACCTGCGCGACCGCACGGGCATCGTGCAGCTCGCGTTCAACGATACCACCGACAGAGCGGTTTTTGACAAGGCGTTCTCCTGCCGCAGCGAGTTCGTGCTCGCGGCAAAGGGCGTCGTGTGTGAGCGCAGCGCCAAAAACGCCGAGATACCCACCGGCGACATCGAGATCGCCGTCACCGACCTGCGCGTGCTCTCCAAGGCGCAGACCCCGCCCTTTGAGATCACCGACGACTGCAAAACAGGCGAGGACGTCCGCCTAAAATACCGCTATCTCGACCTGCGCCGCCGTCCGCTGCAGCATAATCTTATGCTGCGCAGCAAGGTGGCAAAGGCGGCGCGCGACTACTTCGCGGAGAACGGCTTCATTGAGATCGAGACCCCGATGATGATAAAATCCACTCCCGAGGGCGCGCGCGACTATCTGGTGCCTTCGCGTATCCACAACGGCAAATTCTACGCCCTTCCTCAATCGCCGCAGATCTACAAGCAGCTTTTGATGCTTTCGGGCTTTGACCGCTACATCCAGCTTGCGCGCTGCTTCCGCGACGAAGACCTTCGCGCCGACCGCCAGCCCGAGTTTACGCAGATCGATATGGAGCTTTCCTTCGTCGATGTTGAGGATATCCTCGAGATCAACGAGGGCCTGTTCAAGCGCCTGTTTAAAGACGTTCTCGGCAAAGACCTGCCCACGCCCTTTGAGCGCATGACCTATAGCGAGGCGATGGAGAACTACGGCTCCGACAAGCCCGATATCCGCTTTGATATGAAGATCCAGGATATTTCCGACCTTGTGAAGGACTGCGGCTTCAGCGTGTTCACCGGCGCTGTTGAAAACGGCGGTTCCGTGCGCGCCATCGTCGCCAAAAATGCGGCTTCGGTCTATACCCGCAAGGAGATCGACAAGCTGACCGAGTTCGCCAAGGGCATCGGCGCCAAGGGTCTTGCCTATGTGCGCTGGGTCGACGAGCCCAACGCCTCCTTCAAGAAGTTTATGACCGAGGAAGAGCTTTCGGCGATCTATGAGCGTCTCGGCGCCGAAAAGGGCGACGTGATACTGATCGTCGCCGACAAAAACAGCACCGTGCTTTCCACCCTCGGCGCGCTGCGTCTCACCGTGGCAAAGCGCCTTGATATCATACCCGACGAATTCAAATTCCTCTGGATCGTCGACTTCCCGTTCTTTGAGAAGGACGAGGAGAGCGGCGAGTGGCTCGCTATGCACCATCCCTTCACCATGCCCAAGGAGGAGTGTATACAATATCTCGATTCCGACCCGTCCAAGGTCATCGCCAAGGCGTATGACCTCACCCTCAACGGCGTTGAGCTTTCCAGCGGCTCCATGCGCATCACCGACTATGAGCTGCAGCAAAAGATGTTCCGCGCGCTGAAAATGACCGACGAGGAGATCGAAGCCAAGTTCGGCTTCCTTGTCGAAGCCTACAAATACGGCGCTCCGCCTCACGGCGGAATGGGCATCGGACTTGACCGCGTGACCATGCTGCTCTGCGGCGCCGACAGCCTGCGCGACGTGACCGCCTTCCCGAAGGTACAGAACGCCAGCGAGCTTATGTCGTCCTGTCCGTCGCCGGTCGATCGGGAGAGCCTCGACGTTTTGGGCATACAAATAAAATCCGAATCCTAAGGCCTTTTATCCGCCATTGATATTCAACCGTCCGAAAGGGGTGCGTCATGGGCAATATCATTATTCCTCTCGCGGTGATCGCGGGTCTGCTCGTCGTCATTATCGGCGCGGGATTCTTTATCAAGGTCAAGCTTTCGGGGCTGTCGCGTGAGTTTTTCGGCACCGATGATTTCATGGAGGGCTACAAGGAGCAAAAGCGCAAGCTCGCCGAATCTCCGCGCTCGGTGCAGGGCATGACGAGTATCTATCTGCCCGAGATACTGCGCGATTTTCCCGAGTTCGACTATGACCATTTCAAAACGGGCGCGCAGGCGGTCGTGCGCGGATATCTCAATGCGATCTCTACCGGCTCCACCGCCACTCTGCCCGACGACGTCACCAACAAGCTGCGCAACTCCGTCACCGAGATCATCGAAAACCTCAATGCTAACGGTCAAAAGCAGGTCTTTTCGGAGCCTGTCATCCACGCCTGCGAGATCAGCCGCTATTTCAAAAGCGGCGGCACCGCCACCGTGCAGTTCAATGTCGCCGTGGGCGTGATAAGCTACGTCGAGGATCTTGACGGCAAGCTTCTCAACGGCAGCAGGGACGAAAAGCTGCAAACGATATATGAGGTCGATCTCGTCTATTTGCAGGATGCCGACGTGATGGGCGTCTACGGCGAGGCGCTCGGTCTCAACTGCCCCAACTGCGGCGCGCCTATCCGCAATCTCGGCATGAAATTCTGCGAATACTGCGGCACCGGCATCATCGAGGTCAACACCCGCGTCTGGAAATACAACGCGGTCAGAGAACAGTCAAAGCGCAGGCAGATGTATTAGTTCGGAAGTCGGTTTTCATCTCACATTCCGCATTAAGAATTGTCAAAACCTCTTGCATTTTTGTTGATTTTGTATTATTATAGTTATAATGCGGGTAAGATCATCTTTTTCCCCGTTGAAAATCTTTTTATAAAGGAGAAATCACTATGGGTATTATCAGAGCGGCAATAAACGCCGTAAAGGGCGGCCTTGCCGATACTTGGCTTGAAGTCATGGAGCCTTCGCCTATGGGTGAGCACACGGTCGTTGCTCCCGGTCAGCTCATCACTCAGAACGGCAAGAGCCAGAATAAAAAGGGTTCTTCCAATATCGTTTCCAACGGATCTATTATTCACGTATATGACAACCAGATGATGATTCTGGTCGACGGCGGCAGGATCGTTGACTACACCGCCGACCCCGGCTATTTTAAGGTCGACAACAGCTCAATGCCTTCTCTCTTCAACGGCCAGTTCGGCGATGCCATCAAGGAGAGCTTCAAGCGTATCATGTACGGCGGAGTTCCCTCGCAGTCGCAGCACGTTTTCTATATCAACCTCAAGGAGATCAAAAACCTGAATTTCGGCACCACCAGCCCCGTTCAGTATTACGACTCCTTCTATGAGGCGGAGCTGTTTATGCGCCTGCACGGCACCTTCTCCGTCCGCGTTGTGGATCCCTTCAAGTTCTATCAGGAAGTTGTTCCCACCGAGATCATCACCGAGAACCGCGCGCTCGATTTTGAGGGCGATTTTATAAGACAGTACACCGATGAGTTTGTTACCGAGCTCGGCGCGGCGTTCAACCAGTATTCAGCCGACGGCAACCGCATCAGCTTCATCACCTCCAAATCCAAGGAGATGGCGCAGTATATGCGCAACGCTCTCGACGACGATTGGAGAGAGACCCGCGGATTCGAGGTTCAGTCCGTCGCCATCAAAACTCCCCGCTACAGCGACGAGAGCCAGAAGATTATCAACGACCGCGCTGCTATGGGCGCTTCCGTCAGCTTCCTGCGCGACGGCGCCAACCAGCAGGCTTATATGGCTAAGAACATCGCCGAAGGCATCAACGCCGCAGGTCACAACGAGGGCGGCGCGATGAACGCGTTCCTCGGAATGGGCATGGCTCAGAATATGGGCGGCAACGTGCTCGGCGGCTATATGCAGAATCCACAGTATGTTCAGCACAATCCCCAGCAGGGCTATCCTCAGCAGCAGGCTCCTCAGGCGGCTCCCCAGCAGGAGGCTCCTCAGGCGGCTCCAGTTGCCGGCGGCTGGACCTGTGAGTGCGGCGCGACCAATTCGGGCAAATTCTGCTCCGAGTGCGGCAAGCCCAAGCCCGAAGCTCCCAAAAAGCGCTTCTGCGGCAACTGCGGCGCGCAGCTCACCGAAGGTCAGAAATTCTGCCCCGAGTGCGGCACCAAGCAGTGATCGTTAAATGACTGAAAAGTAGGGGAGACCCTTGCGGTCTCCCTTATTATCGATTTATCAAACCGAATAATAGGAGCAATTATATGGCGACTATGAACTATAAGTGTCCGAACTGCGACGGACCCTTAAAATTCAATCCCGACAAGCAGAAGTTCACCTGCGAATACTGTCTCGGCGAATTTATGCCCGATCAGGTTCAGCAGATGAATGTCGAAAAGGAGCAGCGAGAAACCTACGACGAGCGCGAGGTCAACAGCTACGAGCAGCGCAGGCAGGAGGCTGAGACGCGCGGCGAGCAGGAAGAGGAATATCCCGTTTCCTACACCTGCCCGAGCTGCGGCGCGGAGATCGTCACCTCGTCAACTACCGCCGCCACCACCTGCTTCTACTGCTACAATCCGGTCGTTCTCGGCGGCAGGCTTTCGGGCGAATTCACGCCCGACCGCGTGGTTCCCTTCGAGCTTTCAAAGGATAAGGCTATCGAGCGCTTTTTGGCTATGTGCGGCAAAAAGTGGTTTTTGCCAAAGGGCTTTGCGGGCAAGGAGCAGTTTGAAAAGCTTAACGGCGTCTATTTTCCGTATTGGTACGCCGACGAGCAGAAGACCGCCCACCTTACCGCCACCGGCAAAAAGATCCGCACATGGAGAAGCGGCAACAAGGAATATACCGAAACCAAGATATATCACGTTGTGCGCGGCGGCGATGTGACCATCAACAACGTCTTTGAGCGCGCCCTGAAAAGCGAGAGCAGAGAGATGCTCCAGAGCGTTCATCCCTACGACCTCGGCAAGGCGCAGCCCTTCGCCATGAGCTATCTTTCGGGCTTTCAGGCGGAAAAGCGCGACCTCGGCAAGAGCGACGTGGAGCCGGTCATCGAGCAGAAAATGCATCAGTACGCCGAGCAGGTGCTGAAAAACACCATGGAGGGCTACGACGTCATCGAGACCGAGAGCTTCAATGAAAAGACCGACCTTTCGGCATACACCTATAATCTTATGCCGGTGTGGATGGTCACCTACAAATATAACGGCGAGATAATTCCCTTCGCCATAAACGGTCAGACCGGCAAGGCGTACGGCCACCTTCCGATCGCCGCCGGCAAGCTCGCGGGCGTTTCCGCAGCGGTCGCCGTGATCGTCTTTATTCTCGGAGTGCTGGGAGGTATGCTGTTCTTATGATGAAAAAAGTTTCTCTCAGAATTTCGGCGCTGGCGCTGGCTCTCATGCTGCTGCTTGCGTCAGTGATGATAGTATCGGCTGCGCCTTCGGGCGTGCTGTCGGATGAAGCCGGGCTTTTCAATTCAGCGCAGGCTGCCGATCTTCAGCAAAAGCTTGATGAGGCGAGCGCGAAAACCGGCTGGCAGTTCATTATCCACACCACCAACCGCACCTTCACCAACAGTCAGATAGAAAGCTATGCCGACAGCTTTTACAACAGCGGCAACTTTGACAAAAACGCGATCATCTTTGTCATCGGTTATGACAGTGAAGACAGCACCCGTTACAAACGCATCATGCGCATGAAGGGCGAGGTCAAGGATTACTTTAAAAACGATGACAGCCGGTATGAGAGCATAATTTCCGCGATCACTTCCTCAAGCGATATGTACTACGGTTCGCTTGCTTTTATCAGCAAGGCAACTGCAGTATATGATATGGGCAAAACCAACGCGTTTGTTCAGTCGCTCAAAAAATTCGGAATATTCGCGGGCTTGGCAGGCGCCGGTGCGGGTGTCGCCACCTTCTTTGTTACCAAATCAAGGTACAAGAATATGGGCAAATCGGGTACCTACGACCTTGCCGCCAACAGCAAGGTGGACTTGAACGACGTCGAGGATACCTTTGTCACACAGCACACGACCGTGCGCACCATCCAAAAGGACAACAACAGCAGCGGCGGCAGCAGCAACCATTCCGACGGCAGCGGAAGCCGCGCGTTCTAAAATCAAATAACGCAAGCTCAAGGCGGAAATTGTATTGACGCCGAGACCGTTGCTTTTCGCACCCCTATCATAAGGGTGCGTCAGTGCGCTTTTCAGCGGCGGTGAGCTTTTGCTTGCCGCCGCTTTTGCGCGGCAAAAACCGGAAAGGAAAGATATATGAACGGATCAACCGATACCCGTGTGGCGGTCATCAGCATAATCGTGGAGGAGCCCTCCTGCGTGCCTGCCATCAACGATATCCTCCACGACGCCGCCGACGCCATAATCGGCAGAATGGGAATCCCCTACCGCGAAAAGAACATCAGCATCATCAGCGTCGTGGTTGACGCGCAGCAGGATGTCATAAACAACATCTCGGGCAGGCTCGGCAGGCTGTCGGGCGCGACCGTGAAAACAGCTTATTCAAAAAAATAATGAACGAATTACAGATCATCGAAAAACTGAAAACAGAGCAGACCGCCACGCGTGACGAGCTGGTTTTTCTGCTGAACAATATCACCGACAGCGGGCGCGAGACTTTGCGCCGTGCCGCGCAGGAGACGGCGCAAGCGGTGTTTGGCAATAAGATCTATATCCGCGGGCTGATCGAGATATCCTCGGTCTGCAAAAACGACTGTCTCTACTGCGGGCTGCGCCGCTCCAACCAAAACGCCGTGAGATACCGCCTGACAGAGGAGCAGATACTTGATTGCTGCGCAAAGGGCTATGCCCTAGGCTTCCGCACCTTTGTGCTTCAGGGCGGCGAGGACGGATATTTCACCGACGAGGTCGTCTGCGGCGTCGTCCGTGAGATAAAATCAAGATATCCCGATTGCGCTGTAACGCTTTCGCTCGGCGAAAGGGGAGAGGAGAGCTTCAAAAAGCTCTTTGACGCCGGAGCGGACAGATATCTTCTGCGGCATGAGACCGCCGATCTTGAGCACTACGCCAAGCTCCATCCGCCGAATATGAGCGGAGAGGAACGGCAAAGGCAGCTTTTTGCATTAAAAGCGATCGGCTTTCAGACCGGCGCCGGCTTCATGGTCGGCTCGCCTTATCAGACCGCCGAAAACCTCGCCGACGACCTGCTTTTTCTAAAGCGGCTTTCGCCGCAGATGTGCGGCATAGGCCCCTTCATCCCGCATAAGGACACGCAGTTCCGCGATTATTCTCAGGGCAGCCTGACGCTGACCCTGACCCTCTTGTCGGTCATACGGCTGATGCACCCGCGCGTTCTGCTGCCCGCCACCACGGCGCTCGGCACCATACACCCGAAGGGCAGAGAGCTTGGCATACTCCACGGCGCCAATGTCGTAATGCCCAACCTTTCTCCCGTGGAGCACCGCAAGGACTACGCCATCTACGACAACAAGATCTGCAACGGCGAGGAAGCCGCGGAGTGCCTTGCCTGCCTTAAACGGCGGATACAGTCAATCGGCTATGAGATCGTCACCGACAGAGGCGACGCGCCTGCTGCCGGTTTTCAATATAATTAATAAGGAGTAATCAACATGGCAATTTATGATCCCAAATCCCTCAAGGCTGAGGAATTCATCAACGACGAAGAAATCATGGCGTCTCTCGCTTACGCCGACGAAAACAAGGACAACCTTGAACTGATCGACCGGATAATCGAAAAGGCAAGGCTCAGAAAGGGCATCACTCACCGCGAGGCAAGCGTGCTGCTCGCCTGCGACAACGAGGAAAAGGTAAAGGAGATCTATGCGCTTGCCGAGCAGATCAAAAAGGATTTTTACGGCGACCGCATCGTGATGTTCGCGCCGCTCTACCTCTCCAACTACTGCGTCAACGGCTGCGTCTACTGCCCATACCACGCCAAAAACAAGCACATCTGCCGCAAAAAGCTCACTCAGGAGGAAGTAAAGGCAGAGGTCATCGCCCTTCAGGACATGGGTCACAAGCGCCTCGCCATCGAGTCCGGCGAGGACCCGGTCAACAACCCCATCGAGTACATCCTCGAGTGCATCAAAACCATCTATTCAATCAAGCATAAAAACGGCGCCATCCGCCGCGTGAACGTCAACATCGCAGCCACCACGGTCGAAAACTACAAAAAGCTGCACGATGCCGGCATCGGCACCTATATCCTGTTCCAGGAGACCTACCATAAAAAGAGCTATGAAGCGCTGCATCCCACTGGACCCAAGCACAACTACGCCTACCACACCGAGGCGATGGATCGTGCCATGGAGGGCGGCATCGACGACGTAGGTCTGGGCGTGCTCTTCGGATTGGAGCTTTACCGCTACGAGCTGGCGGGACTGCTGATGCACGCCGAGCACCTCGAGGCGGTCCACGGCGTCGGACCTCACACCATCAGCGTGCCGCGGATCCAGCCGGCTGACGACATCGACCCCGAGGATTTTGACAACGGCATCGACGACGAGACCTTCGCGAAGCTTATCGCCATAATCCGCATCTCGGTTCCCTACACCGGCATGATAATCTCCACCCGCGAGAGCGCCAAGGTGCGCGAAAAGGCGCTGCGCCTCGGCATCTCTCAGATCAGCGGCGGCTCACGCACCAGCGTCGGCGGCTATGTTGAGGAGGAAAAGGAGGAGGAGAATTCCGCTCAGTTCGATGTTTCGGACCGCCGCACCCTCGACGAGGTCGTGCGCTGGCTGATGGAGCTGGGCTATATCCCGTCCTTCTGCACCGCCTGCTACCGCGAGGGCAGGACAGGCGACCGCTTTATGTCGCTGTGCAAGAGCGGTCAGATCCAGAACTGCTGCCACCCCAACGCCCTGATGACGCTTGAGGAATATCTGGTCGACTACGCTTCTCCCGAGACCCGCGCCATCGGCGAAAAGGTCATCGCCGAGCAGCTCAACAACATACCCAAGGAAAAGGTGCGCAAAATAGCCGAGCAGCACATTGAGGATATCAAAAACAACGGCAAGCGCGACTTTAGGTTTTAACCGTTTTGAAGGAAGCAGAGAAATGAGTTTGAATTCCACCCCATCGGGCGAGCGCGTACACATCGGCTTTTTCGGCAGGCGCAACGCCGGCAAATCGAGCCTTGTCAACGCCTTCACCGACCAGCAGATATCCGTTGTGTCCGACGTTAAAGGCACCACCACCGACCCGGTCACCAAGGCGATGGAGCTCCTGCCGCTCGGCCCCGTGATGATAATCGACACCCCCGGCTTTGACGACGAGGGCGCCTTGGGCGAGGAGCGCGTGCGCCGCACAAAGCAGGTGCTCAACCGCGTCGATATCGCCGTGCTGGTCGTCGACGGCACTGTCGGCAAAACGCCCGCCGATGAAGAGCTGACAGCCATTTTCCGGCAGAAGAACATCCCCTACATCGTAGCCTACAATAAAAGCGACCTTTCAAAAGAGGAACGCGCCGACGGAATAAACGTCAGCGCGCTGGAGCGTCATAATATCCGTTTGCTAAAGGAGACCGTCGCCCGGCTGGTGAAATCGGACGCCGACGGACGGCGCGTCTGCGGCGACCTTGTCAGCGCCGGCGACTTCGTCGTGCTGGTCGTTCCTATAGACAAGGCGGCTCCCAAGGGCAGACTCATCCTGCCTCAGCAGCAGACCATCCGCGACCTGCTCGACTCGGGCGCGATCCCGATAGTCTGCCGCGACGAGGAATTGGAGCTGACGCTCAAAAAGCTGGGCGCGCCGCCGAAAATGGTCATCACCGACAGCCAGGCATTCGGCAGGGTGAAGGATATCGTTCCCGAAAGCGTGCCGCTAACCTCGTTTTCTATCCTGATGGCGCGCTACAAGGGCTTTTTGGAGTCCGCCGTGACCGGCGCTGCCGCGATCGAAGGGCTGCGCGACGGCAGCCGCGTGCTGATCTCCGAGGGCTGCACCCACCACCGCCAGTGCGACGACATCGGCACCGTAAAGCTGCCCAATATGCTCCGCAAATACACGGGCAAAGCGATCGTCATCGAGACGTCGTCGGGCAAGGGCTTTCCCGACGAGCTTTCGCCGTATGATCTCATCATTCACTGCGGCGGATGTATGCTCAACGAGCGCGAGGTGCAGTACCGCCGTGCCTTTGCCGCCGACAGCGGCGTTCCCTTCACAAACTACGGAACAGCCCTCGCCTATATGCAGGGCATTTTGCGCCGCACATTAAGCGTTTTCCCCGATTTACTGGATCTGATATAACAAAAGGGACGGCAAACAAGCCGTCCCTGATACTTTTACTCTGAATAACTCTCAACCGTTAAGGTTTTTCCTTCGTCAAAAACTCGATGCTTCTTTCGATGGAATCGACCGAGGTGCCCCATTCCTTGCCCTTGCTGCGGTAGTCGAACATGGTGACGAAATGCGAGATGTCAGCTTTAAGGCTCTCCAAATACTTCCGCGTCAGAGCAAGGGCGTCGGCATGGAAGTCGGCGAGTTTTTTGGCGGGAACGCCGTTTTTGCCCATCGCCGCCGTCATCATCAGGCGGTAATGGCTCAGACAGATAAAGGGCTGGTCGCGGAAGGTCTGCACAAATTCGCCTTCCTTAGCCCATTCGGCGAACACCGTCGACATCAAATGGTGCATATCCCTGTCCACGCGGTTGCAGACATAGCACGAGCCGAGCATTTCCTCTAACGCAGCAAGCTGCTTTTTGTCGGGCTTTCCGCCCTTTTGCGGCAGGTGCTGCTCAAGGATCTGCTCCAAATGGGTTTCGAGGATCAGCGCGTTCGGCAGCTTCTGACCCACCTGCGTCATGCGCGAATAGTGGCGGTGGCAAAAGCCGATCTTGTTGGTCTCGACGCGCACGCTGGGCTCCATCATGGCGTCGCCGGTGATGAATTCGCAGTACTGCTCCTCGAGCATGCGCTCCATGCGGCACAGCGGACAGCCGTCCTTCGGCGCGAATAAGTCGTTTATGGGTATGGTTACGATAGTTTCCTTCATACAAACCTCCGCAAAAAAGAATTATGATTTATTATAGCATTTTTCCGCAAAATATGCTATAATAATCCGAGAATCGGGAATGGAGAATTTTTATGATAGTTTTTGAGCAAATTACCGACCTTGATCTGGCACAGACGCTCGACTGCGGTCAGGCGTTCCGCTGGCGTGAGCAGCCCGACGGCTCGTTTGCCGGCGTCGCGTTCGGAAAAAGCGTGACCGTGCGGCTTGACGGCGGAGATCTGGTCATTGAAAACGCCGGGGAGGCTGACCGGGCGCTTTGGCGGCGATATTTTGACCTCGACCGCGACTATGGTCTGATACGCGGCGAGCTGAGCGCACTGCACCCCGTTCTGAAAGAAGCCTCCGAATATGCCGCCGGCATCCGCGTGCTGCGTCAGGAGCCTTACGAGGCGCTCTGCACCTTCATCATCTCGCAGAACAACAACATAAAGCGCATCAAGGGCATCGTGCAGCGTTTGTGCGAGGGATTCGGTGAGCCGCTGCCCGACGGCGAGTTCGCGTTTCCGACTGCTCGGGCAATGAGTGCGCTGACCGTTGAGGAGCTGGCGCCGCTGCGCGCGGGCTTCCGCGCAAAATACCTTTTTGACGCGGCGCGAAAGGTCGATTCGGGAGAGGTGGATCTGGCGCTCTGCGAGACCGCGCCCTACGAGGACGCGCGCGCCGAGCTGATGAAAATAAAGGGAGTGGGCGTCAAGGTCGCCGACTGCACGCTGCTGTTCGGAATGAACCGTGTTGAGGCATTCCCGATGGACGTTTGGATGAAGCGCGCGATGGCGTCGCTTTTCCCGGGACTGTCGCCCGAAAGCTTCGGCGCGAACGCAGGGATCGCCCAGCAATACATTTTTCACTACAGCAGAATGCACCCCGAGATCTTCCAAAACTGACCGCAGACAAACAATTAACAATTTTCCTCATTTAAACGGCAAATCGGTTTTTGTTGACAAAGACCAAATATTGTGCTATAATTTGTGCAATGCGACATTTGGTTAGTTAGAATCTCCAAAAATGAGCCGAGGTTTTTTACTAAAGATTTGAAAACTTTAATTGCGACTTTTGTTTATCTGTGGTATAATTATGCTAGATAGTAGGCTGAGAGCCTAAATCGGAAAATTCTAATTAGAAGAGGAGCAATTAACATGAGAGCAATGAAAAGAACCGTTTCCGTTTTGCTTTCACTGATGCTTGTGCTCGGCATGATGGCCATCGGCATGAGCGCTGTGGGCGCTGCGGGAACCAACACAATCACAGCAAAATCAACCATCACAAGCGACGCAAGTCAAACCTACACTTCCGACTCGAAACAGGTAACAGTTACCTACTATTTCCAGTCTGCGAAAAAGCTTATCAACGCAGAGGGTGTTCTGACCTATGATCCCGCTGTTTTGAAGCCCGCTGCAACAACAACCGAGCAGAGTCTTGTTCCCTACCTGAGAAACATTACCGTTAACCTCGGTCTTTCCGGCGGCAGAATCACCTTCAATGCTTCCGATCCCCAAAATCCCGTGGATTTCACAACAAAGGATGTTTTCCTGACCATCACCTTTGATATCATCGGCACAGGCGACACCACCGTCAACATGGATATCGACACCATTACCGTTACCAATACCGACGGCAAGACCAGAGCAGGCGACCTCGATGTCGTTTATGACGGCGTTGTTGACAACACCCTGTTCACCGCTGACGCGACTGTTCAGGTTACTCCCGAAGAGGGTCTTGTTGCATTCTCAAATTTCCTTGACAAGTATCGTTCCACCCTTGACGGTAAGGTAAGCCTTGCTTATATGTTCTACAAGACCCCGAAGGGCAATTTTGATCCCAGCACTTTAAGCGTTAAGTTCAGCGGTCCGGAAGAACTGACCGACATGAACAAGACCATCCCCTATACTCAGCTTCACAGCTACAGCACTTCCCGCTACAGACACGAATATCAGATGTATTCGGCAATGTTCAGCCAACCCATTACCTGTGAAATTCTTCAGAACGGTAAGGTAATCGCAAGAGAAACCTATTCCATCGAGAAGTATGTTCTGGATAATATCGGCTCTGCAAACGAAAAGCTTGCTACCCTTTATAAAGCGCTCCTGAACTTCGGTGCGAAGGCACAGGTTCAGTTCAACAAGTTTACAGATGCTCCCGCTGACAGAGGAATTGATTACACAATGCCTCTTATCACTGCCAATGACATTGTACTGCCTTCCGGCGTAGGTACAAAGCCCGACCTGTCTGCTATCGGTCTTAACTTCTACAAAGAGAGTGGTTCCTATCTTGCCGCTACCGACCTGAAGGTCGTTTACAAGGTTACCGACAGCACAAAGTTCAAAAATGCGTCTGTTGCTGTTGACGGAACCGCAACCACAATGACCAACTACAACACTGCCGGTACTTACAAGCAGGTTACTGTTGATACTATCGCTTCTCCGCTGCTTGACAAGGTATTTGAGATCCAGTTCAAGAACGGCTCAACAACTGTCGGCACTTACAAGACCTCTATTCTTGCTCAGCTGAAGTCCAAGCTCGCAGAGGAGCCCGACAATCAGTTCTATATGGCTGTTTACTGGTACAACCAGGCTGCCAATGACTACTTTGGTTTGTAATTAACAATTATAAGACTTTATCACTAAGAAAAGGAGGTGTACTGAATTGAAATACATGAAGGCTATGATGGAAGCTATCGAGCTGGAGGTTGAGGACGTTGTTCTGACCAGTGGCGTGGATACTTGCCCCACTGACGATTGTCCTGAGGACGGCGCAGAGCCCTGTCCCTACGATGCTTAAGCAACTTCACAGACAGAAACTGCTGTATCTTTATGGTACAGCAGTTTTTTCTTGCATTTCCGAGAATATTAGTGTATGATATAAGGGAACTTCTAAAAAAGTCAGAAAATGGTGAATCGTATGAAATGTTTGTTTGATGGAGATAATCTTGTAAAAACTGTTTTGGGCGCGAAAAAGGTAATGCCAAACCAAAGCTATCGCCGGTCGGATTTTGCCGTTGTCCATCACTGCGACGGAAAAAAATACTTGTATAATAATTTTTCAAAAAAACTCTATTTGATTGATAACGAATTATTTGATTTTGATTCTGCCAAGCGCTTTTCCTCAGAGGAAGTATCGGCTGACGAAAATCTTGCGCAATTGGTTGCCGATCGCTTTTTGGTGCCTGAAAGCACAGACGAAGCCGCTGTTTACGAAGGGTTTTGCAAAATTGCGCGTACAATGAAATTGAAACGAAACGGCTATTCAAGATACACTATCCTTCCCACAACCGCCTGCAACGCCAGATGTGTTTACTGCTATGAGGCGGGAATCAAATTCGTTACGATGTCGGATGAAATATTGAATCAGACAATTGCGTTCATTAAAAAAACAAGAAATCCCAATAAGCCCGTATCGTTTGGATGGTTTGGCGGAGAGCCGTTGATGGGGGTCAAAATGATCGATAAAATTTGCGCGGAAATGCGCAAAGCCGATATCCCTTTCAAGTCATCAATGATTTCCAACGGCAGCTTGATAACCGAGGATATCGTTAAGAAAATGTGTGCAGATTGGAATTTGAAAAAAATCCAAATCACACTTGATGGCTTAGAGGAGCAGTATAACGCACGGAAAAATTATGTTTTTCATTACGAATCCGCTTATTGGCACGTTCTCTCGCGCATCAAGCTGATCAATGATAACGGTATTCGTTTGATTATCCGTATCAATGTTGACGAAAGCAATATCAATGACGTGCTCGCAATGCTCGAGGACGTTAAACTGTTTATTGCCGATCCGTCTCTTGTTTCGTTTAATATCGCGCCGCTATATGATTTGCAGGCAAGTGAAAACGCGTCGGAAATTTGGGAAAAAACTTTTGAAATATCTGATGAAATAAGGCGGCAGGGCTTTCGCGTAAATTCCAATTATTCGGTTGATAGAGCGAAATATACATTTTGTATGGCAGATTCACCAGATAGTGCGGTGGTGGTTGCTCCTGACGGCAAGCTCTATCATTGTGAGCATATACAGGAATTTGAGCCGATTGGTGATATATGGAACGGAATTACCGATTCCTCAGCCGTCGCAAAGCTAAGAGCGGTTGAGCCGGCTCGTGAAAAATGTAAGGGATGCTTTGCCTTGCCGGTGTGCACTACCTTTTCCGGCTGCCCGAATATGCACGTAGACTGCAAATTATCTATGCGAAAGCGTATGGAGCGTGCGCTTGATAAAATGATTCGTCATTTTGAAACCGAGCAAGCGGAAATTGAAGACGG
>ONHJ01000073.1 GCA_900317595.1 uncultured Eubacteriales bacterium | reverse complement strand
TATCAGATCGAGTCAAAGTTTTCCATAGCTTCAAGACCGGTCTGACCTGTTCTGACCTTGACTACCTCCTCAACATCATAGACGAAAATCTTGCCGTCGCCGATGTGGCCTGTGTATAGAGTATTCTTAGCGGCCTCGATCACCTTGCCGACGGGAACGGTGCAGACGACGATATCGACCTGAACCTTAGGCAGCAGGTTAGCTTCGATTTGTACGCCGCGGTAGTATTCGGGCTTGCCCTTCTGTGTTCCGCAGCCGAGAACGTGCGTTACCGTCATACCCGTGATGCCGATCTCCATCATCGCGTTTTTCAGCGCTTCAAGACGCGCTTCCTTGCATATGATCTGAACCTTGCTGATTTTCGTCTTGCCTTCATCAAAGACAGGAACCTTCTTTATCGGAATCGCCTCGGCAACGGGCGTATCTCCGCTGACGAGAACGGGAGCCGCAACGCCTTCCTCAACGTATTCGGGAATCATACTGAAACCTGCGTAAGCGGAGGGCATACCGTGTTCGGTAGCGTCCAGACCGGTCATTTCTTCCTCGCGGGTAACGCGGAGACCGAAGATCTTCTTGATAAGTAAGAATACGCATGTCATGGTTAATGCAGTCCAGCCTGCAACTGAGGCAAAACCGAGAAGCTGTAAGCCCATCAATTCAAAGCCGCCGCCGTAAAACAGACCGGTATTTGCGATAGAATAGCCGGGAGCGCTGTCGGTTGCGAAAAGACCGACAGCAAGAGTACCCCAGATGCCGTTAATCATATGAACCGCGACCGCGCCTACAGGATCGTCGATGTGCAGTTTATAGTCGAGCAGCCATACGCCGAAGCAAACAAGCAATCCCGAAACCGCGCCGATGACGATAGCGCCGAGCGCGTCGGTAACGTCACAGCCTGCGGTGATGGCCACAAGACCTGCCAAAGAGGCGTTCAGGCACATGCTTACGTCAGGTTTGCCGTACTTTATCCAAGTGAAAATCATGCATACAACGGTTGCTATTGCGGGTGAAACCGTTGTTGTCAGGAATATCGAGCCGAGCTGTTCAACGGACTTTGCCGCCGCGCCGTTAAAGCCGTACCAGCCGAGCCAGAGGATGAACACGCCCAATGCGCCGAGCGCTATGTTGTGACCGGGGAACGCACCTACCTTCACGCTGCCGTCCTTCTGCTTCTTGAACTTGCCGATACGCGCTCCGAGGATCTTCGCGCCGATAAGAGCGGAGATACCGCCGACCATATGGATAGCGCAGGAGCCCGCAAAATCGTGGAAGCCGAGGTTGCTCAGCCAGCCGCCGCCCCAGATCCAGTGCGCCTCGATCGGGTAGATGACAGCTGAAATAATGCCCGAATATACGCAATAGGAAAGGAATTTGGTGCGTTCAGCCATCGCGCCCGAAACGATGGTGGCGGTGGTGGCGCAGAACACAAGGTTGAATACGAAGTTTGAAAAATTAAAGTCGGAGTAGGCGGTGAAAATATCAAAACCGGGCTTACCGATCAAGCCTACCAAATCCTCGCCCATCAGCAAGCTAAAGCCGATGAGAATGAAGGTGACGGTTCCTATACAGAAATCCATCAGGTTTTTCATAATAATGTTGCCGGTGTTTTTGGCTCTGGTAAAGCCTGCCTCGACCATAGCAAAGCCTGCCTGCATCCAGAACACCAACGCGGCTCCTATAAGGAACCACACGGCAAACAGCTGCTCGTTAGTCATCTGTGTAACTAAGTTTCTTACAGATTCACTCATATTGATCACTCCAAAAAAAATGTTGTACATGACACAACGACACGTCTCCTCAAAACAGGGAAAACGCGCCGTTGCGTTGTCATATGTTAGCCTATCGGATGATAGCGTTGTTGCTGCGGGAGGGCAGGGCGCTCGAGCGTGACGCTCGACCATTTCGCGCAATTGACGTTTAGCGAAAACCATACCTCTATTCCCGCGTTTTGATGCGCCGGTCGGCTGAGCCGACAATCAATTCGCGCAACCGAAGTTTAGCAAATACTTTAAGTTTATTCTCGCGTTCTGACATGCCGTTGCAGAAACGTTTTATATAATTACAAGTTTTCCAAAGGCGGCTTTGGATGCAACGTCACGTTGCCGTCACGTTGCCGTCACGTTGCTTATACGCCGAACAGTAAATCGGTGTAGCTCGGATACGGCCAGAAGTCTGCCGAGGTGTGCGTTTCCATTTCATCGCCAACTGCGCGCAGAGCTTCCATTTTGGCGAATACCCTGTTGCGGTACGCGAACGCCTTTTCCTGATTGTCCTCGATCGCCGCCGCCGCGTGCGTTTCATTTTCAAGCTCGTCGGTCAGCGATACAAACTTTTCAAGCTGTTCGGTCAGGCTGTTGATGAGGTCAAGCTCGACATTAACGGAAATCGAGTCGGACAGCGCCTTCTTGGCAAGCGCCGTGTCTGTCAGCTCGCGAACAAATGCTGAAACAGCGGGGGTGATGTTCTTTCTCGCCATATCTACCATGGTGAGCGCCTCAATGTTGAGCTGCTTGCAGTAGGTTTCCAAATCTATCTCATAGCGTGCGCGAAGCTCATCCTCCGAGATGATATTGTTCTTTACAAACAGGTTGACGTTCTTCTCGTCCATAAAGTGGCTGAGCGCCTCGGGCAGGGATTTCAAATTATAAAGACCTCTGCGTTCGGCTTCCTTTACCCATTCATCCGAGTAGTTGTCGCCGTTGAAGATGATCCTTTGATGCGCGGTGAGGGTTTCCCTGACAAGCGCCTTTACAGCCGTTTCCATGTCGTCGGCGTCTTTCAGCGCGTCGTAGAACTGACTGAGCTCCTCGGCGACCATGGTGTTGAGCATGTAGTTGGGGCAGGCGATGTTCAGCGCGGAACCAAGTGCGCGGAACTCAAATTTGTTGCCTGTAAAGGCGAAGGGCGAGGTGCGGTTGCGGTCGGAATTGTCCTTTTTAAAGTCCGCCAGAACGTCAACGCCGGTGTGCATTCGCTCTTTGCCGTGGCTTTCGTAGTCGTCTCCGTTAATGATGGAGCGCACCAGCGCGTCCAGATCGTCGCCGAGGTACATCGAGATGATAGCGGGCGGCGCCTCGTTAGCTCCGAGTCTGTGGTCATTTCCTGCAGAGGCGACTGTTATGCGCAGCAGATCCTGATATTCGTCAACCGCCTTTACGATCGCCGCGAGGAAAAGCTGGAACTGATAGTTCGTTTCGGGGCGCTTCCCCGGTGAGAGCAGGTTTTCGCCCGTGTTGGTGGAAATCGACCAGTTGTTGTGCTTGCCGCTGCCGTTTACGCCCTTAAATGGCTTTTCGTGCAGCAGGCAGACAAGATTATGCCTCTCGGCAACCTTCTGCATGATCTCCATTGTCAGCTCGTTGTGGTCGGTGGCGATATTTGAGGTCGAGAAGATCGGAGCAAGCTCGTGCTGCGCGGGAGCGACCTCGTTGTGCTTTGTTTTTGCGAGGATGCCGAGCTTCCAAAGCTCCTCGTCAAGCTCCTTCATATACGCCGCGACTCTGGTTTTGATAGAGCCGAAGTAGTGATCCTCCAGCTCCTGGCCTTTCGGAGCCATCGCGCCGAACAGCGTTCTTCCGCAGAGCTTTAAGTCAACGCGCTGATCGTACAGGTCTTTGTCTACCAAAAAATATTCCTGCTCGGGACCGACGGTTGTGGCTACTCTTGTCACGTCCGTTTTGCCGAGTAAATGCAGAACCTTGACCGCTTCATTGCTCAGGCGTTCCATTGAGCGGAGCAGCGGAGTCTTTTTGTCGAGAACCTCTCCTGTATATGAGCAGAACGCCGTGGGAATATATAATGAACCGTCGCGCACGAACGCGGGCGAGGTGGGATCCCATGTTGTATAGCCGCGCGCTTCAAATGTAGCGCGGATACCGCCGCTGGGGAATGAAGAGGCGTCGGGCTCGCCCTTGATAAGCTCCTTGCCCGAAAATTCCATAATAACGCCGTCGCCGCAGGGCTGAATAAAGCTGTCGTGCTTTTCGGCGGTAACGCCTGTCATGGGCTGGAACCAGTGGGTAAAGTGGGTGCAGCCAAGCTCGACCGCCCAATCCTTCATCGCGTTGGCAACTACGTTAGCAACGCCCTCGTCAAGGGGCTCGCCGTTTTCAACGGTCTTTTTAAGTGCCTTGTAGGTAGCCTTTGGAAGGCGCTCCTGCATAACCTTGTCGTTGAATACCATGCTGCCGAACATTTCGGGAACCTTTGTCATATTGATCTCTCCTCTGAGTGTTTTGGCAAAAACAAAAGGCACCGATGGCTTTTGTGCCATCAGCGCCCTTGCTGTGTCATTGCCGTTATTATAGCGCCTTGTTAAAAGTTTGTCAAGTAGTTTTGCAATATTTTTTTCTATTCTTGCATAATTAACAATAAAATGGTCGGGAAATCAAAAATATTTGCCATGTTTATGAATCCAAATAAAAGAAAAGTTGCAAATTAGCTATTGACAACCGCAAGACAGCGTAATATAATGGTAAGCGCAATTGATTTTGCAGGAATAAAGCGTATTACTTGCAAAATATGAAAGGATTGATTTTATGTTCCACGCAGATCAAGACCGCGTACAAAGAGAAGCGCCGGTAAAAAACTCGCTGTATTCACCCGCTTTTGAACATGACAACTGCGGTATCGGAGCGGTAGTAAATATCAAGGGTTTTAAGTCGCACGCCACGGTTGAGAACGCGCTGACTATAGTTGAAACGCTCGAGCACCGCGCAGGCAAGGACGCCGAGGGGAAAACAGGCGACGGCGTTGGTATTCTTCTTCAGATTTCGCATAAATTCTTTTCTAAAGTTGCAAAATCGCTTGATATTCCCATTCGCGGTGAGCGCGACTACGCTGTAGGAATGTTTTTCTTTCCTCAAAATGAGCTTAGACGCAACCAGGCACGCAAAATGTTTGAGATAATCGCCGAAAAGGAAGGCTTAAAGATCCTCGGCTGGCGCGAGGTTCCGTCAAATCCGTCGGTGCTCGGCGCAAAGGCGCTCGAATGTATGCCGCATATCATGCAGTGCTTTATCGACCGCCCCGAGGGCGTAAAGCGCGGTATCGACTTTGACCGCAGGCTTTATGTGGCACGCCGCTTTTTTGAGCAGAGCAATGAGGACACATATGTGGTGTCGCTTTCCGGCCGCACCATTGTATATAAGGGCATGTTTTTGGTGGGCGATCTGCGCCGTTTCTTCACCGACTTGCAGGACGAAGATTACGAATCCGCCATTGCCTTAGTTCACTCGCGCTTTTCGACCAATACCTTCCCAAGCTGGCAGAAGGCGCACCCCAACCGCATGATGGTGCACAACGGAGAAATCAACACCATTCGCGGCAACGCCGACAAAATGCTCGCGCGTGAGGAAACAATGCAGAGCGAACACCTGATGGGCGACTTTGACAAGGTGCTGCCCGTAGTCAATCCCGACGGCAGCGATTCCGCGCGCCTTGATAACACCCTCGAATTTTTGGTAATGAGCGGAATGGATCTGCCGCTTGCCGTAATGATAACAATACCCGAACCGTGGGACAACAACCACGCAATGCCGCAGAAGGAGCGCGACTTTTACCAGTACTACGCCACGATGATGGAGCCGTGGGACGGCCCCGCGTCGATCCTGTTTTCCGACGGTGACGTTATGGGGGCGGTGCTCGACCGCAACGGACTCAGACCTTCAAGGTATTACATCACCGACGACGACAATTTGATTTTGTCATCAGAAGTTGGCGCTTTACCCGTGCCTGCCGAGAAAATAATTAAAAAGGAACGCCTGCACCCGGGCAAAATGCTGCTTGTCGATACTGTTCAGGGCAGGCTCATAGACGACGAGGAAATCAAGCTGCGCTACGCCTCGCGCCGACCCTACGGCGAGTGGCTGGACGCGAATCTGACGCGCTTAAAATACTTAAAAGTCCCCAACACAAAGGTAGAGGAACATCCGCGCGCCGAAAAGCGCAGGCTTCAAAAGGCGTTCGGCTATACCTATGAGGATGTAATGACGTCCATTCTGCCGATGGCGCAAAGCGGCGCCGAGCCGATCGCCGCAATGGGCTGCGACAAGCCTTTAGCGGTGCTCAGTAAGCAGCCTTTGCCGCTATTTGATTACTTCAAGCAGGTGTTCGCGCAGGTAACAAATCCGCCAATCGACGCTATCCGCGAGGAGATCGTCACCTCAACCACCATATACATCGGAAAAGACGGCAACCTGCTTGAGGAAAAGCCCGACAATTGCAGGGTCATCAAGGTAGTAAACCCGATCCTTACCTCAACAGGACTTTTAAAGCTGAAAAAGATGAAGCTCTCGGGCTTTAAGGTCGCCGTTATCCCGATGCTTTACTATAAAAATACGCGGCTTTCAAAGGCTATCAAACGGCTGTTTGTCGAGGCTGACAAAGCCTGCGCGGACGGCGCGAATATTCTTATCCTCTCCGACAGAGGCGTTGACGAGAACCGTCTTGCAATACCGTCGCTGCTTGCGGTTTCGGCGCTGCACCAGCATTTGGTCGCAACCAAGAAGAGAACCGCGCTCTCAATCGTGCTTGAAAGCGGCGAGCCGCGCGAGGTTCACCACTTCGCAACGCTATTAGCTTACGGCGCAAGCGCGATAAACCCGTATCTTGTTCACGAAACTATCCATGAGCTTATCCATGACGATCTGCTCGACAAGGATTACTACGCGGCGGTTGAGGACTACAACGACGCGGTGCTCCACGGCATTGTCAAAATCGCGTCAAAAATGGGAATTTCCACCCTTCAATCCTACCAGGGCTCCAAGATTTTTGAAGCGATCGGTCTGGGCAAGGAGCTTGTTGACGAGTACTTCACGGGTACTGTCAGCCGCATTGGCGGCATAACGCTTGAGGACGTTGAAAACACCGTCGATTCGCTGCACACCGCCGCCTTTGATCCGCTGGGACTGGGCACCGACAGCGCCCTCCCCTCACGCGGAGGTCACAAGAGCCGCAGCGGAAAAGAGGAGCACCTATATAATCCTCAGACGATCCACGCGCTTCAATACGCGACCAAATTCAACAACTACGACCGCTACAAGGAGTATTCCAAAATGCTGACAGAGGAAATGGATCCCGTCAGCGTGCGCGGTCTGCTCGACTTCAACTACGCCGAAACTCCCGTTCCGCTTGACGAGGTGGAGAGCGTAGACAGCATTGTAAAGAGATTTAAGAGCGGCGCGATGAGCTACGGCTCGATTTCGCAGGAGGCCCATGAAGCTTTGGCTATTGCCATGAACAAGCTCGGCGGCAAGTCAAATTCGGGCGAGGGCGGCGAAAGCCCTGAGAGGATCGCTACAAAGGGCGCAGATGAGAACCGCTGCTCGGCTATCAAGCAGGTCGCCTCAGGACGTTTCGGCGTAACCTCGGCTTACCTCAATTCAGCGGATGAGCTGCAAATCAAAATGGCTCAGGGCGCAAAGCCCGGCGAGGGCGGTCATTTGCCCGGAAACAAGGTCTATCCGTGGATAGCCAAAACAAGGCACTCCACTCCCGGCGTGTCGCTCATTTCGCCGCCGCCGCACCACGATATCTATTCTATCGAGGACTTGGCGCAGCTCATTTATGATTTAAAAAATGCCAACAAACAGGCGAGAATT
>ONHJ01000104.1 GCA_900317595.1 uncultured Eubacteriales bacterium | reverse complement strand
GCAGGATGTACTTTTCCTTGCGGGTTAGGAGGAGTGCAGAGCACTATGTCGCGACAGCCGGCAATCTTGGCTGGTGTGGCCAGCATGAGTACGGTAGAGAAGAGGGGAGCGGTGCCTCCAGGTATGTAGAGTCCCACTCGTTCGATAGGTACGCTGCGCTGCCAGCAGTCTACGCCAGGTTGTGTTTCGACGTGCAACTCCTGGAAACGCTGTGCCTCGTGGAATGCTTTGATGTTGGCATGAGCAAGGGTGATGGCCTCCTTCAGTTCATCGCTGACCAAGCTGTTGGCCTCGTCCATCTCCTGCTCGGTGACAGCCAGCGACTGCAAGCGCACATGGTCGAAGCGCTCCTCATAGTCGGCAACAGCCTCGTCGCCACGTGTGCGGACATCGTCGAGGACAGCAGCCACCGTCTGATGCAACTGTTTGTGGTCCAGCTGTGGGCGCCGCGTGATAGCAGCCCATTGCTCATGCTGGGGATATTCTATAATGTTCATGTCGAATAGCTTAAAGAATCATTTTCTCGATGGGCGTGACGAGGATGCCTTGAGCGCCCAGCTCCTTCAGCTGACCGATGATCTGCCAGAAGCGTCCCTCGTCTAAGACAGTATGCACCGAGCACCACTCATCGTCAGCCAGAGGGATGACCGTAGGACTCTTCAGGCCTGGAAGAACGTCGATGATCTGTTGCAGGCGAGCCTTGGGGGCGTTCATACGTACATATTTCTTATCCTCAGCCTGACGAACGGCCTCGAAGCGGAAGAGCATCTGGCTGAGTATGTCGCGCTTTTCGGACGACATACCGGGATGGCCGATAAGCAGGGCCTCGCTCTGCATCACCACCTCCACCTCGCGAAGATTGTTGCTGACCAGCGTCGAGCCTGAGCTCACGATGTCAAAGATGGCGTCGGCCAGTCCGATACCCGGGCTGATCTCTACGCTACCCGTGATAACGTGTATCTCAGCTTTGATGCCATGCTGCTGGAGGAAACTCTGCAGGATGGCAGGGTAGGAGGTGGCTATCTTCTTTCCCTGAAACCACGAGAGTCCGGGATAGTCGAGGTCCTTGGGCATAGCCAGTGACAGACGGCAACGGCTGAAGCCCAGACGCGAGATGATGTCGGCGTGTGCTCCGCGCTCGATCAGCTCATTTTCACCTACAACACCAATGTCGGCCACACCTGTGGCCACGCTCTGCGGGATGTCGTCATCGCGCAGGTAGAGCACTTCGAGAGGGAAGTTCTGGGCTGCGACGAGCAGGGTGCGCTTGCTGCTGCCCACCTTGATATCAGCCTCGCTGAGCAGATGCATCGTGTCATCGAAGAGTCTTCCCTTTGATTGTACTGCAATTCTAAGCATATAAAGTCTAATTATCTTGAAAATCCGTTGCAAAATTACGCATTTTTTCTCGAATGTGCAATTAATTGTGTAATTTTGCACCAAAAATAGTACAGGATTGAAACATTACGGAATATTTATGCTGCTTTTTGTGCTTCTTTCGGGCTGTAAGCCGAAGAAAGAGCCTGTCGTTCCGCCTTGGATGGAAGAGGCAGAGATGACCGATGTTTTCGACCTGCAGCAGATAGAACGTGCCGGCGAACTGATAGCCTTGACGCTGTCAGGGCCCGACACATATTACGATTATCATGGCAGTCACTTGGGCGTGCATTATCTGCTTTGCGAGCGTTTTGCCAGCCATCTGGGTGTGCGCCTGCGTATGGAGGTTTGTCGCGATACGGCCGAGATGCTGCAGCGTATGGACAGAGGCGATGCCGACCTGTTGGCATTGACGATGACCTCCGACACTCTCTCGCCGGGATGGCTTGTGGGCAAGGGTAAGGATGACCTGCAGCAGGAACTGCTGGCATGGTACGAGCCACAGATGCTGGAGTCGGCACGCCAAGAAGAGAAACAGCTGTTACAGCGTCCGCGTGTCAAGCGACGTGTGCATGCTCCCATGCTGTCGCGTGGTGTCATCTCCTATTACGATGAGCTGTTCAAGCGCTACAGCCGAGGTATAGGCTGGGACTGGCGACTGCTGGCTGCTCAATGCTATCAGGAGTCGACCTTCGATCCAGAGGCTCAGTCTTGGGCCGGAGCACGCGGTCTGATGCAGATTATGCCCCGCACGGCCGATCACCTTGGTCTGCCACGAGATG
Source organism: uncultured Eubacteriales bacterium (assembly GCA_900317595.1). Taxonomy (GTDB): domain Bacteria; phylum Bacillota; class Clostridia; order Oscillospirales; family Acutalibacteraceae; genus Ruminococcoides. The sequence goes on along the minus strand of ONHJ01000104.1, from coordinate 3,305 downwards.
AGATTACTAATCCTGAGAAGAATATCGCTGCTGCTACGCGCTACCTGCACGAGCTGGAGCATGAGTTCAGCTACATTCACGACCGCAACGAGCGTCAAAACATGGTGCTGGCCAGCTATAATGGAGGCCTCGGTCATGTACAGGATGCAATGCGACTGGCGGCACGTGACAACTGCAACCCGCAACGCTGGGATGATGTTCGCACCTATATTCTGCGTCTGAAGGACCCCAGATACTATCAGGATACCCTCGTTCGCAACGGATATATGCGCGGCACGGAAACTGCCGATTATGTCGACAAGATCCGTTCGCGCTATCAGCAATATATTCGCAAAGTGAGGCAATAAGAATTAAGGTCTCTTATCAAAAGTCTCTCAACCCTCCGCTCGAGCTTGCTCGCTTGCTACCGAAGGGACGCAAGAACTCTCATCTCTCATCTCTCAACTCCAACAACACCACGTTCTCGACATGCGGTGTATGAGGGAACATGTCTACGGGCTGTATCCTTTTAACTCTGTAGCCGCTGTTTTTCTGCGAATATTCCAGATCCCGCGCCAGCGTTTCAAGGCTGCACGAAACATATACCACGGTATCGGGCGACGTCTTTATCAGCGCGTTCCTAACCACTAAAATAATCAATCCTGCGAGTTTTGAAGGACATTTCTGCGTTCGAGCCATTCGTTGTACGTCATCAGCACGTCTCTCGGCTTTGAGCCCTGGTGAGGTCCCACTATTCCGAGCTGCTCCATGTCGTCTATCATTCTGCCTGCACGCGCGTAGCCGACCTTTAAGCGGCGCTGCAGCATCGAGGTGGAAGCCTGTCCGCTTTCGATGACGAACTGTATCGCTTCCTCCATTTTGGAGTCAAGGTTGATATCGTCGCCGTCCTCGCCGCCGCTGTCCTTCTTCTTATTGCCGATGCCTTCGGCTTCGATGCGCTTAATGTTTTCCTCAATCTCGGCGTTGTACTCAGCCTTGGCGGAATTTTTGACAAAGGCGGTCACGCCCTCGATCTCCTCGTCAGAGGCGTAGCAGCCCTGAACGCGGATCGGCTTCGGCGCTCCGACGGGCGAAAAGAGCATATCGCCGCGTCCGATCAGCTTTTCACCGCCGCCCACATCGAGGATGGTGCGCGAATCCATATTGGAGCTGACCTTGAGCGAGATACGGCTGGGGACATTCGCCTTGATAAGACCCGTGATGACGTTTACGGTCGGGCGCTGGGTGGCGAGAATCAGGTGCATACCTGCGGCACGCGCCATCTGAGCAAGGCGGCAGATGCTGTCCTCAACCTCGCTGGGCGCCGCCATCATCAGGTCGGCAAGCTCGTCGATAGCTATGACGACGCGCGACATTTTTTCCTTGGCGACGGGCAGTCCGTTGACCTCCATCACCGGCTGTATCAGCTCGCCCTCCTCGTTTTCGACAGGCGGGTTTTCTGCTATGTATCTGAGATTTCTTTCGATAAGATTGTTGTATGAGTCGATGTCCTTGACGTCGAACTCGGAGAATATCTTGTAGCGGTTGAGCATTTCATTGACCGCCCAGCCCAGCGCCGCCGCCGCCTTTTTAGCGTCGGAAACGATAGGCACAAGCAGGTGCGGAATGCCCTTATACTTGGAAAACTCGACCATTTTGGGGTCGATGAGCAGCAGCTTTACCTCGTCGGGCGAGGCTTTGAAAAGGATGCTGATAAGTATGGAGTTGACGCAGACCGATTTACCGGAGCCTGTGGTGCCGGCGATCAAAAGGTGCGGCATTTTGGCGATATCGGTCGTTACTATCTCGCCCTCGATATCCCTGCCGAGCACAGCCGTCAGCTTGCTTTTGGCGCTGCGGAACTTGTCGGAATCGATAAGCTCACGCATCGAGACCATGCTGACGACCTTGTTCGGGATCTCGATTCCGACCGCCGCCTTACCCGGGATAGGCGCTTCGATACGCACGCCGTTCGCCGCCAGATTCAGGGCGATATCGTCGGAGAGGTTGGTGATCTTGCTGATTTTAACGCCGGGCGCGGGCTGCAGCTCATAGCGCGTAACAGACGGTCCGCGGCAGATATTTGTTATATTGGCGTTGACGCCGAAGCTGTTAAGGGTCTCGATCAGCTTGCGGGAGTTGGTTTGCAGCTCCTCCATGGCGTTCTGCTCGTTTTGATTGTTTGCGGGCTTGAGGAGCTGCACCGGCGGAAAACGGTATCTGATCTCGGATTTATTTTCCGTATCGGAATTATTTTTGCCGTAGCCGATGTTCTCAAACTCCTTGGGCGGTTCTTCGGGCTCGCCCTTTTTCCGCGTCTTTTTCACGGTGACCGGCACAGTCTGCGGGTCGGGCTGCTTGGCGCCGCCCTCAACGCGGTTGGAGCGCTTTTCGCGAGAAATATCCTCCGCGATATGAGAAACTGTGGAATCCGAGCCGTTGGAGCGGGTGACGCGGTCGATAATATTCATCAGATCCTGCGAAAGATCCTGTTCCTTGGCGTTGCCCTCGTTTTGATCGGTGACGTCCATATCGACGCCTGTGGCTGCAGCCTTTTTATGCCTGCGCTTTGCGGGCTTCGGCTCGTCAAGCGGTATGTCGATGGTGTTATCCGCGCTGTATTTGCCGTAATCGAGCGGGATATCGATGGCGCTGTCGGGAATGGAGTCGGGATCGATGCCGAGCTTCTTAGCCTGACGGCGCACGCGGTGCCGCCTGATCTTCGTCTTTCCGGCACGCTTTGCGCGGCTTACGGCTCGGGCGACGTCCCTGACGGAGAGGTTGGTGAGAATGAACACCAGCGCCGCCAAAAGTATCAGGCAAAGGATGAAGCCTACCACGCTGCCGCAGTAGCGCGCGAACGGATAGCCCAAAACTCCGCCCAAAAAGCCGCCGCTGAATACAAAATAAGCCGAGCCCTTGCCGCTTACCGCGTGAAAGGCGTCGAGATAAAGATTGCCGAGCGCGGCAAAATAGGGCTTTTCGCTGTGCTGCGCCCCGCAGCAGATATAGACGAGCGCGCCTGTGAGCAGCACGGTCAGCACGCAGAGCGTGACCTTAGCCTTGAAGTGCGCGATCTCGGACTTTTCCTTTTCGTTCATCACGCACAGATAAATGAAAGCCGCCGGCACCAGAACGATGCCTACGCCGAACACGCCGATAAAGGCGGCGCGCACCAATGACCAGACGCTTGCCCCCTTGAGGATTATCATCACGGCGAAAAGCAGCGCCAGCGCAGCGTAAAGGATAGACTTCACGCGCGGGCTGAGCCCTCCGCGACGAGGCTCGGGCTCTCTGCGAGCGGGCTTCGCGGGCGCTTTTTTCCG
>ONHJ01000110.1 GCA_900317595.1 uncultured Eubacteriales bacterium | reverse complement strand
TGAAGCCTAGGTCGGCGTATTTCTTGGCGATCTCGCCGATCTCCGCCTTGTCGGAATCACGGACGGTGATAAAGATGCCGCCCTTCTTCTTCATTTTATAGCCCGCGGCGATAAGACCCTTGTAAAGCGCCTCTTCAAGCGTGCTGGCGATGCCGAGCACCTCGCCGGTGGATTTCATTTCGGGGCCGAGGTGGTTGTCGACGTCCATAAGCTTTTCAAAGCTGAACACCGGCACCTTGACCGCGATATAGGGGCTCTTTCTGTAAAGGCCGGTGCCGTAGCCCATATCCTTAAGCCGCTCTCCGAGCATCGCGCGGGTAGCCAGATCGACCATAGGCACGCCGGTGACCTTGGAGATATAAGGAATGGTTCTGGAGGAACGCGGATTTACCTCGATAACATAGAGCTCGTTGTCATAGATGAGGTACTGGATATTGACCAGACCCTTGGTCTGCAATTCAAGCGCGAGGTTGCGTGAGCTTTCGACGATGATCTGAGTCATCTCGTCGGAGATATTCCACGCGGGATAAACCGCGATCGAGTCGCCTGAGTGAACGCCGGCGCGCTCGATGTGCTCCATGATGCCCGGAATGAGGATGTCCTCGCCGTCACAGATGGCATCGACCTCGATCTCGGTACCGCTGAGATACTTATCTATCAGAATCGGGTTCTCGATATTCTGCGCAAGGATGATCGCCATATATTCCTTGACGTCGTCCTCATTGAAGGCGATTATCATGTTCTGACCGCCGAGAACGTAGGAAGGACGCAGCAGCACGGGATAGCCGATGGTTTCCGCGACGCTGAGCGCTTCCTCGGTGGTCATAACGGTCACGCCGCGCGGACGCTTGATGTGGTATTTCTCAAGCAGCTCGTCAAAGCGCTCTCTGTCCTCAGCCATGTCGATAGCGTCATAGGAGGTGCCGAGGATGTTGACGCCGTTGTCACTCATAAACTTGGTGAGCTTAATGGCGGTCTGTCCGCCGAAGGCGACGACAACGCCGTAGGGCTTCTCGGTGGCGATGATGCCCATTACGTCCTCATGCGTGAGAGGCTCGAAATAAAGTCTGTCAGCGGTATCGAAGTCGGTGGAAACGGTCTCGGGGTTATTGTTGACGATGACCACGTCATAGCCCGCCTGCTTGAGCGCCCAAACACAGTGAACGGAAGCGTAGTCGAACTCGATGCCCTGACCGATACGAATAGGACCGGAGCCGAAAACGATGATGGTCTTTTTGCCGGTCTGGTTTTTCTCGATGAACTGAGCCGCTTCGTTTTCCTTGTCGAAGGTGGAATAGAAGTAGGGCGTCTGAGCCTCAAACTCAGCGGCGCAGGTGTCGACCATTTTATAAACTGGCGTCAGCGGGTTTTTGATCTCACAGCCGCTGAGCTCGGTGATTGTCTTGTCCAAAAAGCCTGTTTTCTTTGCGCGTTCATAGAGCTCGTCGGTCAGGCTGCCGCTCTTGAGCTCGTTGGTGACGTTGATGATGTTCCTGAGCTTTTCGAGGAACCACTCGTCGATCATCGTGATCTCGTGGATCTGAGCGACACTGACGCCGCGCTTGAGCGCCTCATACAGACAGAAGATGCGGCGGTCGTCGCAAACGCTGAGGCGGTCGATGACAGACGCGCGCGACATAGCTTCAAACTCCTTGTCGTCAAGGGTGTTGTGAGATATCTCGGCGCCGCGCACCGCCTTCATTATCGCCTGTTCAAAGGTCGGCGCTATCGCCATGACCTCGCCGGTAGCCTTCATCTGAGTGCCGAGGCTGCGCTTTGCGTACACGAATTTATCAAACGGCCACTTGGGGAATTTTACGACGACATAGTCGATCGCGGGCTCGAAGCAGGCGTAGGTGGTGCCGGTAACGGCGTTCTTTATCTCGTTGAGGGTGTAGCCGATGGCGATCTTCGCCGCGACCTTGGCGATAGGATAGCCGGTCGCCTTTGAAGCGAGCGCGGAAGAACGCGACACACGGGGATTGACCTCGATAACAGCGTATTCAAAGGATTCGGGATTGAGCGCGAACTGGCAGTTGCAGCCGCCCTCTACCTCCAGAGCGGAGATGATGTTCAGCGCCGCGGTGCGAAGCATCTGGTATTCCTTGTCGGAAAGGGTGACGCAGGGCGCGATAACGATGGAGTCGCCGGTGTGGACGCCGACGGGGTCAAAGTTCTCCATCGAGCAGATGGTGATGACGTTGCCCTCGCTGTCGCGCATTACCTCGAACTCGATCTCCTTCCAGCCCGAGATGCACTTTTCAACCAGAACCTGGGTGATCGGAGAAAGCTCCAGACCGTTGGAGGTTATCTCGATCAGCTCTTCCTCGTTGTTGACGATGCCGCCGCCGGTGCCGCCGAGGGTAAAGGCGGGACGGATTATCACGGGATAGCCGATCTCGTTGGCGAACTTTATCGCGGAGGGAACGTCGTTTACGACGGTTGAAGGGATACAGGGCTCACCGATGGACAGCATGGTGTCCTTGAACATCTGCCTGTCCTCAGCCTTGTCGATGGTTTCGGGCTTAGCACCCAAAAGCTGAACGCCGTATTTTTCCAAAAAGCCCTCTTTTGCGAGCTGCATGGAAAGGGTCAGACCGGTCTGACCGCCGAGGGTGGACAGCAGGCTGTCCGGACGCTCCTTGCGGATGATCCTCTTGACGGTCTCGAGCGTAAGCGGCTCGATATAAACCTTGTCCGCCATGGCGTTGTCTGTCATTATCGTTGCGGGGTTGGAGTTGACAAGAATGACCTCCAAGCCCTCTTCCTTAAGCGCGCGGCACGCCTGAGTGCCGGCATAGTCAAATTCAGCCGCCTGTCCGATAACGATAGGACCGGAGCCGATAACCATTACTCTTTTTAAATCCTTTTTAAGTGGCATATAATCAGTCCTTTTAGTTGAAAATTGAAAATTGAAAGCTGAAAACCGGATGAAGGGTCGATTCGCTCCCGATAGATGCTTATGCCGACCTTAAGCCGAGGCATTATTGATCGGGTGCGGGCGCAGCCCACCCTTCACTATTCATTATTAATCATTCACTATTCACTTTTTATGTTCTTCCATCATTTTTACAAATTTTCCGAAAAGGAAGGACGTCTCCTGAGGACCGCCGCAGGCTTCCGGGTGGAACTGGACCGAGAAGGCGGGCATATTGGTGTAGTTGACGCCCTCGCAGGTACCGTCGTTACCGTTGACAAAGCTGACCTCGGCTCCCTCGTGAAGGCTGTCGGAAACGACAGCGTAGCCGTGGTTCTGAGAGGTGATGAACACTCTGCCGCTCTCAAGCTCCTTTACGGGCTGATTTGCGCCGCGGTGACCGTAGTGCAGCTTTTCGGTCTTGCCGCCCTGAGCCAGCGCCAGAAGCTGGTGACCGAGGCAGATGCCGAAGATCGGGATCTTCTTTTCGCACAGCTTTTTGAGCTCCTCGATAACGCCTGTATTCTCGGCAGGGTCTCCGGGGCCGTTTGAGAGCATGATACCGTCGGGGTCAAGCGCGAGTATCTCTTCAGCGGTGGTGTGAGCGGGAACGACCGTGAGCTTGCAGCCGCGCTTGTTGAGCTCTCTGCCGATGTTGTGCTTTGCGCCGAAATCCATGAGCACTACGTTGTATTTCGCGTTTTCGGGTTCAAACACCTCGATCTCGCTGCAGGTGGTGCTCTCAACGGCGTTTACGATCTTATATGCCTTCAGCGCCTGAAGATCCTCGTCGGTGAAGTCGGGAGTATACTGGATCTTTACGTTTAGCACACCGTACTCGCGCACTATCCTTGTCAGAGCGCGGGTGTCGATGCCGCAGATTCCCGGCACGCCCTTTTCTTTTAAAAAAGCGTCAAGTTGACCCTCCGAACGAAAGTTGGAAGGAGCTTGGCACCATTCTCGAACGATATAACCTTTTAATACCGGGGTATCGGTTTCAAAATCGGCATGGATGACCCCGTAGTTGCCGATAAGAGGGAAAGTCTGCATGACCACCTGGCCGTAATAGCTGGGGTCGGTGAGTGTTTCAAGATAGCCTGTCATCGCGGTAGTGAAAACAAGCTCTCCCGTGGTTTCTTTTTCGGCGCCGAAGGAGGTTCCTTCGAAAACTGTGCCGTTTTCAAGAATTAAGTACGCTTTTTTACTCATATTCTCTTTCCTTTCTGTATGTATTTGATTAGGTGGCTTGTGACTGACGACCGAGACGATCATCACTCACAAGCCGCCCGGTGATCTGCGGTGAACGGGCGCTAATTCTGATAGGTTTTTATCACCTGTTTGGCGACCTCAACGCGGGAAATGCGCATATCCATCGCCTGCTTTTCAAGATAGCGGTGCGCCTGATCCTCACTCATGTTGAGGCAGGTGACGAGCAGCAGCTTTGCCCTGTCGACGATCTTAAGGTCCTCAACCATCGTCCTCAGCTCCTCGTTTTCGTGCTGGATATTGAGGATCCGCGCGCGAAAGCAATCTGAGAATTGAAGATAATGATGAAAGAGGTGGCGGTTAATCGGACGGGAGATGACAAGCACGCCGTAAGGATTGAGCATATCGTTGATCTCGTCGGCGTTTTTTTGCGGCACGACGATCACAACTACAGCACGGGTGTTGTAACCATCACCGGTTCGTATATAACGGGCAATATCGTTATTACAGCAGCCGGCGAAGAAAATGTATTCCGAGTAACGTATTCCGGCAATGGCAATACGGGGGGCACAGTGCCATCGGATGCTACAGCTTATGATCCGGACGCTGAGGTGACGGTGGCTGCCGGTGTGCCGACAAAAACCAATTACACCTTTGTCGGATGGCTCAATAGTGTTGATAACACCATTTATAGAGCCGGACAGGCATTTACTATCACTGCCCATACAACCCTCACTGCACAGTGGGGAGGGGTGAATGACTCATGGGGCTTATGGTGGTTCTATAATGAAGACAACCGAACAACTTCCGGTTTTGGAACTAACAATATTACTATGGGTATTAACCAAGGCACAAGTAATAGTTTTTCGGCGGTTACATATCAGGGATTAACGGCAAGTTATCGTTCCGGTGGTCAGACTCCAACGGCATCAGTAATTATTCCAGCCAGATCAACGGCGACTCTTTACTATATAGGTAGAGGAAGTAGTAGCCGAACAGTTCAGTTGAAGCAAAGCAGTACGGTGAAATATTCAT
>ONHJ01000098.1 GCA_900317595.1 uncultured Eubacteriales bacterium | reverse complement strand
TGCCGTCCTCAATCAGTTCCGTCAGGGCGCCGTTGATCTTCCCCAGCAGCTCTTCGTTGTCCAGGGCAACCGCGATGGCATAATCCTCGGTCACATACTCGGTTTCCAGGATCTTCAGCCCGTCATTCATCGCCACGTAAGCCTTCGCGGGCTCGTTATCGATGATCACGCAGTCCACCTTGCCGGTCTTCAGCGCTTCCACAGCGTCCGCGCCGACAGCGTCTCCTGCCTTGTCGCTCACGACGGAGGTGTCATATCTTTCCGACGCACGGGCGATCGTCAGGTCGGAAAGCTTGGTGTTCGCAATAAAGTCGTCGCTGTTTTCACGCAGAATATTCGCCGCGACAGAGGTCGCCTTCGCGTCGGTATCAAGGAGCACCTCCTTGTCGATGTCCCACGTGTAATCGACCTTGAAGAACACCAGCTCGGCAAAGACGCCGCCCTTGATGCCGAATTCCATCTTTCCGTGGTTGGAACCGCTGATCGTCGAATCCAAATTGAAGTCGATGTGTCCTCCGATGGACGCGATTCCGTCATATCCGACGCCGACGCCGAATTTCAGCGAGAATTGCTGTTTGAATACGCCGTGCGTGTCGTAGAAATAGCTGTTGTCAAGCGTGTTCGCTGTCCAGTAGCCTTTGGTTTTTTCATTCGGTGAATGAACAAGATAGCCCACGTTGTTGACGGAAATGTCGATATAAACAAAGCACGGAACTACAACGATGGTAAACGGAATGGATATCTTCACGCCAAACTTCGCGCCGAGCAGGAATACGCTGGCGGTGTAGTGGCGCGCGCCGCCGTCGGCGGTGTAATATTCCAGCTGATAGGCAAAGGTGACGCTGACCGAAATGGTCGTTGAGGTATTCATTCCCTGCGCAGGATCCGTGGTTTGCTTGTCCATCAGCTTGGAAAGCTTTTCATACTGCTTTGCAACGCTCGTAACATCCCAGTTGCCCTCTTCGGAGCCGGTGTCCTTTTTCGCGATGCTTAACTGTACGCCGATTTCAAGGCAGTAAAGATCCTTGCCGGATTTTTTATCCTTTTGACCTGTCGCCTTGTCGGAATAGATCGGCGTAAAGCCGAACAGCGAGAACATCGGGCTGATAGGGCCGATGCCGGGCGCGGAAGGAAGCTTGACGCTGCCGCCGCTGCTTTCCTCGGTCGGATCGTCGTAGAAGCCCTGATCCGGCATATAGCTGACGACCTTTTCGATGTTGGCGTTGACAAATTCGTAGCCGACCTCAAAGCGGCCGTAGGAGGTTCTTGTGTCGCCGGTCTTGTTATAGAACTCGATGAACATCCGGTCGCCCTGCTTTGCCTTTTCCGAAAGCACGACGTCGTAATAGGCGATGGTGGATCCGGTTTCGATCTCTCTTTCATCCGCGCTGTGCTCAACGCCCTTGTCGTTTTCAAAGCTCCAGCGCGCGAGGTTCACCGGCTTGCCTGCCGGGACATTTCGTGAATCAAAGCTGACTCTGAAGCTGACGGGATAGGTGTTGACCAGCGTGATAGTGGAGCCGTAATCGCCCGATATCTCCGAGCTGTACGCCGTCACCCCGGTCGGGACAACGCCGCCGGTAGAGTTGGAATCGAGCGTAATTTCCGTCGTTGCGCAAAGCTTGACGGCATTTGTCAGCTTGACCGTAACATCGCAGACATAGGTGTTGCTGTTGTAAATAACGATCGCGCGGTTTGTCTGGGTGTAGTTGCGCTGGTTCGTCTTGTAACCGCCGAGCTGGAGATTCGCGTAATCGGATTGATTAAGGTCTTCCTTGAGGATAAACTGACCGTTTTTGTCCGCTCTGCCGACATAGCCGTCCATATAGATCAGCGCTCCCTCGGCGGGCGTTTTCTTTACCGACGCGGATGTCGCAGGGTGAAGCACGGTGCCTTCGGGGATGGTGATTTTGCCCTTCAGCGGCTTGTGCAGGTTTTCCTCAACCTTTTCGAATGACAAATAGACAAAGTTGTCATTGACGAAAAACGGATTTTGGACGACAAAATGGAAGGTGTTTCCGTAGCGCGTAACCTCTTGATGCGTTACCGCGTCCGTGTATTTCCACACGGCGTAATAGTCCGGGTCGGGCTGCGCGGTCAGGTCAAGGCGGGTACCGCAGGTGCTGTCCTCAAAGCTTTGATCGATTTTGTCTGTTTTGATGCCGGTGACAACGACCGTGCCGTTCTCCCCCGCCTCGGCGTACTTTGTATCCTTTGAGATAAAGTTGCCCTTGTCGGGATTGGAGACGACAAGCCTTGTTTTGGCGTTTTTGCTGACAATGATGGGCGTAACGGAGAAGTACCTGTTCGTCAGCCTGACGTTGATGTTGTCCTTTACCTCGTTGCTGACGGTTATTTTATCCGCCGTTTTCAAATCCGACTCCACACTCGCGCAGCGGTACTGGTAGTTGACCGTGTCGTGCATACCGTAGGAGGTCGGGTTATAGGTGAACTTGATTTCGTCACCGTCGTAGTATTTGCCGTTTCTGCTGCTGTCGGCGCTCCAGGTAACGGTGCCGTAGTCCTGACCGTTGACCTTGATATAGCCGATGTGATGATCGTTATCAGCCGTAAACTGCATGCCCGTGGTTTTGTCCTCGTAGCTTTCGACCGTGAAATTAACGGGATCGAACTCGTAGCAGGGCTCGATAACGATTTTGTTGCTCTTGATGTAGTTGGAATAGGTTCTGAGGAACTCGGGAGTAAGGGTCAGCTGACCGCCGTTGGAAAGGGTGATCAGCGAGGAACGGGTGTTGTTGTCGTTGGGGTCGAGCAGATAAATCCCCTTAAAGGTCGCCTTGCCGTAGCGGGAATCTACCGTAGCCGAGATAACGGTGGAATCGTAGCGGTAGAAGGTGGTGTGGTTGGTGGTACCGCCCGACGCGTCGTTTGGATTGGTGAACTTGGCGCCGGTGACGGTTTTGACCATTTCCAGCTTGCCGTTCACATACATCGGCACCTCGCCGGGATCCTTGATGGTAACGTCGTAAGACTGCAAATTCAGGCGCACGCAGCAGTCGTTGTTGCCGTTGTAGTCGTGCACGCGGAAGCCGGCGTAGCCCCAGCACGCGTTTCTGTAGGTGCATATCCAAAGATACTGACCCGATGAATGGTCGGTGATATTAAAATCAAACTTTTTGTGATCTGAGCTTATGTCAACCAAATCATTATAATCGCAGTTTGCCTTGCTTTTTCTCCAGCTCATACCCTTATCGCCGGAGGTCGAAACGGAGCTTGCGAAGCAGATAACGCCGGTGTCTGCTCTCACGGAGCCCGAACGGATATCATAGCAGACGTGCGCGCTGTTAACGCCGTACAAGTCGATCGAGGAGCTGGAGCGCGCGTAGGTGGTCTGCCCACTTCCGAACGCGGGAACCTTGTAGCCTACCTCATAGGAGGGCTTGCCGGAGTCGTATGTGGTGGTCGCCTTGCTGCTGCTGCCCGTCGTGGTGTAGTACTGCATCTTGCTGAGGTCGACAAACTCGTAGCTTCTGTCGGAGCTGTTGGTCGTTTTGTAGGTGATGTCGGTGACGAATTTTTTATTCACCGCGCCGACGGCTTCGCTGCCTTCTTTTTTGCTGTCAAAGGTCACCGCCGCAGTGGTGTTGGCGGCTGTCGCGTTGCCATTGACGTCGCTGAGCTCCGCCGTAAAGCTCTCGCCGTCCTCCGCGCCGTCGAGGATCGTAACGGGCACCTTGATCTCACTTTGGTTGGGAATGAAGTGCAGATCCATGGCGACTGCCTTGTAGTCCTCCTCCGCCTTGGCGGTGCCAGACTGCGTTGTGACGCGGAAGGAGTCGTAGCCGCCGAGGTTACCGGTGCGCTTGACCGAGATAAACGCCTCTTCGTCATCGGGATTGGCGCCGACAGAGGATATCTCCAGCTTTGCCGCAGGCTTTTCACGCTCCTCCGTGATTTTATATACGCCCGAGGTGTTCGCGCTGATGGAGCAGTTCTCGGGATCGGAGAGCGTGAGCATCAGCTCGAGGTCGTCGGTGACTTTCTCGGGCTTCAGGGTTTCGATATATACCGTTTTTCTGTTTTCGCCCTCGGCAAAGGTAAGCACCGTTTCGGTTGAACGCGGCATGCTCTGAGCGGACATATCGTTGATTTCGGACGCGTCCCGCTTTGCTTCGTCAAGATCGTCCACATTATCCTGCGTCAGGGTTTTGGTTTCTTCCTCGCCCTCACGCGCGATATACGGAATGCCGGTTTCGTAATAGTAAAGCTTTTTTTCACCCTCGACGGGATTTTCGTTCCATTCGTCGGTCAGATAAAGGCGGTATACCTCGTTGTAGCCCGCCGAAAGGTCAATGGTGGACAGCTTGATGCTCGCTTCGCCCTTGACGCCCCCTTGGCGGAAAATGTCAATGGCGTAGGTTTTGCCCATATCCAGCTCGGCGGATGTTTCCACGATCATCATCGCGCCGTTGGGATATTCGGCGGCGCGCGCCTCGCTGTCAGACAGATACTGCGCTTCCAGCTCGCTCAGCTCCGCCAGACGGATCACAGCGCGTTTGGCGTCCGACTGTGCCGCGAACGCTGTCGGAACCATTCCGACGAGCATCACTGCGCAAAGCAGAATCGCAATTGCCGGTTTGAAAAAACGTTTCATAGTATTCCTCCTACCAAAAAATATTCGAATAAATTATAACACAAATCAAGGTGATTTGTCTATAACATATGTCGCAAAAAACTAATCATTTACAAAAAACATTATAAATAATTTAAATAAAGCTCTTTATTAGCCTCGAATAATATGATATAATGATCATGAATATGGATTTCAGGAGGTTAATGTATGAAGCAACTCAGTAAAACCTGCAAAAAATCTGTGAGCATACTGTTATCAGCCGTCATGATCATCAGCTTGTTCACAATCGTTCCCTTCACCGCGTACGCGGAGACAGTCGGCATGACCGAGCTGACCGGAAGCTACACGGCGGAAGGCAATATCGAGGTCAATAACAGGATCGCCTGCGGCGGCGACGTGACCCTGACGCTCGCCGAGGGATCGACGATGACCGTTCACGGCGGCATCAGCGTAACGGAAGACGCGACGCTGACCATCAACGGCACGGGCACGCTGGTAATTGACAATGTCGATTCCGGCAACGCGGGTATCGGCGGCGGCGAGGACGAAAGCCTTTCGGAGCTCACCGTCAACGGCGGAACGATCACCGTTGAGGGCGGCATCGGCGGAGCGGGTATCGGCGGCGGCAAGGGCGGCTTTGTCGGCAAGGTCACCATCAACGGCGGAAACGTGACGGCTCAGGGCGGCGAGAACGCCGCCGGTATCGGCACAGGCGATTTGACGGATCCCAGGAGCATCGGCTCCGATGATGACGAGATCAACATCACAGGCGGCACCGTTACCGCGAGCGGCGGTCCAAGGGGCGCGGGTATCGGCGAAGGTGAAATAGTTGCGGAAACCGAGGAAGCCGAGACAGCGGCAATAACGATCGAGGGCGGAACCGTCAACGCTCACGCCGATTACAGAAGTGACGACAGGGGCAAAGCAAGCATAGGCGGCAGCGGCTGCACCGTTGCTGTTTTAGGCGGCAACGTCACGGCGGAAAACGGCGGTATATATTCCGGCTCGGGCGAATCCATCGTCTTAAGCTGGAAAAGAACGAGCAACAGTATTTATTCGTATGATTATATCGGCTCAGGTACTGTTGTATTTAAAAAACGCTTCAAAATACAAGGCACCGATACGTATTTTGAGTCCGGCGATTACGCCTGGGCGAAGGAAGTTTTCCGGCAGGGACAGGCCCTGGCAGATCAGGAACTGCTGGCGGAAGGGCTTTCAGAAGAGGCGGCGGAGGAGATCCGGAAGACCATGAGGGACCTTCGGTTCAACGAAGCTGTATGCCTGGAATATGAAAAGGATTAT
>ONHJ01000023.1 GCA_900317595.1 uncultured Eubacteriales bacterium | reverse complement strand
TATTAAGTTGGTTTTTGCGTTTATTATACCGATTTATATTGCCCGCTCGATTTGCCGCTTTGCGGCAAGAGCGATGGCTGATTATACCATAAACACGTGATGTTTATGGTATAATAAACGCAGGAAACCTTAAATCCAAATGATAAGGTCAGTTTTTGCTTTTATTGCGCAACACACAGAATATTCACTTCGGAGGTAATTATTATGGAAATCACAAAGAACTCCATCATCGGCGACGTGCTCGATCAACACCCCGAGACAGCGCAGCTCTTTTTCAGCATCGGCATGCACTGCCTTGGCTGCCCCGCGTCACGCGGCGAGACCATTGAGGAAGCCTGCTATGTCCACGGTGCGGACGCCGACGCGCTTATTGAAGCGCTGAACGCCGCCGTTAAATGAGCAGCGCCTTGCAACAGCTTGATAATCGCCTTGCGCTGTGCGCGCGCTTTGTGCGGCGCGGCGCAAGGGCAGCGGACGTCGGCACAGACCACGCGTATTTACCCGTGTGGCTGTGCCGCAGCGGCGTTTGCCCCTCAGCGATAGCCGCCGACATCAATCCCGAACCGCTGAGCCGAGGCAGAAAGACCGTTGCCGAGGCGGGAATGGAGAACCGCGTGGAAACGCGCCTGAGCGACGGTCTGAGCGCTATAGCCGAAGACGAGGTCGACGACATAATCATAGCGGGAATGGGCGGCGAGCTGATCGCCGAGATCATCGGAAAATGCCCCTATTCCAAAAGCCCCGGCAAGCACTTTATTCTGCAGCCGATGACCAGAAGCGAGGCGCTGATCGCCTTTTTGTGCAAAAACCGCTTCACCGTCGACGCGCAGGACTGCTGCACAGCCGGCGGCAAGTGCTACACCGTGCTGTCCGTCAGCTACACAGGCCGCGCGGCGAAGCACGACGAGCTTTATTACTATATCGGGGAGCTTAAGCCCCGCGAAAACGAAACGCATCTTTTGTTTGTCCGCCGCCACATCGAGCGGCTGCGCAAGCGGGCTGTCGGAGATGCGCGTTTCGGCGCGCTTGCGGACAGATTGGAGGAATACTGTGACAACGGTCAGTGAGATACTTGAGTTTTTTGAGAGCTTCGCGCCGGTCGTCACGGCGATGGATTTTGACAACGTCGGCTTGCTGATAGGCGACAAAAGCGCCGAGGTCAGCCGTGCTCTGCTGACGCTTGACATAACCGCCGAAACGGTCGACGAGGCAGCGGCTCTCGGCTGTGAGCTTATCATCAGCCATCACCCCGTCATTTTTCAGCCGCTGAAAAGGATAAATATCCGCGACGCGGCATATATGCTGGCGAATCGCGGCATTTCCGCCGTCTGTATGCACACCAACCTCGACCTCTCGGAGGAGTTCGGCGTCAACACCGCTCTTGCCGACGCGCTGGGCGTGAAAAATCTGCGCCGTTCCGCTGTCGGCGAGTGTCTTTTTATAGGCGAGCTTGAAGAAAAGACCGACATCCTCTCCTTTGCGCAGAGCGCCAAAGCCGCGCTCGGCTGCGAAGGTCTGCGCTATACCGACGCAAAGCCCACGGTGAAAACCGTTGCCGTGTCCTCGGGAGCGGGCGGCTCCGAGATATTTGCCGCGGCAGAGGAGGGCGCCGACGTGCTTGTGACCGGCGAGATAAAGCACCATGAGATCAACGCCGCCAACGCGCTCGGCGTGGACGTGATCGACGCAGGTCACTTCAAAAGTGAAGATATTGTCATTTTTCCGCTGAAAAAGCGGCTTGAAGCAAGTTTTTCCGACATTGTTTTTACAAAATCGAAAGTTTACACCGATAAAGTGAAATACCTGTAAAACACTTGCATAATTTGTAACAATTTGGTATAATTAAATGAAACGGGTTTTTTACCGTATACAGAAAATCACCGCCGATATCACATCGGCGTTTATTCAGAGGTAATATGCGAATCAGAAAGAAAAAATGGGCGGAGCCGGAGCTGAGCGTCTGCGACTTTTTTGTGAAGGAGCCGGAGGCGCACGCGGGCAAATGGAAGTCCGCGTTCAAAAAGGAGCAGCCGCTTTATCTCGAGATAGGCTGCGGCAAGGGCGGCTTTGCCGGTCAGTTCGCGCTGAAATATCCCGAGCGCAACATCATCGCGCTCGACATAAAAATCGATATGCTGGGCGTAGGCAGGCGCACCATCGTCAAGCTCTTTGAGGAAGCCGGCAAAAAAGAGGTCGACAACCTTCTGCTCGTCAACTACAACGTGGAGCAGCTTGACAGGATAATCCTGCCGGAGGACGAGATCGAAGGGCTGTTTATCAATTTCTGCAACCCATGGCCGAGGCTGAAGCACAAAAAGCGCCGCCTGACCTACTACAAAAAACTGCAGATGTACAAAAGCTTTCTCAAGCCCGGCGCCGAGATCCGCTTCAAAACGGACGACGACGAGCTGTTTGACGAAAGCCTTGAATATTTTGAGCAGAGCGGCTATGAGATCACCTATCTCACCCGCGACCTGCACGCAAGCGGCTATGAGGAAAACATCGTGACCGAACACGAAAGGATGTTTTCCGAGGAAGGCAAAAAAATCAAATTCCTGACAGCCATACAAAAATAACCGAAAAGGGAGTGAGGCGGCATATGAAAGCGAGATCGGTCATCACGGCGCTGTTGGGCGCCGCGCTGCTGTGCAGTGCGGGCGGCTGCAGCATCACCGATTTGAGCCGCGAGGAAATGCTGCGTCCTCCCAAAACCATTGGCGACGAAGCGGAGATCGAAAAGCTGATCTCAAACACCGCCAAGGGCGGCTATACACTGAAATATCCCAAAAGCGGCAGCTACCGCAGCGCCATTGTCATGCACGACTTAAACAGCGACGGCATTGACGAGGCTATCGCCTTTTTCCGTGACAAGGACGGCGCCGCCGGCGTGCATATGCTGGTTATGTCCGAAGAGGACGGCAAGTGGCAGACCTCGGGCGATTTTGTCACCGAAACCTCCGACGTGGACTGCGTGGACTTCTCCGACATCAACGGCAACGGCACTCAGGAGATACTTGTCGGCTATGCCACCTACACCCTCGGAATGAATTTTTTGTCCGCCTATAATTTTGACAAAGGCAAAACCTACGCGATCGAGTCCGGGCAGACCTACTCGGCGTTCTACTGCGGCAATCTTGACGGCAGCGGAAAAAACGAGGTTATGACCCTTTCCCTGTTCAGCACCGAAAACGAGGCGAAGGCGACCCTGCTCGAATACGACGAAGAGCGCACAAGACTTGCGGCAAAGGCGGAAGCGCCGATGGACCCCAGCATCGTCAGCTACAAAAACGTCGCCTTTTCCGATCTTAACGACAACACAAAGGGGCTGACGATCGACGGCGCGCTGTCAAACGGCGAGCTGAACACCCAGCTGATCTACTACGACAGGCAGCAAAACGCGCTGCTAAATCCGCTTTACCGTGAAAAAACGCCCAACCCGACCCAGCGTGCAGAGGCGATATACTCCGCCGATCTGGGCGGCGATATGAAGGTTGAGATCCCGACGGTGTCCGCACTGCCCTTCAACAACAAAAGCGGCGGCTCCTCGGCTGCCTTGCAGGTGATATGGAACAGCTTCGATACCACGGAAGGAGTTTTGATCCCGGTCATGCGCACCGCTGTCAACTGCGCGCGCGGCTATATGATAAAGCTCCCGGAGGCATGGGTCTCGGGCAGCTTTACCGCGCTGCTGAACGAGAGCGCCGACGTTATGAGCCTCTGCGAATGGAGCAAGGGCAGCGCAGCGCAAAAGCTGTTTGACGTGAAGGTGTTCAAGGTCGCCGACTGGGAACAGGGCAACGGGATCGAAAACTACTCACTGATCTATAAAGACAACCGCTTTGCCTACGCCTTCATCAACTATTATCCCGAAAGCGAGCTGGCTGTCGCCGACGACGAGATCAAAACAGGCTTTCTCCTGCTGAGCGGCGCCACGGTCACCGCAGGAAATAAGTTATGAGTTTTCAGTTTGTTGATTTTGTGTAGGAACGCAATTGCGGGCAATGGGTCCGCCCCTGCACAGTTAAGAAAACCGCGCCGTTACAAATCAGGTGCGGGTTTCTTGCCCAAAGCTCTCCACTCTCAACTTACAACTAAAAACCGACAACAAAAAATTAACCGAAAATACATCATCGGAGGTTTTGATATGAAGAAAATTCTTGTTTGTGAGGACGAGGCCGCGATCCGCGACTTTGTCGTTATCAACCTGACTCGCGCCGGCTATGACGTTGTTGAAGCCGACTGCGGCGAGACAGCGCTGAGAAAATATGACGAACACAACGGCGATTTTGACATAGCCATTCTCGACGTAATGATGCCCGGAATAGACGGCTTTCAGGTCTGCAAGGAGCTGAGGAACCGCAACGGCGGCATCGGCATCATCATGCTCTCCGCGAAAACACAGGAGATGGACAAGGTGACGGGACTTATGCTCGGCGCCGACGACTATGTGACAAAGCCCTTCTCCCCCAGCGAGCTGCTGGCGCGCGTCGACTCGCTCTATCGCCGTGTGGCGCTGGCGCAGTCGCACGCGGAAAACAACTTTAAGGAAGAGCTGAAATCAGGCAACTTCACCCTGAATCTGCGCAACCGCGCGCTGATGAAGGGCGACAGGATGATCGAGCTGACCCAGGTAGAGTTCCAGATCATGGAATATTTCTTCTCAAATCCCGGCGCCGCGCTCGACAGGATCGACATCCTCAACCACGTCTGGGGCGACGCCTATGTAGGCGAGGACAAGATCGTCGACGTAAACATCCGCCGTCTGAGAATGAAGGTCGAGGACGAGCCCTCAAATCCCAAGCACATCATCACGGTCTGGGGTCTGGGCTACAAATGGGATTCCGGCGAATAACAACGCTTTGCCGGGCAAATAATCGCGGCTTAGCCGCACAAATCGGGAGGTCGGGAAATGATAAAGGGTATCACCAAGCGCTGGATGCTGAATACGCTCAGCGTGATGCTTTCAATTATCGTTTTGATCGTAGTCATACTCATTTTGCTGATCTCCAACCTTTTCACCTCGCAGATCCAGCAGGATCTTCATTCCGCCTCAAACGAGCTTAGCATCGTTTTTTCGGGCTTCCGGGCGGATAACCCGACCTACTTCACCTCAACCGCCCGCGACTATATCGAGAATTTCGACAAAAAAGAGCAGATGGGCGTGATGGTACTCAATTCCTCGGGGCGCGTGATCCTGACCTCCACCGGCTTTCTTCCCTCGGAAAACGAAAAGCTGAACGATTTTGAGCTGGCGTCAAAAAGCAGCGAGGGCAACGCCTTTTGGAACGGCACGCTGCTCTCCGGCGAACGCGCCATGAGTGAGACGCGCATCATCCGCGACGAAAACAACAATATCGTCGGCGCAGTGCGCTATATAGTATCAATGGAACCGGCGCACAGCCGCATAGTGCTGTTCAGCACGATCATCATCGTGGTCGGCGTGGCGATCATCGCCATGGTCATTCTCTCGGGTCTGGCGTTCATCCGCTCCATCGTAAAGCCGATACGCCGCCTGTCTGACGCCGCGGCGCAGATCGCGCAGGGCGACTTTTCCGCTTCAGAGAAGATCGAGCACAAATACAACGACGAGATCGGCGACCTCTGCGACGCCGTCAGCGATATGGCTAAGGATCTGCAGACCACCGAGCAGATGAAAAACGACTTTATTTCCCGCGTTTCGCACGAGCTCCGCACACCGCTCACCGCCATCAAGGGCTGGGCGGAAACCATGCAGCTAAGCGAGCGAGGAACGCTCGACCGCCGCACCTTTGACCGCGGCATGAGCGTGATAATCAAGGAAAGCAGCCGTCTGACGGGCATCGTCGAGGAGCTGCTGGACTTCGGAAGGATACAAAGCGGCAGAATGGTGCTGATGAAGGAAAAGATCGACATTCTCGCCGAATTTGACGAAACCGTCTATATGCTTAAGGAACGCGCCGTTGAGGATGGCATCCACCTGCTCTACGACGATTCCGACGCTATCCTGCCGCCTGTTTACGGCGACAGGAACCGCCTGCGCCAGGTATTCCTCAACATTTTGGACAACGCCCTGAAATACACGCCCAAGGGCGGCGTGGTGGCGGCGCAGGTGCTTTACTCCGACGATGAGCCCGACGTGATAAGGATCGTAGTCACCGACTCCGGCTGCGGTATTCCCGCCGAAGATCTGCCGCGCGTAAAGGAAAAATTCTACAAGGCGAACCAGACCGTCGGCGGCTCGGGCATCGGGCTTGCCGTGGCTGACGAAATAATGAATCTGCACAACGGAAAGCTGACCATCGAAAGCGGCGAGGGCGTCGGCACCACCGTGACCCTTACCTTCCCGGTATATAAGGAAGGCGACGAAAACGAGGCGCAGCCCGAAACGGTTAAACTGTAATTAACAATTAACAATGAACAATTAACAATGAAGGGTCGCTTCGCTCCGATTTGTATTGGTGCGTGCTTATGAAAAAGCGTTTTTCTCTCGCTGTCATTTCGAGCGGTGCCGAAGGCAAACCGCGAAGCGGTTTAGTCGAGAAATCCCCCTCGGCAGTGCGCAGCGGCGGAGACTTCGCTTGTGAGCGACCTCCGGTTCATCGCCAAAGGAGATTTCTCCACGCGTTCCGCTTCGCTCCACTTGGTCGAAATGACATTTTTGCAACTTGTAACTCTCAACTCTCAACTCAAAGGAAAAAGTATATGTCTAAAAAAACGAAAAAAATCACCTCCATCGGCGGCAGCGCGCTGATCGAGGGTATTATGATGCGCGGACCTAAGAAAAGCACGGTCTGCGTGCGCACAGGCAAGGACGAGATCTACAGCGAGGACGTCAAGATCACCATGATCCCCGAAAAGGTGAAGTTTTTTAAGCTGCCCTTTTTCAGAGGTATCGCGGGCTTGATCGACTCCATGCGCCTGAGCTATAAATCGCTGATGCTCTCAGCCGACAAGGCGATCGAATCGGCTGAGATCGAGGAGGAGCCGTCAAAATTTGAAAAATGGCTGGACGAAAAATTCGGCGACAAGCTGATGAAGGTGCTTATGATTTTCGCATCCGTCCTCGGCGTGGCGCTCGCTGTCGGTCTGTTTTTCTTCCTTCCGTGGGGCTTGTTCGAGCTGCTTAAGCTGATGGTGCCGGCGCTGCAAAACGGCGGCGAAATGGTCACCTTCTGGCAGTCCGTGTTCGAGGGCATACTTAAAATCATAATCTTCCTGCTGTATATCGTCGTCGTGTCTCAGACCAAGGATATGAAGCGCGTCTTTATGTATCACGGCGCGGAGCACAAAACCATCTTCTGCTACGAAAACGAGGAAGAGCTGACCGTTGAGAACGTGAGAAAGCAAAGCCGCTTTCACCCTCGCTGCGGCACCAGCTTTTTGGTCATCATGCTGATACTCGGAATCGTGGTGGGTCTGTTTGTGCCGACCTTCCTCGGATTCTGGCGCCCTATAATCAAAATAGCCCTGATCCCCGTGACCTGCGGCATCGGCTATGAGCTTATAAAGCTCTGCGGCAAGCATGACAACGCCTTCACCCGCATCATCGCCGCGCCGGGTCTGTGGGCGCAGCGCATCACCACCAAGGAGCCCGACGACGACATGATCGAGGTGGCTATCGAGGCTATCAAGGCGGTCATCCCCGAGGACGGCTCCGATATCGTCAACTGCGGATGCTGAGAGAGGTCTATCGCCGGTGCCGGCAGGCGCTGCGCGACGGCGGCGTCGAAAACGCCGATTTTGAGGCGCTCTGCCTGATCGGACATGTTACGGGTTTTGACCGCGCCGGGATCATAGTCCACGGCGACGAGCCTGTGCCGCCCGAAAAAAAGGCGCTGCTTGAATCTTTAACAGAAAAAAGATTGAGCCGCTATCCCCTGCAATACCTGCTCGGAAGCTGGGAATTCATGGGAATACCGCTCTCCGTAGGCGAGGGCGTGCTTATCCCTCGCGACGACACCGAGGTCTGTGTTTCGCTCTGCCTTGAGTATCTCAGCGATAAGCCCGGCGCTGAGGCTGTCGACCTTTGCTCCGGCAGCGGTGCTGTCGCGCTGGCGCTCGAACGCTTCGGAAAAGCGAAGGTTACCGCGATTGAACTGAGCGATCGGGCGTTTTATTTTCTAAATAAGAATATTAATGATAATCAAAGCCGCGTTGCCGCACTGAAAGCCGACGTCCTGCAATGCTGCGGACGGTTTGTCGACGGCAGCATTGACCTGATAGTTTCCAACCCGCCCTATATTCCGCGCGGCGAGCTGCAAGGGCTTCAGACCGAGGTGCGGTTTGAGCCTGCGATGGCGCTCGACGGCGGCGAAGACGGCATGGATTTTTACCGCGCGATCATACGCGATTGGAGCCGTAAGCTTAAGCCCGGCGGCGCGCTGGTCTTTGAGCTCGGCGAGGGTCAGGCGGAACAGGTCGGCGCATGGATGAAGGCGCAGGGCTTCCTAAATATCCGCACGGCTGAGGATTTCGGCGGCTGTAAACGCGCGATCATCGGAGCATTGGGCGATAAATAGGACAATGCTCCGATTTTAGAAATTTTGTTCGATAAAATTTCGTGAAAAATATTGTATTTTTTTGAGAAATCATTTATAATAATACTGCCTTGAGGGGCGAAAACAGGATAATATGAAAAGACAGACGGAGGTACAACATGGCAGTTGACAGAACAAAAGCGCTGGAAACAGCGATCTCACAAATCGAAAAGCAATTCGGCAAGGGCGCGGTGATGCGCCTCGGCGAAAACAAACATATGACGATCGACCACATCTCCACAGGCTCGCTGTCGCTTGATATCGCGCTTGGCATCGGCGGACTTCCGCGCGGAAGGATAGTTGAGATCTACGGACCCGAATCCTCCGGTAAAACCACCCTTTCGCTGCACTGCATCGCCGAGGGTCAGAAAAACGGCGGCAACGTCGCCTTTATCGATGTTGAGCACGCGCTTGACCCTAACTACGCGGCGGCGCTCGGCGTTGACGTCGACTCTCTGCTTGTAGCCCAGCCCGACACCGGCGAGGACGCGCTCGAGATCGCGGAAGCACTGATTCGCAGCGGCGCTATCGACGTTATCGTTATCGACTCCGTTGCGGCTTTGGTGCCTAAGGCGGAGATAGAGGGCGAGATGGGCGACAGCCACGTCGGTCTGCACGCACGTCTGATGTCGCAGGCGCTGAGAAAACTTGCGGGCGCGATCAACAAGAGCAACTGCGTAGCCATCTTCATCAACCAATTGCGCGAAAAGGTCGGCGTTGTCTACGGCAATCCCGAGGTCACAACCGGCGGTCGAGCGCTGAAATTCTACAGCTCGGTGCGAATCGACATCCGCCGTGTCGAGACCTTGAAGGTCAACGGCGAAATGGTCGGCTCTCACACCCGCTGCAAGGTCGTCAAGAATAAGATCGCGCCTCCGTTCCGCGAGGCAGAATTTGATATAATGTACGGCGAGGGCATCTCCCGGGAGGGCGAGCTGCTCGATCTGTCCGTGAAAGCAGAGATCGTGCAGAAGGCAGGCGCCTGGTTCAGCTACAACGGACAGCGCCTCGGTCAGGGCAGAGATAAGGTAAAGGAACTGCTGAAAACCGACAAAGAGCTTGCCGCGGAGATCGAAAGCAAGCTTTGGGCAAACATCGACAAGCTCTATGACCGCAAACGCCCCTCCGCAAAGGCTAAGGTGACCGAGGTCGCGGCTGCAGCCGAGCCTGCCGTCGACGGCAAAAAGGAATCCGCGAAAATCGACGTATTGGTTGACGACTGATGCTGATAACCGCGATAGAGCCGCGCCGGAAAGCGATGTGCGCTTTATTTCTGGACGGCGAATTTGTGATGAACCTCGACGCCCGCACCCTGATCGAAAACCGCTTTGACGTGGGCAGGGAGATCGGCGACGAGGAGCTGAGAGAGATCATCGAGCTGAGCAATGAGCGCAGAGCCAAGGAAAAGGCTCTGTGGCTCATTTCATATCGTGACCACTCAAAAAAAGAGCTTAAGGACAAGATCAAGCGCACCTGCGACGAGGATTCCGCCGAAAAGGCGGTGGAGCGCATGGAGGAGCTTGGGCTGGTCAACGACGAAAGCTATGCGCGGCAATACGCGCAAAAGCTTATATTCGGCAAGCGTATGAGCAAGCGCGCGGCGATGCTGGAGCTTGCCCGCAAGGGCATAGACAGAGATACCGCCGAAGCCGTGCTCGATGACATCGAGGTCGATAACCGCGAACAGATACGTGAGGTCATCGAGAAAAAGTACCGCGATATCGGCGACGAAAAAATCAGGCGGCGCGCCGTAGCCGCGCTGCAAAGGCTGGGCTACGGCTGGGACGATATCAGGGCTGTGCTCGGCGGGTACGGATCGGAATGATTTGCCGGCTGCGCCGTGGATCGCGGCTTTGCCGCATGAAAAGGATGTATTATTATGAACAACAAGGTAGGCGTTGTTTCTTTAGGCTGCGCCAAAAATCAGGTCGACGCTGAAATGCTGCTCTATACACTGAGACAGCGTGGCTTTCAGATCGTCAACGACCCGGCGGACGCCGACGCGGTGATCGTGAACACCTGCGGCTTCATTGAATCCGCCAAGCAGGAAAGCATTGACGAGATCATCGAGCTGGGCAAGCTTAAACGCGAAGGCACGATAAAGGCGATCATCGTCACGGGCTGCCTTGCGGAGCGATATCAGGACGAGATCACCAAGCAGCTCTATGAGATTGACGCCGCGGTGGGTATCGGCGGCAACGAAAGCATAGCCGACGTGGTCGAAAGCGCGCTCGGCGGCAACAAAACCGAGCTTTTTCCCGACAAGCTGCTGCTCCCGCTTGAGGGCGGCAGAGTGCAGTCAACGCCGTTTTACACCGCCTATCTGAAAATCGCCGAGGGCTGCGACAACAAATGCACCTTCTGCGCCATTCCGATGATACGCGGAAAATTCCGCAGCAGAAAAATAGAGAATCTTATAGAGGAAGCCAAGGGCTTGGCGGAAAAGGGCGTGCGCGAGCTGAATATCATCGCGCAGGACACCACGCGCTACGGCGAGGATCTTTACGGCAAGCCCTCGCTCGACAGGCTGCTGACCGAGCTTTGCGGGATAGAGGGGCTCCACTGGATAAGGGTGCTCTACTGCTACCCAGACAGCATCACCGACGAGCTGATCGAGGTGATGGCACGCGAGGAAAAGGTCGTGAAATATATCGATCTGCCGCTGCAGCACTGCAACAGCGAAATACTGCGCAAAATGCACCGTCGCGGCGACCGCGAAAGTCTGACCGCGCTGCTGCATAAAATAAAGGAGAGGATCCCTGATGTGGTTTTCCGCTCCACCTTTATTACGGGCTTCCCGGGCGAAACCGAGGAGCAGTTTGAGGAGCTGGCTGAATTTGCCAAGGAAATGAGCTTTCAGCGCTTGGGCTGCTTCGCCTATTCTCAGGAGGAAGACACTCCTGCCGCGAAAATGCCCGACCAGATCGACGAGGAGACCAAGCAGCGCCGCGCCGAGATAATTATGGATCACCAGCAAACGGTGATGGCGGAATATTGCGAAGGTCTTATCGACAGCGATATCGAGGTGCTGGTCGAGGGCTTTGACCGCATCGCGGGCTGTTGGTTCGGACGGAGCCGCGCCGACGCTCCCGAGGTGGACGGCTGTGTGTTCTTTACCGCCGAAAAGCGCCCCGAGGTCGGCAGCTTTGTTAAGGTACACATCACCGACTACATGGGCTGCGACCCGGTCGGAGAAGCTTTGCCTAATTAACAATGAACAATTAACAATTAACAATGAATGGCGGGACACCCGCACCCGATTTGTATTGCCGCGTGCTTATGCGAAAACGTTTCCTCCCGCTGTAATTTCGAGCGATGCCGAAGGCAAAACCGCGAAGCGGTTTAGTCGAGAAATCTCCTTCGGCAGCGCACGGTCGTTGAGTCTTTACGTGGGGGCAACCTTTGGTTCATTGCCGAGGGGGATTCCTCCGCGCGCTCCGCTTGCTCGGAATGACAGTTAAAGGAACCCTCCTATGTCAAAATCCAAACGCTTAGCCAAATCAACCTGCAATTAGTAATTTGTAATTTTTTCAACTCTCCACTCTCAACTCTCAACTCACTAAACTCTCAACTCTCAACTCTCAACTCAAAAGAAGGATATTTATGAATCTCCCCAACAAACTGACGACGATGCGTATCATGCTGGTGCCGCTGATGGTGGCGGCGCTGCTTATACCTTTTCCGCTTCATAACTTAGTTGCGCTGGCGCTGTTCGGCGCCGCTTCGCTGACCGATCTGTTTGACGGAAAAATCGCCCGCAAGCGCGGACTTATCACCGATTTCGGCAAATTCGCCGACCCGCTGGCGGACAAAATACTGGTTATCTCTACCCTGCTCTGCTTTGTGCAGCTCGGGCTTTGCGACTGCGTCGCGGTAATCATCATTCTGTTCCGCGAATTTACCGTCACCTCGATCCGCCTGATAGCCGCCGCTAAGGGCAAGGTCATCGCCGCCAATATTTTGGGAAAGGTCAAAACCGTCACCCAGATCGTCGCGCTCATCTGCGTGATGGTGATGCAGATCGTGCTAGACCTCGGCGGACTCGGCGTTCCGCTTCCCGACGGGCTCTCAACGGTGTTCTATTGGATAGGCGAGGCGCTGATTTGGATATCCACCTTCTTCGCGCTTTTGTCGGGCGTTATCTACATCAAACAAAATAAGCAATTTATTGCGGATATGTAAGGAGCAACCACAATGATCTTATACAACTCACTCGGACAGACCAAGCAGGAATTTATCCCCTTCACCGAGGGCAAGGTGAATATGTACACCTGCGGCCCCACCGTCTACCACTACGCGCACATCGGCAATCTGCGCACCTACATTATGGAGGACGTGCTGGAAAAATACCTGCGCTTCGCGGGCTATGACGTGAACCGTGTGATGAACATCACCGACGTGGGTCATCTTTCGAGCGACGCCGACACAGGCGAGGACAAAATGCTCAAGGGCGCAAAGCGCGAGCACAAAACTGTGATGGAGATCGCCGCGTTCTATACCGACGCTTTTTTCGCCGACTGCGAAAAGCTTAACATCAAGCGTCCCGACGTGGTTGAGCCCGCGACCAACTGCATTGACGAATTTATAGATATGATCTCGGTGCTGCTCGAGAAGGGCTACGCCTATATCGCAGGCGGCAACGTGTATTTCGACACCTCCAAGCTCGACGTCTACTACGTTTTCGGCAATATGAACGAGGAGGATCTTGCGGTCGGCGTGCGCGACAGCGTTGAGGAAGACGAAAACAAGCGCAACAAGACCGACTTCGTGCTCTGGTTCACCAAATCCAAATTTGAGGATCAGGAGCTGAAATGGGAGTCGCCTTGGGGCTTGGGTTATCCCGGCTGGCACATCGAGTGCTCCTGCATCAGCAAAAAGCACAACGGCGAATACCTCGACATCCACTGCGGCGGCATTGACAACGCTTTCCCCCACCACACCAACGAGATCGCCCAGAGCGAGGCGTATCTCGGCCACAAGTGGTGCAACTACTGGTTCCACGTGCTGCACCTCAACGACGCGCGCGGCAAAATGAGCAAGTCAAAGGGCGATTTTCTGACCGTCTCGCTGCTTGAGAGCAAGGGCTACGACCCGATCGTCTACCGTATGTTCTGCCTGCAGAGCCACTACCGCAAGCCGCTGACCTTCTCCTACGAGAGCCTCGACAACTGCGTGAAGGCGTATGACAAGCTTATCAAGCGCATTTCAGCGCTTTCCAAGGACGGCGAAATCGAGCAGGACAAGGCGGCCGCGCTTATCGGCAAATTCAAAGAAGCGATGGACAACGACCTTAACACCTCGCTCGGCTTGACCGTGGTTTACGACGTGCTCAAGGCTGACGCGAACGACGCCACCAAGCGCTATGTGCTCGGCGAGCTCGACAAGGTGCTCTCGCTGAATCTTCTTGCCGAAAAGGAAGAAGCTCCCGCCGAAAGCAGCCCGCAGGACGCGGAGATCGAGGCGCTTATCCAAAAGCGCACCGAAGCCCGCAAGAATAAAGATTGGGCGACCGCCGACGCCATCCGCGACCAACTCGCCGCGATGAAGATAGTGGTTGTCGACACCAAGGACGGCATCACCTGGCACCGCTAACCGACCGTTGCCGCGGTGGCGGAAATGCGGCCGCCGCGCTTGAGGTATTTCAGGTCGTCCACGATGAAGAAGGCCTGGGCACGAAGCTTGTTGGCCTCCAGCCAGGA
>ONHJ01000035.1 GCA_900317595.1 uncultured Eubacteriales bacterium | reverse complement strand
GGAAGCGACGCAGCCGCAGCCCCCGACCGACGCTGTCGACGACTCCAAAATCACATATAATACCTATGAGATAAAGCGCAGCATCGACGAGATCGACGCCACTCTCGACAATCTGCTCGACTACCACGGCTATTCCGGAGTAGTGTACGTCAAATTCGGCAACGATTACGAGGCGCTGCGTGAAAGAGGCGTCGCCAACAAGGGCGCGCATATCAACAATTCGCTGCACACCTGCGTCTATTCGGGCGAGCTGACTCATTTGATCACCGCAGTGGCGATGATGCAGCTCAAGGAGAAAAACGGGCTGGACTTTGACACCGCGATAGATAAGTATTTTCCCGGCTGCGCCTATGCCGGTGAGGTCACGATCGAGCAGCTCCTGACCGAATCCTCGGGCATACCCGATTATGTTTACAGCGACCCCGCTTCGGGCGATATGAAGCTGCTTTCGGCAGGTCTGGCGGATAAGGTAAGCGGTGAGGCGACCGCCGCCGAAAACGAAAAGGCTGTGCTCGACTGGATACTCGCGCAGAACCGTTCGCCGGTAAACGCCTTCTCGCCCTCAAACAGCAACTTCTTCCTG
This sequence comes from uncultured Eubacteriales bacterium, assembly GCA_900317595.1. GTDB lineage: Bacteria > Bacillota > Clostridia > Oscillospirales > Acutalibacteraceae > Ruminococcoides. Next base: position 11,475 of record ONHJ01000035.1, on the reverse strand, counting down.
CTGGGCAAGATAATCGAGAAGGAAAGCGGAAAAACCTATGAGGATTATATCAACGACAACATTTTCCGCCCGCTCTATATGACAAAATCCGGCTTCAAAAGCGACGAGTCCACCTCAAAGCCCTATACCGGCACCGAGGAAACCCAAAAGCTGCTGTATGAAGGCGTGGGCTATTCCGCGCTCGGCTGGGTGACCAATGTCTCCGACATCATCAAGCTTCAGGACGGCTTGATGACGGGCAGCATCGTCAGCGAAACCTCGTTCAAGGAGCTGTTTTCCGATTACGGCAGCGGCTATGGCTGCGGCGTGTCGGTCAGCGGAATCCGCGTCACCGCCGTCGGCAGCGTCGACGCCTACAAGGCTCGATTCAGCTTCACGACCAATAACAACCAGATATTCATCGCGCTGACAAACGACAGCGGCAGCGACCCCGATGAGATCCACCGCCTTTTCCGGGATTATCTCGTGAAATTCAGGAACTAAAAACCGCGACCTCCATAAAATGATATTGTTACAGTACAACTGTAAATATGATTTATGGAGGTTTTTTTATGTCGGATACTTCTTTTGAGCCCGACGTCAACGCTGCGGCTGAACAAAACGACGTTGAGTTTGATCCGGTTTGTCTGGATGTGCCGCGAATTTATGACAGCTGCGGCGCAAAGGACTGTCTGCGCGACTTGACGATTTTCTTCACCGCAGAAAATCAAGAGCTGATAAGCCGGGCTACCTCGGTGCGCGTCACCCGCGTCAATGTGATCACCGCTGCGGTGGATGTGGACGCCATGCCGTTCCACAGGGGCTACTTCTCCGTTGACGAGACCTTTTATTTCCTCTGCTGCTGCGAGGTCTACACAGGAACAGGCGCGCTGCCTGCCAATATAACGGGCGTCGCCGCCTATTCAAAGCGAGTGGTGCTCTACGGCAGCGACGGCTCCGTCAAGCGCTTTTCAAGCGGCGAAACACCTGCGGTCGACCCGACGACGCTCGACTGCTGCACGGGATATGTGGGTTCAATGCCGACCGCAACGGTTCAGGTGTCAAGCCCGATGGCGCTTGCGGCGGGTATCTCGGCGGTCACAGCGCCCGTAATCGTGCCTTATGTGCCGGAATCCGTGACCGAGTTCCTCGGCGGCGAGCTTGTCGCGCCCGAGACCCAGCAGGTCAGCGCCACGATCGGCATTTTCTCCATCACCTCGCTCTCGCGCGACGTGCAGCTTATGATGCCCAGCTACGACTTCTGCATGCCAGGCAAGGAGTGCGACGACCGCGACGACGACCCCTGCGAGGCGTTCAGCCGTATCGATTTCCCGACGGCTTCGTTTTTCCCGCCCGGATCGGGCTCAGGCGGCAGCGTTGCGCCGCATCAGGACGCGCCCATGGACGGAAAGTGGTAAGACGCACGCTTTTGTGACGCCGTAAAAGCCGTGCCCCGTCATCTTCGCGAAAAAGACAATAAAACAACGCTCAAAAAAAGAGCTGCCGCAAAACAAAAGCCTGCGGCAGCTTTTATACTGTTTGATTATCACCGGGTCACGCCTGTTTTTTGCCGTGATCCCAGTTTGAAAGGACTTCGCCCTTTACCAAAAACGCCTTTTCGGCGATCCTCGCCATCGGGTCGTCGCTGTAGCTGTCGGAGTAAAACTCCTCGATCACGGCATCACCGAAGCATTCGCGAAAGCGCCTTACCTTTTCTTTTTCGTGGCAGTTTTCGCCGCTGTATTTGCCTGTTTTGGGGTCGACCTCGGAGGCGATCAGGTGTTTTATCCCGAGCTCGGCGCAGATCGGACTCAGCAGGAATACCGGAGAAGCGGAGATGATAACGTCGTCCTCCTTTTGCTGACTGAGGTAAAAGGCTTTGATGCCGCTTTTCTTCTTCGCCCAAAAATCCGCGACGTCCTTTTCGATATCGCAAAACCGCACAAAACGGTACATTTTTTCCTTGAACTGAGTTTTTGTGCCTCGCCTGAACACATAAAACCTGATGAAAGCAGCCAGCAGCGAGGGCGCCAGCGTCACGATCCTTTTGTGGCGGCGCAGCGAAAAGAGGTAAAAATGCGCTGTGGAATCGCCGTCGTATATCGTTTTGTCAAAATCATAAGCGTTCATAAATATCACCCTGTCCTTCACACGGTCATCACATTGCTATGGTAACATATACTCGGAGAAAAATAATTCGAAATAAGAAAAAATCTGAGATTGACTATTGCGAAATCGCGAAGAATATAGTATAATATAAAAATAATGCTGTGAGGGGGAGTCAGGTGTTCGGCTATTTGCGGGTGCAAAAGGGCGAATTGAAGGTGCGCGAGTGGGAAGCCTACAAGTCCGTATACTGCGGTCTGTGCAAGCAGATGGGCAAGGATTATTCCTTTTTGACGCGGCTTTCGCTCAGCTATGACTGCACCTTTTACGCCATGCTGCTGATGTCGCTGGAGCGCTCCTGCACAGGCTTCAAAAGCGGCAGATGCAAGTGCAATCCCCTCAAAAAATGCCGGTACGCGCAATGTGAGTCCGACAGCTTCGGCAAGGCGTCCGCGTTTTCGGTGATCTCAGCCTATTACAAGCTAAAGGACGACCTCGCCGACAGCGGCTTTTTCAAGCGGCTTGCGGTCAGGCTGGTCATGCCGTTTTTCAGCCGCTGGCACAAAAAGGCGGCAAGGCGTTATCCCGAGCTGGAAGCCGCCGTTTCGGAAATGATGAAAATGCAGAACGAGGCGGAGCAAAAGCAAGACGCCGGGCTTGACGAATGTGCTCATCCGACCGCGAATATGCTCGGCACGGTGCTCAGACTCGAGGCTGAGGACGAGCTGCGGCGGCGCGTGCTTTATGAATTCGGCTATCATATCGGCAGATGGATATACCTTATCGACGCCGCCGATGATCTTGAAAAGGACATAAAAAAGCAAAATTTCAACCCCTTCAAGCGCTGCGGGAGAGAGGATCTCAAGGATTACGAGAATTCTGTGCTCAGCCAGTCGCTTGCCCGCGCTTTTGACGCATATAATCTTATCGATATTGTAGATTTCAAGGGAATACTTGATAATATGTTGCTTTACGGCTTCCCGGCAAAGCAAAAAGAAGTGATTTACGGTTTACAGGAGGAAGAGAATGAAAGATCCGTATGAGGTATTGGGCGTTTCACCGAACGCTTCCGATGAAGAAATCAAAAAAGCCTACCGTGAAATGGCAAAAAAATATCACCCCGACAATTATGTCGACAGCCCGCTGGCGGACGTTGCCGAGGAAAAAATGAAGGAAGTCAATCAGGCTTACGACGAGATCAACGCCATGCGCGGAAAGGGAAAAGGCACCGGCTCCACAAGCAACGGCTCGTCGTCCTCCTATTCCTCAAACGGCTCATCCTCTCAGTTTTACAGCGTAAGGCTCTATATCCAGCGCAACATGATCCCCGAGGCTGAAAAGATACTCGACAACACGCCCGAGAGCGGACGCACCGCCGAATGGCACTATCTTAAGGGAATGTGCGCGTTCCGCAAGGGCTGGAGCGATCAGGCGACCACCTTTTTCCAGACTGCGGTCAATATGGATCCCGACAATCAGGAGTACCGAGCGGCGCTCAATAACGTGATGGGTCAGCGCAACTACAGCTACGGCGGCTACAACACCGGAAACACCGGCGGACGCGGCGTGGGCGGCACCGACTGCTCCTGCTGCGATATCTGCGCGGCGTATATGTGCGCGGATTGTCTCTGCGACTGCTGCAGGGCAGGCTGCTGATGAAAGGCTCCGTAAACAAACCGACATTCCGCATCGCTTTATGCGCGGCGGTGGCGGCGCTGGAGATAATCCTGATGATGATCGCCGGTCTTACACGTCTCGGCACCTACGCTTTCCCGTGCTTCGCGGGCTTTCTTACGATCGCCGTCGTCATTGAATACAAGTGCAAATGGGCGTTCGCCGTTTACGCGGTTGCGGCGCTGCTTTCGTTCTTCCTTGCCGCCGACAAGGAACCCGCGCTGATGTTTACCGCGCTTTTCGGGTACTATCCCATATTGAAAAACATTCTGGAGCGCCGGGTCAAAAACCGCGCGGTCTGTTGGATCGTCAAATTCGCCGTTTTTAACGCGGCGGCGGTCGCGTCGTTTTTTATCGCGACGCTTCTGCTTTCGATCCCCGCATCAGAATTCACGCTTTTCGGCGTTTATGTTCCGCTCGTATTCCTTGGGCTCGGCAACGCTTTCTTTATTCTGTACGATCTGTCGATCAATGCTTATGTCAGGTTTTATGTTCAGCGGCTTCGCGGCGCGCTGTTCGGCAGATTCCTATAGTTTTTTATTAATTTAGACAGTTTTGAAATCCAACAGGAAGGTGAGAGAATGAAATCAAAGCTTTTCGCGCGAATACTCTGCATCGTGCTCTGCCTTACGATCATCGGCTCCATACTTATCATCGCGATCCCGATGCTCACCGGCAAAGCCGCCGTTGTGCCGGTATCCGGCGGCAGCGGTCATATCACCGAGGATTACGTCAACCTGCGCTCGGGCGCCGGCACGGAATACGCCGTCGTCACCACCATGGTCAAAAACACAAGGGTGACTTTTGTCGACGGCAAGCTGTATAACGGCGATTGGTACAAGATCAGGGAGCACTCGACGGACAAGACCGGCTATGTGTACCGCAGCTATGTCGCGGCGGACAGCAGTATCCGCATAAGCGGCAGCGCCTATACCTATGTCGGGTGTCAGTACGCCTTCTCGTTTTCGGGCGCGGTGAAGCCGTCGTGGGCGAGCTCAAACACCTCGGTCGCGACCGTTGACCAAAACGGCGTCGTTACCGCCAAGTCAGCGGGTGTGACAACGATCACCGCCTCGGAAAACGGCGGCTCGGCAGCCTGCACGTTCACGGTGAAAAAGGGCAGCTCCACTGGCATATCCTCCACGTCGCTGACCCTCGGCTGGGGCAGGACGGCAAAGCTCACCGCCAAGACCGCCGGCGTTAAGTGGTATTCCTCAAACACAGCGGTCGCTTCTGTCAGCGGCGGCACCGTCACGGCGAAAACCAACGGTTACGCCACGATCAGCGCCTATACCTCAAGCGGCGCGTCGACCTGCCTTGTGCATGTCGTCGACCCGCCTCAATCCTCGATAATAACTCTCAGCTCAACAAAAGCCTCCACCTACGTCGACTGTCAGTACGCGCTGACGCAGACCGGCGCCGCAAACCCCGTTTGGGCAAGCAGCGACCCGACGGTCGCCTCGGTCGACAAAAACGGCATAGTCACCGCCAAATCGGCGGGTTCGGCGATCGTAACGGTCACCGACGGAGCCGAGATGTCATATTGCAGATTCACCGTCAAGGAAGGCACGCCAACGGGCATTTCCGAAAGCAGTCTGCTGATAATTAAGGATTCCACCGCTTTGCTGTCCTCGAACACAAGCGGAGTAAAGTGGTATTCCTCAAATAAAAACGTAGCCGCCGTCAGCAACGGCGTCGTCACCGCGAAGGGCGCGGGCTATGCAACCGTCAGCGCCTACACCTCAAGCGGCGCGTCGACCTGTCTTGTTCAGGTCACCTCCTCGGCGGTAAGATCGAATGTCGCGCTCTGCACCTATCAGGCAAGCACCTATGTCGGCTGTCAATACGCTTTCTGGCAGACAGGCGCTGCTTCTCCGGTTTGGGCAAGCTCCGACCCGAGCGTCGCTTCGATCGACGGCAACGGCGTCGTCACCGCGAAAGCGGCTGGCGTCACCACTCTGAGCGCCTCGCAGAACGGAGAGATATCCACTGCGAAATTCATAGTCACGCAGGGCGTCGGCACCGGCATATCAAAGAGCAGCCTCGAGCTGCCCGTCGGAAATACCGAGTCGCTTACCGCGAAGGCATCAGGCGTCAAATGGTACAGCTCCAATAAGAACGTCGCCACGGTCAGCGGCGGCGCCGTCACCGCCAAGGCGGAGGGCTACGCCACCGTCAGCGCCTACACCTCCGGCGGCGCGTCGACCTGTCTTGTGCATGTCGCGCCTAAGGAGGAGGTCACCGCGACCGGCTGTGTCACCGGCGGCTCTGTCAATGTGCGCTCCGGAGCGGGAACCGACAACCCCGTCATCGCGGTGCTCAGCCAAAACGACCGCTTTTCGTTCCTCGGCGAAACGCTTTATAACGGGAATTGGTATCACATCCGGCTCGAAAACGGCTCCAAGGGCTATATCTGCGCCGATTATGTCAAAAAAATAGAACCACCGTCTATCACTCTCAACGCACGCTCCGCCTCCACCTATGTCGGTTGTCAGTACGCGCTTTCGCAGACCGGCGCCGATTATCCCGAGTGGAGCAGCTCAAATGCCTCGGTCGCTGTCGTGGACGCTAACGGCGTCGTCACCGCCAAGGGCGCAGGCACGGCTGTTATCACAGTCTCGCAGGACGGCGGCTCGGCAGGCTGCGCCTTCACCGTCAAAAAGGGCAGCGCCGTCGATATTTCCGCCAAGACCCTGACGCTGGCTCAGGGCAAGACCGCAAAGCTTACCTCCGCGACCGGCGGCGTAAGGTGGTTTTCCTCTAACAGCGCCGTGGCGACCGTCAGCGGCGGCACAGTCACCGCCAAGAGCATGGGCTACGCCACCATAAGCGCCTATACCTCGGGCGGCGCGTCCACCTGCCTTGTAAAGGTCACGGCCGGCGACGGCACGATCAAGCTGTCGGACAGCAGCGCATATATGTACGTCGGCAACACCTACGCCATAGGCATGACCGGCGCGGCTTCGGCAAGCTGGACAAGCTCCGACACCTCGGTCGCCACGGTCGATCAAAACGGCGTCGTCACCGCAAAGAGCTCCGGCACCGTTACGATCAGGGCGAAAAACGACGCGTCCTCGGCTTCCTGCGAGATCAGCGTTTACAGCGGCTATTACCCCGGCATTTCGTTATCAAGCGTCGAGCTTAGCTGCGGCAAGTCGATACTGCTCGGCTCTGACAGCTATGTTTACTGGTCGTCCTCAAATACCGCTGTCGCCGACGTCGATGAAAACGGCGTCGTCACCGCAAAGTCGCAGGGATACGCGTCCATCAGCGCCTATACCTACGGCGGCGCCTCCACCTGCCTTGTGCATGTCACCGCGCCGGCAAGCGTCCGCTTTGTGTACGCTTCTCCGAACTGCGCGCCGAAGGATTCGACCGTGACCTTCAAGGCGATCACCGATACCTCGCGCACAGCGGTGCGTTTCAAGGTTTCAAACGGCTCCGAGACCTACACGGTCGAGGCGACCGGCAAGACCCGTGACGGCGGCAACTATATCTGGACAGGCAGCCGCACGCTCGGCACTCCGGGCAAATGGACGGTCAAGGCGTATTCAAAAACCGCCTCCTCCGATTACGCCTCCACCGACGAAGACGGTGAGGGAGAGGTTTTCGTCACCAATTCGACCGATACCGTCACCACCGTTTTGGGCGAGCGCCGCGCCAGCGATCAGGTTATCGACCTTATCGCGCTGTTCGAGGGCTTTCTGCCCACGCTGACCGACGACTATATCACCGGCGACCCGACCATCGGTCACGGCAAGGTTATATTTGAAAACGAGCAGTTCTATAACAACCTGACCAAGAGCGAGGCTTACGCTTATCTCTGTCAGACCGTCAACTACGGTCCCTATTCGACAAAGACGAACGATTTCCTCACCTCCAACAATATAAAATTCAATCAGAGGCAGTTCGACGCGCTGGTATGCTTTGCCTATAACGTCGGCGCCTACGCGATCTACAACGATTCCTCTTTAAAGAGCACGCTGCTCAACACGCGTACCGGCGGCGGAACGATCAAGGCGGGCGGCTCCGGCTATGTGAACACCTCGGGCGTTAATCTGCGCTCGGGAGCCGGAACAAGCAATTCCGTCATCGACACCCTCTCATACGGCACGGCGTTCACCTTTGTCGACGCCAAGCTCTACAATTCAAGCTGGTACAAGATCAAGCTTTCCGACGGCACCGTGGGCTATATCTACTCCGATTACGCCTCGTCCTCGGGCGGTGAGCGCGATCTTAACTATATCGACAAGGATCTTTTTACCGCGCAGTTTTTGCGGTATCATCACGCCGCCGGCTCCTGCTATTGGGGTCTTCTGACCAGGAGAGTCGACGAGCTGGAGATCTTTTTCTACGGCGACTACGACTGCGACGGCGACGAAAACAACTACGGCATGTATTTCAGATGTGCCAATAACCCATACTTTGGCATAGGATAAGCGGCTCGTTCCGCAAATCCTCCGCACGAAGCTATTGAAAGGACAGACTATGAAAAAAATCGGATTTATCGGCGCGGGCAATATGGCGACCGCCATCGTAAAGGGCTTGATCGCCCAAAAGGGCTCCGCAAGCTTTATCTATACCTTTGACCTCAGCGAGGAAAAGCGCGCTGCTATGCGCGGACTGGGCGTCAATATCTGCGCGTCCTCACCCGATGTCGTGCGCCGCAGCGACATCATCGTGCTTGCCGTAAAGCCGCAGAATTACGCGGAGGTACTCGAGGAGATCGGGAGCGAGGCAAGCCTCTCCAAGACCTTTGTGTCGATCGCGGCAGGCATTTCGATCGGCTATGTCCGGCGCGCGCTGGGCTGCGAATGTCCGGTCGTCAGGGTCATGCCAAACACGCCGCTCCTGCTCAAAAAGGGCGCTACGGCGCTTTGCCCCTCGGACAATATCGGCGATGAGGACAGGCAGGCGGTTTATGAGATGTTCGCCGGCAGCGGCGTCTGCGAATACATCACCGAGGATCATATGAACGAGATAATCGCGGTCAACGGCAGCAGCCCCGCCTATATCTATCTTTTCGCAAAGACCATGGCTGACTACGCTCAGTCCTGCGGGATCGACCGTGACAAGGCTATGAACCTTATCTGCGCGGCGTTTGAGGGCTCTGCCGCAATGCTGCGTGAAAGCGGCGACTCTCCGGAGGAGCTGATACAAAAGGTCAGCTCCAAGGGCGGCACGACTATCGCCGCACTGGACATGCTCAGAGAGCACGGCTTTGAAGAGGCTATCCTCGACGCGATGGACGCCTGCACAAGGCGAGCGGAGGAGCTTGGCAGATAAAGCGAGAAAGCGCCTTCTATCATAAAAGCCTTCCGCATATCTATTTTCTGAGGACAACCATCCTCGGAAAGGATCGTTTTTATGAAAAGCATCATTCTCTCGCTTGCCCTGCCACGCAGGCAAAAGCTCCGTCTGCCCGATTTTCGCGGCTTTATCGCGCGATACGGCTTGTTTTTGCTGTTCGCCGCGATCCTGCTTGCGGGTCTGACGTTCGGAGCGGTTTACGCGCGCAACGCGGATTCACGCACGCTGCAATCTCTCGACATTCTTTTTACCACAAATCTTGACGCAAGGCTCGGTCAAAGCCCGTTCGGCATCTTTTGCGCCTGCTTTGCGTCCGACTTTCTCTTTCTGCTCAGCGTCTATCTGCTGGGCGTCGCCGCTTGGGGCGTGCCGTTCATGCTGCTCCTTGTCGGCTTCAAGGGCTTCGGAACAGGCGTCACCGCAGGCTATCTCTGCCTCAGCCACGCGCTCAGCGGCGCAGGCTTTTATCTGCTGGTGCTGCTGCCCGGGACATTTTTGTTCTGCACGGCGCTGGTCAGGTTTTCCGCCGTCGCCTTCCGATTCTCAAAGCAGGCGTTTTTCGGCGCTGTCAGCAATGTGCAGCCTGATTTTTCGCCCCGTCAGGAGCTGATACGCTTCAGCTCCCGCTTCCTGACGGCGCTTTGCGTCACCTTTGCCGCGTCGCTGCTTGACGCGCTGCTCTGGTCGCTTTTTGCGGGAACTTTTCGTTTTTAGCCGATTCTGTCGGCGCAGGAGGTTAAAATGGCATCGCAATCCACCACCACCGGCTCGCTGCCGATCGCTGCATTTTTCAGCAGCTTGGTTCACAGCATCCCAAGGCTGGTGCTGACAAATCTTATATTCGCCGTGCCCTTGGGCGGCATTTTCGCGCTGCTGCGCACGCTGACGGTCTTGACCGGAATGGACTATCAGCCCGCAGTATTTGTGCAGCTTCTCACGGTTTTTCTGGCTTTCCCGTTTTACGCGGGCGTTGTCAAGGTGACCTCAAAGCTTGCGATGGGCGAGGAGAAGGTGCCGGTGCTCCGCACCTTTTTGCGCGCGGTCAAGGAGAATTTCCTGCGCTTTCTTGTCCACGGCGCAGTGTTCTATCTGGCTGTCGTGTTCAGTTGGTTTTCGATCATCATCTATGCCAATCTGCTGTCGCGCAGCTTTCTGTTTTTGGGAACGCTGATTGTCAGCGTGCTGGTCATGCTGTTCTTCCTCTTCATGTTTTTCTACCTCCCGGTGATGACCGTCACCTTTGAGCTGCCGATGAAATACATTTACAAAAACAGCTTTCTGATGAGCTACGGCGAGCTGAAAAAGAACTTTATCGCGCTTTTCGGGCTTTTGGTGCTGATGGTCATCAGCACCACCTTCCTGATCGCCTGCTACGGCAGCATCGCGGCGGTCATTATCGTCACGATCTCGCTTATAGCGCTGGTTGTTCCGGCGTTTGCCTCCTTCATCATTCACTCCGCGATCTGTGAGAGGATGTTTGAGATGCTCACCGCCAAGGAGGACAGGGTGCAGGTGATCGACGCCAAGATCGAGGAAACCAAGAAAAAGCGCGAAAAGCAGGTGCAGCTTGATAATTTCAAACAGCGCCTTGTGGATTTTGAGATAGATGAAAAGCTGCCCGACGATGAATACATCTTCTTCGAGGGCAGGATGATGAAAAAAAGCGCTTTGGTCAAAATGAAGCAAGAAGCTATGGAAAGCGAGGAAAGTTAAAATGGCAGGAAAACACGCAGCGCCTTCAACCGGCGCGAAAAGACCACTGATAGTCATACTCATTATCGCGGCAGTCGCCGCGCTGGTCACCGTGGGCGTGGTGTTCTTTATGAACCGTCAGAAGGAGCCGAAGAAGCAAACCTCCGCTCCGACCGCGCCTCCGCAGACCTTCACGACGAATGACACTCCCACGGTTACGCCCACCGAAGCGCCGGGCACCACGCTGCCCGAGGTCACGACCGCCGCGACCGAGCCGGTGTTCACGACCGAGGCTCCTGCCGGCACCGAGGAGGTACCGCAGATCTCAGAGGAGATACAGATCCCGACCGGCGGCGGTGAGATCACCTACTTCAACGCGACCTATATCCCCGACAAGCACGCGGTCGATCTGTCCACGGGGCAGACCGTGAACCTGCGTGAGGTGTTCGGTCAATCCGCCTACAGCGGCGCCATCACCTTCAACGACGACGGCACCTTTGTCAGCAATCTCGACGGCTCCGGCTCGGACGTCGGACAGTACATCGTAGAGGGCGATTCCATCACCGCCACCTACACCTATGACCGCAATCTTGATATCACCGTGACCGAGTGGGATGAAAGCACCCACACGCCCGTCTCCTTCTATATCATCGTCGGAGACGAGGAGACCGGAATCAAGGTGCTTTTCTCGGGTAACTGATATGGCAAAGAAAA
>ONHJ01000063.1 GCA_900317595.1 uncultured Eubacteriales bacterium | reverse complement strand
GCGGTCGTTCATGTCAAGGCAGCGCTTGATAAGGATGCGTCTGGGATCGATGCCGAGGGCGTTGCCCTGCTGTATATGGTTGTCGAGCATCGCGCAGCAAAGGTTGTTGGCGGATGTTATGGCGTGCATATCGCCTGTAAAGTGCAGGTTGATGTCCTCCATCGGCAGTACCTGAGCGTAACCGCCGCCGGCGGCGCCGCCCTTGATGCCGAAAACGGGGCCGAGCGAAGGCTCACGCAGCGCGATGATCGCTTTTTTGCCGATCTTAGCCATAGCCTGACCCAAGCCTGCGGTGGTGGTGGTTTTGCCCTCACCTGCGGGCGTGGGGTTGATCGCCGTGACCAGGATCAGCTTGCCGTTGGGATTGCCCTGAACGCGCGCGCTCAGCTCGTCAGACAGCTTTGCCTTGTACTTTCCGTAAAACTCCAGCTCATCCTCGGCAATGCCGATCTGCGCCGCCACTTCCCTGATGGGCAAAAGCCGCGCCTGCTGGGCGATTTCAATATCAGTTAACATTTTTCGCACCTCCGAATTATTCATATTCGGATATATTATAGCAAAAGAAAAGTCGAATATTATTCTAATTTCAAAAAATAGCTTGATATTATCCGCAGAATTTATTATAATAGAAATGTATTTACAGATTTTCTCAGGCTGCCTTAAGAGCAAAAAGGAGTTTTTCGTTGAATAAATTTTCTCAGTCCGTTTCGGACTTTTTCCGCAAAACCGACGTGGTGCTTTGGCTGCTGACCATAGCCGCCATCGTCTACAGCCTGCTGCTGATATCAAGCATGCAGCGCGCCGGCGACTACAACTACCTGCGGCCGCAGATCACGGCGGTGATCGTCGGGCTGCTGGCGGCGTTCGTCATTTCCTTCGCCGACTACCGCTTCATCATCAAAAAATGGTATTTCGCGATGATCGCCGGCTTTATTTTGGCGGGGCTTGTTTTCGCCTTCGGCATCCGCGTCAGCGGCACCGACGACACCGCGTGGATCCGTCTTCCGGGCGGCTACACCTTTCAGCCCTCGGAGTTTATCAAGATCTGCTTTATCATCACGTTCGCAAAGCATCTTTGCTTTCTGACCGACAAAAATCTGCTGCACAGCCTTCCCGGCGTGCTGACGCTGCTGGGTCACGCGCTTGTCCCGATGGTGATGATACATTTTCAGGGTGACGACGGCACGGTGCTGATTTTCGCGCTCATCTTTCTGATAATGTCTTTTATCGCGGGCGTGCAGCTTCGCTATTTTCTCATTCTCGGCGGGCTTCTGGTGGTCGGGATCCCGATAATCTGGAATTTCGTGATGAACGACGAGCACCGCAACCGCTTTTTGGCGCTGTTTGACCTCGACGGCAACGCCCTGAACAACTACGGCTGGCAGCAGTATCAGGGCAAGGTGTCGATCGCCGGCGGCGGGCTGAAGGGCAGCGGGCTTTACAACGGATCGCGTGTGGAGTTCGGCATCGTTCCCGAGCAGGAAAACGACTTTATTCTGACAGTGGCGGGCGAAGAGCTGGGCTTTATCGGCTGCATTTTGCTGCTGGTGATCCTGTTCGGCATCATAATCAAGGTCATAATGAACGCCGCGAACGCCGCCGAAAATCAGGGAAAGCTGCTGTGCGCAGGCGTGTTTGCCTCACTCGCCTCGCAGTCGGTCATCAACATCGGCATGGTGCTCGGCTTCTTCCCTGTCATCGGCATTACGCTTCCGCTGCTCAGCTCCGGAGGCACCTCGGCGCTCGGCACTCTCGTTTGCATCGGGCTGGTGCAGAGCGTGCGCGGGCATAATATCGACGATATGGAGACCGCAAAAATCTCGCGCAAACGCCAGACGCGCCTGCGCCTGTAGCGGTGTGAAATAATTGCAAGTAAAAGGCTTAATAAAGATCAGCTGAAGCTTAAAGCATAATCTTAATGAAAGGACAAAAATCGATGGTTGATTTTAACGAAAAATACTGCGTCGAAAGCCTTGAAAAACTTATCGGCATTGACAGCACGACCGGGCAGTATGAGGAGATACAGCGGTTTGTCTGCGAAATTCTGGACGGTATGGGCGTTTCTTACACCGTCACGCACAAGGGCGGCGTGATCGCCGATCTCGGCGGCGAGGGCGACCCGCTGGTCGTCACGGCGCACCTTGACGATATAGGGCTGATGGTGCGCCACGTTAACGACGACGGAACGCTGAACGTCTGCCCTGTCGGCGGGCTCTATCCGTTTTACTGCGTGACCGAGAATGTGCGCGTCTACACCCACTCGGGCAAGGTCTATACCGGCTGCGTCTGCCGCACTCCGAATTCCATACACGTCACCGAGGACGAGCTGTGCAAGGTTTTGGGCGATTTCCGAAGCAATGTCTGCGTGGTGCTTGACGAGGACGTGAAAAGCGCCGCTGATGTTCGCGCGCTCGGCATCGAAACCGGCGACATGATCGCGCTGGAGCCGCGCTTCACACTCTCAAACGGCTATATCAAATCCCGCTTTATCGACGACAAGGCAGCCGCAGCGGTTCTGCTTACCGCGATCAGGGAGATCGCCGCCGGAAAGACGGACCTCAAAAGAAAGGTGTATGCCTATTTCGCGATGTATGAGGAGATCGGCCACGGCACGACTTGGCTGCCCGAGGGCGTAAAGGACATTCTCGCTGTCGACATAGCGCCCACAGGTCCCGACCAGAATTCCGACGAGCACAAGGTATCGATCTTTGCGAAGGACTCACGCTTCCCCTATCACCTCGGCATGACACGCGAACTGAGAAACGCCGCGGAAAAAGCGGGCGTCGATTACGTTATGGACATATTCACGCCGCACTACGGCACCGACGCCGACGCAAGCGTGCTTGCGGGCTATGACATCCGCCACGCCGCGATAGGCTTCGGAACCGCCAACAGCCACGGATATGAGCGCACCCACGTTGACGGACTGCGCAACACCTATGCCCTTCTCTGCGCCTATATCGCGTCAGGGCTGCGGTAGGACAGTATTCTTTATAAAAAACGGGGCTGGCTCAAAACTCATTGTAATGAGTACGAGCCAACCCCTTTTGTTGTAATTCATTGTACTGTAGGGTCAGGTCTTAACCTGACCGCGGGTTTTACTCCCATTGTTTCTGCCTTTATCTGCGGCACGGTCAAGACCGTGCCCTACTTTTTTGTGCCAAGCCCTTTATTATTCATTATTGAGCCATTCGTTTATTATCGGAAAATCCTCCTGACGTGGTCCGTGGAGGTCGTCGTCATATATGATGAATTTACAGTCGACATGATCCTTCAGCTTACCATACATTTCCTCAGCCTGATGAAAGGGAACCTGCTTATCGAGCCTGCTGTGGATAATGAGTACGGGAACCTTGATCTCGTCCGCCCAGCAAACCGCCGAGCGCTTTTCGTATTCCTCGGGAGCGCTCTGCGGAGTGACGCCGATATGCTCGAGGATCACGCTTTTCATATCGTCGCGTTCGTCATATGCGTTCTCAAAGTCGCTTAGCGCGGAAACAGCTGCTATTCGCCTGATCCTGTCGTCCTTTCGCGCCGCCATATAGGTCATCATTCCGCCGCGCGAAACTCCTGCCGCGCAAAAATCATCCATATCCACAAAGGAAAACTTGTTTTGACAGAGGTCGATAAGCTTTATTACGTCATCAAGCTCGGCGCCGCCGAACTGGTCGGCTCCGTCGGCGCCCTTTGTTCCCCTGTATTCGGCAGACACAACTATCCTGCCGCAAGCTGCGGAGATCGTCGCTGTGTCGCTTTCCTTAAGCTGACCGAGATTGCTGTTTCCTCCTCGGCAAAAAAGAACGCATTTGCACGGTTCGCCCGATACGGCAGCAGAGGACGGAATGGAAATGAAAGCTTTGATTTTATTTGAATCCGAGTCAAAGCAAAACTTATATGTGGTGCATTTTTCCGAAAGCCCGCCGTTAAGCTCGGCTTTTTCTATTTCGAAGACCTCGCTGTCGGCGTAGTCCTCAAAACGGTATATATCGGTTTTAACTGTCGATCCCTGCTCCGACAAAGCCTTTTCGGACGACGCGCCGCCTGATGAAGAACAGGCTGAAAAAGAAAGAACAGCGATCAGAAGAGCGGAAAAAACGCAGAGAGTACGCTTGAGCATATCATCAATCCCTTTCATCTCCGAAGAAGAACACAGCTACGGTGCCGGGACCTGTGTGGGACGCTATTATGGTGCCGATATCGAAGATCTGCACCTCGCCGTCGATGTGCTTAAAGCGCTCCTCGATAGCCTTTTTTGTCGCCATTGCGTCCGCAAGGGTGTTGGAATGGCTGATAAACACCTTGCCGCTGTAGTTCAGGCCGTCGACAGCGCGCTTTTCCATGGTGCTGAGGATATGGTTTATCGCGTTTCGCTTGCCGCGAACCTTGTCGTAGGCGATGATCTTGCCCTTGTCGTCGAGCTTAAGGATCGGGCAGATATTGAGAATGGTCGCCACCGTTGCAGCCGCGCCCGACATTCTGCCGCCGCGCCTGAAATACTTTAGATCGGTGGAAAAAAAGTGGTGATTGACATTGTGACGCGCCTTGTCGACCCACTCGGCTACCTCGTCGATGGATTTTCCTTCATCGCGCAGGTCGGCTGCGGCGTCCACCAGCAGGCCGTAGCCCGAAGAGCTGCACAGCGAATCGATGACGATCAGCTTGCGGCCGGGAAACTTAGGTCTGAGCTTTTCGGCGGCAGCCTCGGCGCCCTGAATGGACTTGGTCATGCCGGAGCCGAAAGCGATGTGCAGAACATCGCCCTTTTCGAGCAGCTTCGAAAAGAAATCGACATACTGATACTCATTGAGCTGCGAGGTGGAAGGGATCTCCTTTTCCAAAAGACGGTAAAAGCTCGGCAGAGCCTCGGGGTCGCGGCACATATCGTCGGCATATTCCTTTCCGCCGAAGGTATAGGAATAAAACAAAACAGGCATTTGGCGCGAATTTACCTTTGAAAACGGCATATCTACGGTCGATTCGCAGGAAAGTATATAATCGTACATTGGCGGGCACCTCCGATAATAATGAATTTTTGCATCTGAGATTTTGGTTTTCTGTTCTAATGATAACAGAATTTTCCTGAGTTGTCCATAAGTTTCTTGTACTTTAATGATGAAAAATAATAATTCGGACGGAAAAAGAACGGAGCTGCCGCGCCGAGCGGCAACTCCTTTTTCATGTCAGATCTTTGATATCAGCCGCGAGCGCCGATAGGATAAACCGTATCGTACTCGGAAAGATACATTTGCAGCGCGGTCGCGTCCTCGATCATCACAACACCGTCGCCGTCGATATCGGCGGCAAGGCGGTCGAAGCCGCTGAGCTTGGTGATCTCAGCCAAGTGCATTTGCAGCATGGTTACGTCGCAGATGTTCACAAAGCCGTCGCCGTCAATGTCGCCCTTGGGCATTTGATCCGTGAGGATGTACGGCACGCCGTTTTCCTCGGCGAAGGCGTGGGCATAAGAGCCGCTGCGGCAGTAAACCGTAAGCTGACCGGAGCCGTAAAACGCCTTTTTATCGATCGAAACGACGCTGTCGGGGATAATTACAGCCGTCAGCGAGTCGCAGCCGCCGAAGGCGTAAGCGCCGATCTCGGTGATATTGGAGGGTATCTCGGCGAAGGCGAGCGAGTCGCAGTTGTAAAAGGTCTGCGCCTCGATCTCGGTCAGTCCGCTGCCGAGCGCAAGTGTCCGCAGCCCGGTGCAGCTCTGGAACGCGCCGAAGCCGATCTGCGTAACGCTGTCGGGGATATTTACCTCAGAAAGCGAGGTGCAGCCGTAAAAGGCGCTGCTGCCGATAAAGCCAAGGCTGTTCGCGGCGCTGAGATCGAGCGACGAAAGGGTCTCGTCGCCGAAGAAGGCGCTGTCGGCGATGCCCGAAACGGGCGCGCCGAGCAGCTTTCCGGGAACAGTGACCTCGGTGTTTGAGCCGTTATACTCATGGATAACGGCGCCGCCGTCACGGATATCAAAGGCAAAGCCCTCGATCTCGGTGAAGGTATTCGCGGCATTAACGCTAAAACAAGTGCAGACAAGTGCCGCCGCTGCTGCACACGCGGAAAAGAATTTCAGTTTTTTCACGTAATCACCTTGTCCTTTTACTCGAATTGGGGATCTCCGTCATATTCTTCGGGGTCGTACATAAAGTCGCTGTATTGTTCAACGCTTGCTCTCAGGAGATCAGTTTGAATACTGATAACAACCAAATCCCATTCGGGTGAAAAGTATTCTTTCTTCAAATACCCGCCTCCTTTTTTGCCGGATCACTCCGTGCGCCACATCTCCTTTGTTGCGGAGTCCTGTGATGCAATATCTATCAGACATACATATACGGAGTTGCTCAGCGTAACCGTGCCTTCCTTATCCATAAGATATGCTGTTACCTTATAGATATAGGCACCGTTTGTATAATCCTTGTTGTTGCTTTCGTCCAGTTTATATGCGTTATAGTAAGGCTTGCAGCATTCAATGCGGCTTCTGTTTGTAAGGTTGGTTATCGGGATAACGCCCACTCTGGCAGTGCGTTTTTTGCCCTCGGCGTATTCAACCAAGCCTGAGCCACCCTTTGAGGGATTCTTAGCCAGCATCTCTCTGATGGTGTTTTTAAGGTTTTCGGTATCAGTTTCGTAGCTGCACGCATCGGGATCGAAGCCGGTGCCGCTGAACTTGCCGCAGGTTTCGATCACAGTGCCGGCTGTATAGTTGGGATTGTTGGCGATCTTCTCGGTTCCGTCGGTAAAGGCGATCTCAAAATCCGCGTAGAGATAATCGGACTTTCCTCCTGCCAGCATATCGCCGTTGTCGTCTGTCCACTGGTTGCGCGAGTTGTCGAGCGAGGTCAGCATAATGGCGTTCTCGTCCCAGCTTCCGTGCAGCACCGAGTCGCTTATGGCACAAGAGTTGAAGAGCGTGAAGGTCCTGCCGTTGGTCACGGTCAGATCCTCGGTGCTCTGCTGCACGTTGTCGGTGTCTGCGCTCTTTTGGGTGTTTTCCAAGCGGACAAAGCGGACGTACTTCTCCAAGCCGGAGAAGACAAGAACGGTCGACTCGTCGCTGTCGTCACGGTAGGGATACTCATAGTGACCTGCGGTGTTGTCCGACCAAGTCCACGCCGCCCAATCGCCGTTGCTGTCGGCGACTCCGTTGAGGTCAAGACGCACGTAATTGCCGGAAGGCGTGTTGCTTTCAAACACGGGCGTGATATAGTAATTGTCAAAAATTACGAAGGAGAACCACGCGTCGTAGCACTTGGCGACTATCGGAGCGTCATCCTTTGGTGATTTGCGGATAGCCCAATAGCTGAAATAATAGCCCTTGTGCATCAGGTTTCGAGCGTCAAGCTTTTGGAGTTGGCTGTCAATGCCGCGGTTGGCGCCGACGTCGGTTTTGATCGCCGTGAAAGGATCGTCGGGTGAAAGGCGGTAATAAGCAATCACCTTCTGAGTTTCCTGCTTTGCGGTGACGGTGGCGACCATAACGCCGTCCTTGGAGGTCTTTACGATGTTGGAGTCCGTCCAATAGAGCGTTTCGTTGTGATTGCTCTCAAACGGCGCGTTGCTGTGGATGAACTCGTTGGTCAGAACCAAAGCGGGCGAAGCGTCCTCGGTCGCGCTGTAGAGCTCGTCGTCACGGAGCGTACCCTTAACGACATACTCGTTGTAGCCGTCGGGCTTGGTCTGCCCCGCCATCACCTGACGCGGCTTGTAGCGGTAGGTGATCTTATAATCGGCGGCGGTGACCTTTTTGAACATGGCGATATAGTGCCATGAATGCACCATTTCAATCTTCATGTGCATCGGCGAATTGTAGGTGTCGTGATGATTAGGCACAACGGAGCCGTCCTCGAAGCGCTCATACCAGCCCGCGAACTCATATTTGCAGACGCGGTCATCGACGGGCGCGACCTCAAAGACAAAGTCCTCCTTGAAGCTCATCGGGACGTCCATGCCGTCCCGATAATTCTGCGGAGAGTTGAAAACCACGGAATAACCGGTGACGCTGCCGTCGGTGTCGATCGAGCCGTCCTCATAATTCTCCAGCTTGCCGTCGTCGCTGTACATCACGTCGACGTGCAGGGAACACGGCGTAATAGGTCATGTCGGCTCCGGGCAGAGCGGGAACGAATGAAGCGTTGAGGTCGGGCGCGTCGGTATCCTGCTGCGCCAGACGGTCGCCCTCACCCTTGGGATCGCTGTACCAGCCAAGGAAGGTGTATTGATGTGTCTGGGTGGTATCCTTGATCGATAAGGTGCTGCCGCTGATAAGCTGGCCGGACTCGAGGATGAAATCGACCGGCGTGATATCCTGCTGATTCTCAACGATCTCCTGCGAATGAGAAAGCCGCGCGATCGTGTCGTCGGTGTCGTTGAGGCAGACGATCTTGAACTTCAAAACCTTCTGAGCGTCCTTGCGATAGAAAACATCGATGACGTTGGTCTTGATGACGGTCTTTCCGGTCTCGGGGTCGACCGTGGTTTCGGGAAGGATTTTCAGGGTCAGCTCTCTGTCGCTGATGCGGTTGTAGCCGACCGGCTCCGAGCCGTCCTCGGGAGTATAGGTGAAGGTCTGCGGCACGACTATGCTGACTGTCTCGCCGAGCGGCTGTCTGCTGCTCTCGTCGTCGTACACAACCTCCTTAAGAACGCCGTCGCCCGGATTTGCGTCAGGGTCGGCGTCGTGGAGCTTTCTCTGCTCATAGTCCACATATCTGACCTTGTAGCCGTATTTTACGCGGTCGTAGTAGTAAGAGATATGGTAGGCTAAATGCCAGGCAGCAGCCCATTTATGGGGCTTGCCTGCGCTGACAGAATACCATATGCATAGAGGCTCATTGTCAATAGACCGTGGA
>ONHJ01000185.1 GCA_900317595.1 uncultured Eubacteriales bacterium | reverse complement strand
AGAAAGATCAAGGTGATCGACTCCTGCTGTGATTCCGCCGGTCTGGGACTTCTGGTTTATCTCGCCGGCAAAAAATACAAGGCAGGCGCCTCGATCGACGAGCTTGAGCAATTCATCACCGAGACCCGCGACAATATCGCCCACTGGTTCGTTGTTGACGACCTCGATCAGCTAAAGCGCGGCGGACGCATTTCCGCTGTTTCGGCGACCTTCGGCAAGGCTCTGCAAATAAAGCCCCTGATAAGCTGCGACGAGACCGGCAAGCTGGTGAACGTCGGCAAGATCAGAGGCAAGAGCAATGTTATCCCGTCGCTTGTAAAGCACGTTGAGCGCGACGCGATCGAGCCTAAAAAGAACATCGCCTTTGTCGCCCACGCCGACAATATCGAGGGCGCCAAGGAGCTGAGAAAGGCGGTAAAGGGCATGTTCAAGGAGGTTCAGATCTGCGATATCGGCCCCGTTATCGGCGCGCACGTCGGCTCCGGAATGTTAGCGGTGGTATTCATGGGCAAAAGAAATCTGGTTTCCTGAGTTATTTGATTTTTTTAAAAAAAGACCCCTTCCCTATGCGTTTTGCTTTGGGAAGGGGTTTTGTTCTTTTTTATACAATGAGCCGATCGTCATCGGAATACACAAAAACGCGCCGACCATCGACATGGTCATGGAAGCGACCGGGGAACCGTAGAGGCATCTTCCCTTGGCTTCCGGTTTTGACGACTTGACAAAAGTCAATAAAAACACAATAAAAAACCGGGGCCGGCTCAAGAATTCAGTATGTTTATCTGACAACCGCCTCATACACCTCATAGGTGTTGAAGTCGTTTTGAAATTCGTCGGTTTTGGTGAGCGTGAAGGTGTCGGTAAACTCCTTGGGGAATTTTTTCTGCGCGAATTTTACGACCCATATCCTGTCGGCGCCCTTCACGGCGGGCAGCATCTCGTCCGTTTCCACGCACCTTACGTTTTCAAACGCGGAAAACCAGCTTTCGCGGAAGGTGCAGATGTGCGGATTGTCGGGGTAGTAATAAGACATAACACCGAACGCGCTGTCGCAGTAGAGAAAAGCGTCATTTTCGCCGAGCTGAGCCTTGAAACGCTCTCGGAATGTTCTTATATGGGGTTGGTACTCAAAAACGGCTGAGAAGGCGAAATTGGCGGCAAAAAGCGCACACAGAACGACGGTGACTGTCTTCCTCGCGTTTTTGCCCAAAGCAGGAGCGGAAAACGCGACCAGACAGGCGGCGATACCCGAGATCACCACGCTGTAGCGCCCGATATAGAACGGGCGGACGAGCAGGGTGCCGAGCAGACAGCAAGCCTGAAGACTCAGCACGCACACGGCGGCGAAAACGGTTTCAAGCCTGCGGTTAGCCTTCGGAAGCAGCAGCAGAAAAACTATGACGCAGGACGCGGCGAAGATCACGACCGACAGCGGCTCGACGCCGTTGAGCCAGAACTCGCTCGCGGCACTGCCCGCCTGACTCAGAAGCGGCAGTATCCAAAGCGAATAGCCCGCGATGACCATGCCGTCGGCGATCAAGGCGCGCAAAAACAGCCTGCGGTCTTTTATCAGCAGCCAAAGATTGACGAACGCATAGACGATACCGACCGCCAGCAGCCCGAAGAAGTGGTCATAAGCCGCCAAAAGCCCCGTCAGAGCCATCAAAACGAAATGAAGGTGTTTTCCCTTGGTCACGGCTAAAACGGCTTCTGTGAAGCACAGGGCGACAAAGCAGACCGTCCATGAGTAGGAGCGCTGCTGCACGCTGAAATAGAAGCTCATAGGCATAGCCGCGGAACAGAGCGCGAAGGTCAGCCCGCACAAAACGCCGAAATGCTTTTTCAGCAAAAAGCCGCCCGCGAGTATCATCACTGAGAACCCAAGCACGGAAAACAGCTTGGTGACGGCGACGGAATACCCGAACACCTCGCAAAATGCTTTTAAAGAAATAAAATACAGCGGCGGGTGCATATCGGTTTTTAATATCCCGATAACATCGCCGAAGCTGTGGCGGATAAGCGCCAGCGTGTACGCCTCGTCGAACCAGATGTTGTCGTTGAATATCAGCGCGACCGGCAGCGCGGCTATGACCGCCAAAACAGGCAAAAACAGTTTATTGAGTTTTTCGTTCGGGATTCCCGCAGAGCTCATTTTTTACCTCTCATTAACATAAAAGCCAACCGCGGACGCGATCGGCGC
>ONHJ01000045.1 GCA_900317595.1 uncultured Eubacteriales bacterium | reverse complement strand
GAAGGTCTTAAGAGAGCGCTACAACTTTGAGGTCATCAGCTACGACAAGCTCAATATGCTGCGCCACGTTAAATATTTCGGCGATTACAACGGCGTTCTGGAGCATATGAAGAAGCACAAGGCGGTTCTCGCGCCGAAGTTCGAGATCGTGCTCAGCACCCTGAAAAACGAGCTTGCGCCCGTGGGCGTCGGCAAGTGGACCGATCCCAACGGCGGCTACTTCGTCAGCATCGACGTGATGAACGGCACCGCCAAGCGTGTGGTGCAGCTCTGCAGGGAAGCTGGCTTGGTGCTGACCGGCGCCGGCGCGACCTATCCCAACGGCTTCGACCCCAACGACTCAAATATCCGCATAGCGCCGTCCTTCCCGCCCAACGACGAGCTGCAGACCGCTATGGATCTGTTCTGCGTCTGCGTAAAGCTCGCTGCGTGCGAAAAGCTGTTGAATAAATAAGATATTGCTTGAAAAAAGCGCCGATATATGTTAAAATGAGCCTGAGTATAATATCTCAGGCTTGTTTTTTGAGGTGAGCGATATGAAAAAAAGATTTGCGGCGTTTTTCTTGATTCTTGTGATCGTGGCTTTATGTATGACGGCGTGCGAATCAGACAGCGAGGAAAGTGCCTCGGCGACCGAGAATACGCCGAAGGTCTGCAGCAAATTGGTTTTCAAAGCCGAAGCGGAAGAAACATCGGATAAAGAATTGAATGACGCGAAAAAGGTGCTCGAAAAGCGCCTTTCGGAATTGGTATCAAGTGACGTTCAGGCTGAGGTAATGGCAGATGAGCAGACCATCGTTCTAAGGTATCCAAAGCAGGAAACCGAATTATCAACAGACCAATTGGCAGAATTGACACAGCCGAACGTGCTCACCTTCCGCCCCGACAAATGGTATGCTGAAACTCTGGTCGACGCTAACGGCAAATATATTTATAAAACACCCACATACCCTAATTCGGATTACGAGAATGATGAGCGCACGGACGAGCAGAAGCAGGAGGACGCGCTTAAATACGCCACGCAGGATACCACTATTGTGCTGATGGACTACTCAATGGTCGAAAAAGCCGAGACGGTCATCCCCGGGTCTTCCCTCAATGACGGTTCTGCCGAGTACAGTGTTATGCTTACCTTTACCGAGGAGGGAAAGGAAAGGTTCGCGCAGATAACGCGGACGTATCTGAATCAGGCGGTCTCAATCTGGATGGACGACATTATGATCGCGGCTCCCACTATTATGAATGAGATCACCGACGGCAAAGCGATCGTTTCCGGCGGCTTTTCCAAAGAGGACGCCGAAAAGCTCGCAAATCAAATCAACGGCGACCCGCTGACCTGTAAGCTTGCCCTGACCGAGGTAACGCAGGAGACAATCGGCGGATCGGAGCAGAGCGAACAGCCGTTTTCCGTACAATCTGTTTTCGGCAACTGAACACTACTCACTAAAATTTTTGTTAAATCTTTTGATTTCTATTGACATTTTGATGAAAAAAACATATAATAAATCTGTTATGTCTGTAAGTATGCACGCATAACAGATTATTTTTTTTGCGTGCTACCCGGATATATGGCCGGCTGAGACGTTTTTTCATGCGTTTCGGCGGCTGCGGAATTATAAAACGGAGGTTTTTAAGGCATGAAAAGAGTTCCAAAGCCTGTGTTCTTCATCGTTGCTTTGCTGATTTTGGCCTTCGCGTATACCGCGGTTTTCGGTATCGCCTACTACAACGGCGATAACAAAGTCACGGTTATCAAGGGAATCAGCGACATTCGATGGGGAATTGACATCAGCGGCGGCGTCAATGCTACTTTCAAACCCGCGGACAACTACGACGCTTCCAAGGAAGAGCTGAAGGCCGCGAGCGAAACTATCAAGCAGCGCATGCAGATGTCGGGCATCAACGACTACGAGATTTACGACGATGAAAAGAACGACAAGATCATCGTGCGTTTCCCGTGGAAAGCAGACGAAAAAGAGTATAACGCGGCGGAGGCGGTAGAAGAGATCTCTGCGACCGCAAAGCTCACCTTCCGCCCCGATAAGAATTACGCGGATACAAAGGTCGACAAGAGCGGCAATGTGCTGCCGATAACGCCGACCAACCCCAACGCCTCAACCGAGACGGAGGATACCCGCACCGACGAGGAAAAGCTTAACGAGGCGCTGACCACCGCTACCACCGACACCACCATCGTTCTGATGGACGGTTCAATGGTAAAGGACGCAAAGCCGCGTTACGGCAATCTTTCTCAGGGCGGTCTTGCCGAGCACTATGTTGAGCTGACACTGACCGACGAGGGCAAGGACAGATTTGCCCAGATCACCAAGACCTATCTCAACAAGGTGGTTTCGATCTGGATGGACGATGTTATGATCTCCTATCCCACGATCAACTCCGAGATCACCGACGGTGTAGCCGTTATCTCGGGCAGCTTTACCGCAAAATCCGCTGCCGAGCTTGCTAACAAGATCAAGGCGGGCGCGCTGCCCTTCTCGCTTGAGACAGTTACATACGGTAACATCAGCCCCACACTCGGTCAGAACGCGCTGCTGGCAATGGGATGGGCAGGCGGCATCGCCTTCCTGCTGATCGCCGTGCTGATGATCGTGTTCTATCGTCTGCCGGGCGTTATCGCGGTCATCTCCCTCACAGGTCAGATGGCGCTGTCTATCGCGGCTATCTCGCGCTATTTCCCGATCTTCTCGTCCTTCACCATGACACTGCCCGGTATCGCCGGTCTGATTTTGTCCATCGGTATGGGCGTTGACTGTAACGTCATCACCGCCGAGCGCATCAAGGAAGAGCTGCGCGCCGGCAGAACGCTGGACGGCGCTCTGGAAAAGGGTACCAAGAACTCGCTTGCCGCTATCATCGACGGCAACATGACGGTCGTTATCGTTTCCATCATCCTGATTCTGGTATTCGGTACTTCCAATATCCTTTCCTTCCTGTTCGGCGCATCCACCACAGGTACAATCTACGCGTTTGGTTACACCCTCCTCGTGGGCGTACTTTCCAACTTCATCATGGGCGTATTCTGCTCCAGACTGATGCTCAAGAGCATCGCGGGCTTCAAGCCCCTCAGAAAGAATTGGCTGTTTGGAGGTGTTAAGAATGGCAAATAATGTTCAGACCAAAGCCGAAACCGCTTTGACACCTCAGGAGATCAGCGATAAGTATAACGGCGGCAGACGCATCCTCGACTTCGTCGGCAAAAAGAAGATCTTCTTCGGCGTTTCGCTCGGCATCATTTTGATCGGTATCATTTGCAACTTCATTTTCGGCACCACCCTCGACATCCAGTTCTCCGGCGGTTCCATCCTGACCTACAGCTATCGCGGCGATATCAATCAGGATAAGCTGCGCGACTTTATCCAGGACAAGACCGACGACAGCATCACGGCTGCGTTCTCAAGCGATATGGCGGGCGGCACCGGCAACAGCGTCACCGTTCAGTTCGCGGGCAAAAACGCCATGGACCGTTCTGTCGGCGCCACTCTTACCGCAGAACTGCAGAAGGAATATCCCGACGCCAAGTTCGAGCTGCTTGAAGAAAACTCCGTCGACGCTTCGATGGGTCACAGCTTCCTGCTCAAGTGTCTGGTCGCGGTCGCCACGATGTGGCGATGATCTACTTCATGTATGTCATCTTCCGCTGGCCGATCGACTCCAACTTCATCGCGGTCGTGCTGATGATCCTCGGCTACTCGCTCAACGACACCATCGTTATCTACGACCGTGTCCGTGAGCAGAGAAAGCTCATGGGCAGAAAGATCGACGTCGGCACAGTGTTCAACGTCAGCTCCACCAAGACCATGAGAAGAACGATAATGACCTCCGTCACCACCCTTGTCGCTATCCTTACCGTTTACATCGTTGCAAGCATCTTCAACATCGCTTCGGTAAAGGGCTTTGCGCTCCCGATGATGATCGGCGTTATCTCCGGCTGCTACTCCTCGCTCTGCATCGCAGGTCCCCTCTGGGTCATCTGGCAGACCAAAAAGGCGCAGAAAAAAGCTGCCGCCAAGGAGTTCAAGTAAATCACAGAATATTTTCAAAAAACGGGTACTCGCTTTCTTTTATGGAAGCGAGTGCTTTTTTTGTATATGCGCTTTCCGCGAAATAATGCGCGCGGCTGCCGTTTTCCAAATATCTGCGCATTCGGGCGAAGCTGTTGCCGATGCCGTCCACATAGTCGTGGATAAGCAGCGAATCCATAGCCCTTGCGGTGCGGCTCCAATCCTCCTCCAATTCGGCGCAGGCACGCGCCGCGCCGTCGGTGTCGCCGTTTTGAAAAAGGCGGTCGATCCTTTCTATGCGGCTTGTCTGCTCGTCTACCGAACGGCTGACGAAGCTTATTTCCCAAGCCGCGCCGCCGAAAACAAGCGCCGCCACAGCAAGCGCTATCCAGATACGTTTCATTCAGTGCTCCTTTTTGAAAATGCGGCAGTCGCCGCTGCTGTTTAGCGTCATCAAAAAAACGTCCTCGATTTTTGTGTGATTCTTTTTCAGTATCTTCTCAACGTCCTCGGCGCTGTGGCGGCAAAGCTGCAGCGCGTTTTTGTCGAGTCTGCCGTCGCTGATGACCGCCGCCTGCGGCTTGTCGGGCTTTTCGAGCACGCTAAGGCTGCCGTTGGTCTCCATTATGCAATACTGCACGTCCTCTATCGCGAAAACGTCCTGCTGCCGAAGCTGCGCCAGCAGATCCTCAGCCGTCATACGCAGCCTTTGAAGCTTCTTTTGGAGCAGGCGCCCGTTTTCGATTATCACCACCGGGCTGCCGCATACCATTCGCCGGAAAAGGTGGCTTTTCACCATCACCGTGCTCGTCGTCAGCTCCAGCGCGACCAGCACAAGCACCGGCACCACGCCGCTCAGCAGCGGCTGTGAGGTGTTCTGCATCGGCAGCGAAGCGATGTCCGACACAACAAGCGTCACCACCAGCTCGCTGGGCTGCATATCGCTGATCTGCCGCTTTCCCATCAGGCGGATCGCCAGGATTATGAAGGCGTACAGGATCACCGTGCGAAAAATAGCAATCAACATTTCCATCACCGCGCTTATTTTTTGCGTGCGGCGCTGTTTTATGCGCTGCGGCGGAATATTTTCGGCAGAATTTCATACGCTATCCTCGGGTGATAAGATGAATGATTCTATCAAAGAATTAACGGAATGGTTAAAAACTCAGTTTTCCGATTCGGCGGATCTGACCGTCCGCGACCTGACGCTGCGCTCAAAGCGGCAGATCCGAGCCGCCGTTTATTCCATAGAGGGTATGGTAGACAAGGAGGGCTTGGCTCAATCCTCGCTCAATCCGCTGCTGGCGTACGATTTTCGGGAGCAGACCTCGCAGGAGGTCTACAGCACTGTGCTTAACTCGGTGCTTGCGACCGGCGATCTGACCGAGATAACGCGGCAACAGCTTATTTCCTTCATCGCCTCGGGCTTCGCGGTGCTGAAGATCGACGGCGCTCCGGGGCTGATCGCGGTCGGCGCTCAGGGCTTTGCTTTTCGCGGAGTCACCGAGCCCGAGAGCGAGGTGGTGCAGCGCGGCGCACGCGAGGGCTTCACCGAGCCGCTCAGGGTCAATATGTCGCTCATACGCCGCCGCCTGAAAAATCCCGATTTGGTATTCGAGCAGCTTACGGTGGGCGAGAAGTCGCGCACGCAGCTCATGCTCTGCTATTTGCAGAGCGCCGTTTCTCCGCTGCTGCTGCAAAAGCTGCACGACCGCCTCGACGCCTGCGATCTTGAGACCGTGCTCGCGGCGGGCTATCTCTCGGAATATCTCGAGGATGCCCACACCAGCCGCCTGTTTTCGGGAGTCGGCATTTCCGAGCGCCCCGACACCGTCTGCGGCAAGCTTACAGAGGGGAGAATAGCGATCATCGTGGACGGCAGCCCTGCGGTGCTGATCGTGCCGAGGCTGTTCGTGGAGGAATTTCAGGGCGTTGACGATTACTCGAACCGAACCTATTACGCTGCCTTCATACGCGTGATGAAATATCTTTCCTTTTTTATTTCCGTATACCTGCCTGCGCTCTATACCGCGCTGGCGCAGTTCCACCCGGAGTATTTTCCGACGTGGATACTCATCAAAACCGCGCGTTCTCTGTCTCAGACGCCGCTGCCGGTGACGCTTGAGGTGCTGCTGATAACCTTTGTTTATGAGATAATGAAGGAGGCGGGGCTGCGGATCCCGAAATCACTGGGGCACGCGGTCAGCATCGTCGGCGCGCTGGTCATCGGCGACAGCGCCGTGACTGCGGGCATAATCAGCTCGTCAACGCTGATGGTGGTGGCGACGGCGGCGATCTGCGGCTATGTGACCTCGCCGCTCTATCCGCCGGTGACCATGCTGCGCTTTGCCTTTATCGCTGTCGCGGGCGCTTTGGGGCTGTGGGGAATAGTGCTCGCCAGCGCGCTGGTGCTTATCAGTATGTGCTCCAAAACCTCGCTTGGCGTGCCGTATCTTTCGGCGCTTTCGCCGTTCTCCCTGCGCTCTATGCGCGATGTGTTCGTGAGGGCGGGCTGGAAGCAGCTATCGAAGCATACCATCAAGGTGCAGAATTTCGCGGAAACGGAGGAAAGCTGATGCGTGCTGAGATCAAGTTTTCGTCGAAGCGGTTTTTGATGAGTCTCACGCTTTGCGCCTGCTCGGTTATTTTGCTGCAAAGCTTCGATCTGGCGCCTGCGTCCTTCCTTTTTGACCTGCTCTGTGTCGGAGTCGGGCTGGGGCTGTGCTTTTTGCTGTTTTTGCCGACGGCGCTGCTTAAAAAGCGCTGCGGCGGCGACACGCTCTCACAGCTCGGCAGCCGCAGCGCGGCTGAAAGGCGGGCGGTCGCGGCGGTGTATTGCGCCTATGCGATCTTTGCCGCTCTCTATTTTTTGCTGCCCTACACCGATATGTTCTGCAAAAAGTATTACACCGAGACCGACCCCTGCTTTGTGGCGTTCATGCTGCTGATATGCTGCGTTTACGCAGCCTTCAAGGGCGCGAACGTCATAACGCGCTTTGCGGTTTTTCTGTTCGCTCTGGCGATGGTGACCAATCTTCTGCTGTTCGGCGGCAGCCTTTCGTCGCTTCGCTTCGATGAGGACAGCTTTCGCTTTGAGGGCGGTATTCAGGCGTTTTTCCGGAACACGGGCTATTTCTTCACGCCAGGCTTTATCGCGGTGCTCTTCACCTGCCTGTCGGGGTATACACGGAATTTCAGGCTGAGGCAGCCGGTCGTCGCGCTGGCGCTCACGGGGCTGAAATTCGCGCTGATACTGTTTTTCATCGCGTTCGCCGTGGGCGAATACGCTTCGCGGCAGGAGTACCAGACCTTTTTGCTGTCGCGGGTGGCGCATTTCGGCAGCTACGCGGGCGTGGAGAGCTTTTATATGGCGCTGTCGACGATGTCGGTGTTTATGATCGTGTCGCTGTTTTTGTGCGCGATATGCCGCGCGGTCGGCAGGAACGGGAGTCTGCCTTGGATAGCGGGATTTTCGGCGGCGATCTTCCTGCTGCGCTTTGCCGCGGAAGCCTTTTCGCCGTTGCGAACGGTTTTTACCGATCCCACCGTATTCAACGCCTTGACCTTTTTGACGGGCGCAGTGATCCCGATGTATTATTATTTGAAAGCGAGGCGGCAAAATGTCTAAAAAACTGCTTGTGCTTTTGCTGATATTGCCGCTGAGCATGTCGGGCTGTAAAAGCAACCGCCGCATCGAGACCGCGACGGTCATCGAAAACATCAGTGTGCAGCGGCTCGGAGGTCAGCTTGTTTACACCTTCTATCCGCTGACGGACAGCGAGACGCCTGAGGCGGTCGACATTCCGGCGCCGTCGCTCGAGGAAGCGCAGCGGCTGGCGCAAAAGCAGTATATCCCAAACCTGTCGCTGGCAAAGCTCGAGCTCATCCTTATCCACAAAAACGCCGTGAGCGATGTGATGCAGGGTGACATCGGGTATATCTCGACCCGGGCGTCCTTTTCTCCGGTGGCGTATGTGGCGCTCTGCGACGGCGGCACTCTGAAAAGGATGCGCGAGAGCACGCGTGTGCAGCGGACGATCGAAAACCGGCTTTTGCTGTGCCGCAGCCATCATCCCGACGTCTGCCTCGACTATCTTTCCGTATATAACAGCTACGCGCGCGGCTGCTGCTTTTCGGTGCCGTTCATCTGCGGAGGCGATGAGCTTAAGGTTTCCGCGGTCACGTTCCCCTCACAAAAAGAAAACGGGTAAAAAACGGACATTTTTGTAAAAATAATTCACAAAAAGGCTTTATTAAATCTGCCGTTTGTAGTATAATAGATTTAATTATACGGTGAATATGACACAGAGTTTGATAAAGGCGGTGGAATTATGTCAGAATTTTCGGTACCTCTTTCCGAAATCGTTAACAGACTTGGGCTGGATAAGATCTATGTCGCGGAAAACTATGAGGAGATCAACATTTCCTCGGTTGAGATCAACCGACCCGGCTTGGAATTGACGGGTTACTTTGAGTTTTTCGACAACAAGCGTATCCAGATACTCGGCAACACTGAGTTTTCGTATCTCAGAAGATTCGGCTCCGAAGCTCAGCGCATGGTGATCGACTCGATTTTCAGCTTCGGACCGCCGGCGGTCATCATCTGCCGCCAGATCGAGCCGAGCAACGTGATACTTGAAAGCGCGAAGCTGCACAAGGTATCCATCTTCCGTACCGATGAAAATACGTCCGACCTCACCGCCCGTCTGGTGCAGTTCCTCAACCGCGAGCTGGCTCCGCGCATAACGCGCCACGGAGTGCTCGTTGAGGTATACGGCGAAGGCTGTCTGCTCATAGGCGACAGCGGCGTAGGTAAAAGCGAGACCGCGATCGAGCTTATCAAGCGCGGCCACCGTTTGGTAGCCGACGACGCGGTGGAGATACTGCGCACATCCATCAACACCATCGTCGGTCAGTCGCCCGCTAATATCCGCCACTTCATCGAGCTGCGCGGCATCGGCATCATCAACGCCCGCCAGTTGTTCGGCATGGGCGCGGTAAAGACCAGCGAAAAGATCGACATGGTGGTCAATCTGGAGCTGTGGGACAACACGAAGGTCTATGACCGCATGGGACTTGACAACGATTACATGGAGATACTCGGCGTCGAGGTGCCGACCATCACCATCCCGGTCAAGCCC
Source organism: uncultured Eubacteriales bacterium (assembly GCA_900317595.1). Taxonomy (GTDB): domain Bacteria; phylum Bacillota; class Clostridia; order Oscillospirales; family Acutalibacteraceae; genus Ruminococcoides. Next base: position 5,426 of record ONHJ01000045.1, on the reverse strand, counting down.
GGCAGAAACCTCGCCGTTATCATCGAGGTCGCGGCTATGAACAACCGCCAGAAGAAAATGGGCTACAACGCCGCCAAGGATCTGCTCAAGAGCCTCGGCATGGACGTTGCCGCCATGCCCGAATCTCCCAAGGTAATGATCGACAAATGGGAGTAAAATAATTAATGATTAATAGTGAAGGGCGGGCTCTGCCCGCACCCGATTTATAATGCTGCGGTGCGGATTTTGGAGCACGGTTTCCTCAACTGTGTAGGGGTGGACCAATGTGTCCGCCGGGGAATCCCCTTCGGCGGAGCAAAAAGCGTCGCTCCTAAAAAGGCTCCTTTTGTAAAGGAGGCTTTCTGTACAGCAACTCTCAACACTCAACTCAAAAGGGGTATTTAATGGACAGATCAGATATCATTTATAATCTTGCCGAGATCCTCGGCTGCGAGGCGCGCAAAGACGAGCCGATGAGCCGTCACACCACCTTTAAGATCGGCGGCAACGCCGATACATATATAAAGGTGACATCCGTCAGCAAGCTGAGCGCCATATTAAAGGAATGTAAGGATTCCGATGTTGACTATCTGCTGATCGGCAACGGCAGCAATCTTTTGGCATCAGACGACGGCTACCGCGGCGTGGTGCTGCGGCTTGACGGCGACTTTCGCAAGATCTCGCTGGTGGATGAGGACACCGTTTACTGCGGAGCGGGCGCGTCGCTCGCAGCGCTCTGCAAATACGCGCTGGGCTGCGGACTCAGCGGTCTGGAATTTGCCTGGGGAATCCCCGGAACGGTCGGCGGAGCGGTGTTTATGAACGCGGGCGCTTACGGCGGCGAAATGAAGGACGTCGTTTACAGCGTCAACCATCTCACCCCCGACGGCGAATCGGGCAGGATTGAAAAGGACGGCCTGCAGTTCGGCTACCGCAGCAGCGTCTACAGAAAAAACAAAGCCATCATCACCGGGGTCACCCTTAAGCTGAAAAAGGATAATCCCGACGATATCCGCGCGCGCATGGATGATTTTCTTTCAAGGCGCAGCAGCAAGCAGCCGCTTGAATACCCCAGTGCAGGCAGTGTGTTCAAGCGCCCCGAGGGCGCTTATGCCGGCGCGCTGATCGAGCAGTGCGGGCTGAAAGGCCATTCTCACGGTGGCGCTCAGGTCAGCGAAAAGCACGCGGGATTCATTATCAACAGGCAAAACGCCACTGCAAACGACGTCAAAAGCCTGATCCGCGAGGTGCAGACAAAGGTGTATGACGAAACGGGCTACACCTTGGAATGTGAACTGATTATTCTCTAGGAGAAAATATGGAATTCGTCATAATTACGGGCATGTCGGGCGCCGGCAAGACTTCGGCGCTGCACGTGCTCGAGGACATCGGCTACTACTGCGTTGACAACATCCCCGCTTCTCTGCTGCCGATGCTCTACACCCTCTGCTCCAAATCCGGGGATGAAAACATGAAGCGCGTCGCTGTTGTGGTGGACGTGCGCGGCACCGAGAATTATAAAAACATGAACGTAGCCATCGAGCAGTTCAAGTCGGCACACAAGGACGTCAAGATTCTCTTTTTCGACGCCAAGCCCGACGTCATCATCATCCGCTACAAGGAGACCCGGCGCAAGCACCCGCTTGCAGACCGCCTCAAAAGCGGCTCGGTCGCCGAAGCTGTGGATTTTGAAAAGGCGCTGCTCGTTTCCTGCAAGCGGCTTGCGGACTACACGATTGACACCACCTATATGTCAAACAAGCAGCTTCGCGAACGCGTGATGAACCTTTTTATGGAGGACACCTCGCAGGCGCTGACCCTTACTTTCATGTCGTTCGGCTTCAAATACGGCATTCCGCTCGAGGCTGACATGATAATCGACGTGCGCTGCCTGCCCAATCCTTTTTACATCCCGGCATTGAAGCCGCTTACGGGGCTTGACCAGGAGGTGCGCGACTATGTGCTCGGCAGCTCCGAGACCCAGGAATTTGTGCTGCGCACCCTTAATCTGCTCGATTACGCCGTGCCGCTTTACCTTAAGGAGGGCAAAAGCGAGCTGGTGGTCGGCGTCGGATGCACCGGCGGCAAGCACCGCAGCGTCACCGTCGCCCGCGAGCTCAATCAGCATTTTCAAAAGCTGGACTACAAATGCGTTATCCAGCACCGCGATGTTTGGAAGTAGCTTCAGGAGGAACCGTGTCTTTTTCGTCAGAAGTAAAAAAGGAGCTCTGCGCGGTTCAGTGCGCCGACGCGGAATCGCTCAGAGCCGAGCTGTACGGGATACTGCTGTTCGGCAAGGTGTTCAGCGAGAATAAGATCGTCTTCACCACCGAAAGCCCCGACGCGGCAAAGCGTGCGGTCGAGCTGCTGGAGCGGATCTTCACGCCTATCATCGAAAAGCAGACCGCGCTGCGGGTGCGCACGGGCGAGAGCAGGCTGTACAGGATATCGGTGGTCGATCCCGCCGACTGCGCGCGTATCTTCGCCGATTTCGGTCATCTGCCAAAGCAGGTGACTCTGCGCGTCAACCGTGCCAACCTTTCGGGTGAGGAATGTGCGGCTGCGTTCGTTCGCGGCGTGTTTCTGAGCTGCGGCTCCGTTTCCGACCCCGCGAAAAGCTATCACGCGGAGTTTTCGGCGCCCTTCAAAAACCTCAGCGCCGATCTCTGCAAAATCCTCACCGAGGTGACCGAGTGCGTTTTCACGCCGAAAACCGTCGCCCGAAACGGCAGCTATATCGTCTATTTCAAGGGCAGCGAACAGATCTGCGACCTGCTTGCCTATATCGGCGCGCCGATCCGCGCTATGGAGCTGATGGGTACCAAGGCGGTCAAGCAGGTGCGCAACAATATCAACCGCCGCATAAACAGCGAGGTCGCCAATATCACCAAGGTAGTTTCCGCTTCGGTAAAACAGCTTGAAGCGATAAATATGATAAAAAACACCGTCGGGCTTGAAGCGCTGCCCGACGATCTGAAAGAAATCGCGCTTCTGCGGCTCGAAAATCCCGAAATGTCACTGCGCGCGCTCGGCGAAAGCCTGAGCACGCCGATAAGCCGCAGCGGAGCAAATCACCGCATGCAGCGCCTGCTGGAATTCGCGGGCATGGAGGATACAAATGGATGAAACTATGACCATTGAACAGGCAAACATCTTGCTTGAGGAAACCGTCGGAAGGCTTGAAAATGAAAAGCTGCCGCTCGGCGAAAGCGTCGCGCTCTACACAAAGGCGTGTGATTTGATCGCGTACTGCATGGAGCAGCTCAACGATTACAAAGGCAGGATCGAGGACGCCAATCAAAGGATAGCGGCTTTTACGGAGGCTTCAAATGGATAGTCATACTCTGCAACAGATCGAAACCGCGCTTTTCGGCTTTTTGCCTCAGGGCGAGTATACGGAGCAAAAGCTGATCGACGCCATGAAATACAGCCTTGAGGCGGGCGGCAAGCGCGTGCGCCCGATGCTTGTGACGGCGTTTGCCGTGCTTTGCGGCGGAAAGGTGAAAAACGCGCTGCCCTTTGCCTGCGCGGTGGAGATGATCCACACCTATTCGCTGATCCACGACGACCTGCCCTGCATGGACAACGACGATCTGCGGCGCGGAAAGCCGTCAAATCACAAGGTCTTCGGTGAGGACACGGCACTTTTGGCGGGCGACGCTCTGCAGACCCTCGCTTTTGAGGTGCTGTCCTCCGACCAAGCCGCAGCTCTCGCGGGCGAACAGGCGTGCCGCAGGGCTGTAAACACACTTGCCAAATACGCCGGCTGCCTCGGTATGGCGGGCGGTCAGATGATCGATCTGCAAAGCGAAAACACCCAAGTGCCGCTTGAAACGGTGCGTGAGCTGGTGCGCAAAAAAACCTCCTGCCTTATTCAGGCAGCCTGCGAGCTGGGCTGCATTTCGGCGGGGGCGACCGAGGAGCAGATCAGGGCGGCGTCGGTCTACGGCGAAAGCGTAGGGCTTGCCTTCCAGATACAGGACGACATTCTCGACTGCACCTCGACCGACGAGGAGCTCGGAAAGCCCGTCGGCAGCGATGAGGAAAACCAAAAATCCACCTTTGTTTCGCTGCTGGGCATCGAAAAATGCCGCGAACTGGTGGAGCAGTACACGGCGCAGGCGGTGGCGGCGCTTTCGACCTTCAGTGGCAACACCACTCCGCTCGCGATCTTCGCTATGAATCTGGCAAAAAGAAGGAAATAAGGCAGCTTCAAGGGCTTTAGCCGGCTGTCGAAAAAATGTGGTTTTCAAGGAGAGAGCTATGGGCGAATACCGAATACTCTCGACAATTAAATCTCCCGAGGACGTAAAAAAGCTGGACGAAGCGCAGCTTGCTTTGCTGTGCGACGAAATCAGGGAAAAGCTTGTTGAGGTCGTTTCCGTCAACGGCGGCCACCTTTCGCCGAATCTCGGCGTGGTGGAGCTGACGGTCGCGCTGCACCGCGTTTTCGATTTTCCAGAGGACAGCATCGTGTGGGACGTAGGTCACCAAAGCTACACCCACAAGCTGTTGACGGGTCGCTTTGACCGTTTTGACACGCTGCGCACCAAGGGCGGGATCTCGGGCTTTCCCAAGAAAGAGGAGAGCGTTTACGACGATTTCAACACGGGTCACAGCAGCACCTCGATCTCAGCCGCCTTCGGCATAGCCAACGCCAAGGCGATGAACGGCGACAGCAGCGCCACAATAGCCGTCATCGGCGACGGCTCGCTGACCGGAGGCTTGGCGTTCGAGGCGCTCAACAACGCGGGACGCTTCAACAAAAATTTCATCATCGTCCTCAATGACAACAAAATGTCAATCTCAAAAAACGTAGGAGCTATCCCGCGTTATCTCACTTCGGTGCGTATACAGCCGCGCTACATCAGGGTAAAAAAATTCACCGAGCGCGCGCTTTCACATATCCCGCTGCTGGGCAGGCTTTTAAAGGGGCTGCTGCGCCGCAGCAAATCCAAAATCAAAAACTGGGTCTATAAAAACACGCTTTTCGACGACTTCGGTTTTACCTATTTCGGTCCGATCGACGGACACAATCTTGAGGATCTTGACAAGGCGCTCAGGGCGGCGAAGAAAAACAATTCGCCGGTGCTGGTCCACGTCGTAACAAAAAAAGGCAAGGGCTATCAGCCCGCAGAGGAGAATCCGGGCGAGTTCCACGGCATAGGTCAGTTCGATATCGATTCCGGAGAGCCGATCTCGAGCCACAAGGGCTTTTCCGCCGAATTCGGCAAAGCGCTCTGCGAGCTGGCGGACAAAGACGACAAGATCTGTGCCATCACCGCCGCCATGGCGAGCGGCACGGGTCTCGGCGAGTTTTCGCGCACGCATAAAAACCGCTTTTTCGACGTGGGCATCGCCGAGGAGCACGCCGTTACCTTTGGCTGCGGCTTGGCTTCAAAGGGATACCGTCCCGTTTTCGCGGTGTATTCCACGTTCCTGCAGCG
>ONHJ01000167.1 GCA_900317595.1 uncultured Eubacteriales bacterium | reverse complement strand
TGTATTCGTCGATCTTGCCCAAATCGGCGTTCAGCACAGCGAGGCGCTTTTCGATTTCAGTCAGTTGTTTGTCATAAGCTTGCAGGCTGCTTTCGTCGGCTTTGTTGATGCGCCCGAGGGCTTCGACGGTTTCCGAAATCGGCAGCTCGCGGCGCTTGGCGCGGTCTATCAGTAAATATTCGCCGCTGTCGTCCGCACAGAGAATGCCGCCGATATACTGCTGTATACTTTTGCCCGCGTCGTCAAGCCTGCGCTTTGACTGCATGTATTCGTTTTTCAGCTTTTGCTGCAGGCCATCGTAATTCTCCGTCTTGAAAATCTGACGGAAAATCTTCTTTCTGTCCTCTGTGGAAGCGAGCAGGAGCTTTTTGAAGTCGCCCTGCGCAATCATGGCGATCTGCATGAACTGGCGGCTGTCGAGTCCGATGATCGCGCGGATTTTGTCGTCAACCTCCGCGCGTTTGGTGATCACGCTTTGATTCGGCAGCGCCAGCTCACAGTCCGCCGCCGCTTTTGTAAAGCCCTTGCCGCTCTTTTTCGGGCGCAGGTATTCGGGATTGCGTTTGACGCGAAATTCCTTGTCGCCGCAGCGGAACTGCAGCTCCACAAAGGTAGCCGTGCCCGCGTCGGCATATTTTGAGCGCAGCATATTGGGCGTTCGCTCCTTGCTGCTGGTCTCTCCGTAGAGCGCGTAGACGATCGCGTCGAAGATGGTCGTCTTGCCCGCGCCCGTGTCGCCTGTAATTAAATACAAGCCGCTCTGTCCCAGCTTTTCAAAATCTATGGTCGTTTCGCCCGCGTAGGGTCCGAACGCGGACATCGTCAGTTTTATCGGTCTCATTTTGCAAAATCCTCCCATACGCTTTCGATCATGCTCTGCAAATACGCCTGCTGTCCGTCGGTCATGTCCTGACCGTTCTGCGTGCGGTAGAAATCCCCGAACAGCTCAAGCGGCGATTTCGTTTCCACCTGCGCTTCGGGCAGCAGCTCTCCGTTCGCGCGCGTGCGCTGATTGTCATAATCGAGCTTCATCAGGTTGCGGTAGATCGTCCGCAGCTTGCCGACCGCGTCGGGAATGTCGTCCTCGTCGGTGAGGGTGATGTGGATATAATCCTCCCGATAGGTCGTGCCGTCGTAGTAGCTTTTCGCGGTCAGCTCAACGTAACTGCCTTTCAGCTCAACCATATCGTGCTTGGGCGTGAGCGGGATCGTGCGGATGGTGAGATTTTTATCTTCATCCAGCTCGCCGACCGTGACGGACTTTTCATCCTTCGCCTCGGAGAAGGAGTATTTTAAAGGCGTGCCGCAATAGCGGATTTTCCGGCTGCCGCAGTTCTGCGGACGGTGGATGTGACCGAGCGCGACATAGTCGAAGTCGGCAAAGACCTCCGCATCGATGTTGTCGGTGCCGCCGACGGAAACGTCCTCGGATTCGGTGCGCGAGGAGCCCGTCACAAACTGGTGCGTGACGAGGATATTGCGCTGCGCGGGGTCAATGTTCATCGCGTTGACGGCGACCCTGAGCGCGTCGTTGTAAGTGTTGATTTTCTCACTCTCGAAGTACGGGCGGACGTGCGCGGGCTTGATGAATGGCAGCAGATAAATATGCACGCCCTTGACGGTATGCTTTGCGACCTCTCCGCGGTAGACGGGCGCAATATGGATGCCGCTTTGGTCGATCAGCCGCGAGCCGAACGCCAGACGCTCGGAGGAATCATGGTTGCCGCTGATGATGAACACCGCCGCGTCGCGCTTTGACAGGCGGTAAAGAAAGCTGTCGAGCAGCTCCACCGCCTCGGTCGTCGGCACGGATTTGTCGTAGACGTCGCCTGCGATCAATACAGCGTCGGGATTTTCGTCATCGATGATTTGCAGGATTTGGTTCAGGATATGCTCCTGATCCCCGATCATTGACATTTCGTTGACTCGTTTTCCGATATGCAAATCGGATAAATGGATAAATTTCATTGGTACTCCTTTCTTTTCATAGGGCTCGCCGAAACTCTCACGGGATTCTAAAGCAAACCCTGTGATTGATGGTTTCTTTTTCCGATAATCCCTCACGTACAAGTGTTCTTAACAATTCGCTGATATGCTTATTGGACATATCGCTGATAAATAGATCTTCTTCCATTATTTCCGATATGTTTCGTGTTTTTCCATCCTCCATCAAATGCAATAGTTTTTTTTCATTTGTTCTTCGCCTCCAAAAAAGTGCACATAATCCGGGCCGCAGCTTGTCCGATAGGCTCACAGAAGCGTCAAGCGCCGGCTGCCGCCCAAGCCCTCTCTGCCTTTGTGCCCGGAAAGCGAAAAAGCAAACACGATTTTCGGAAAAATAGACACAAATTCAGATCTAAGCAGACTTATTTTGCCATATTCGCCTTTTATTGTCAACATTTTTAATATATTTTACCCTTTGCGATGATGATATTTCAATACTATTTCTATGTTGACGGCGTAAGATATGAGCAGGAACCGAACACCTCTGAGCAGGTTGACGGAAAAACCGTTAA